>CALKUN010000122.1 GCA_937996675.1 uncultured Candidatus Saccharibacteria bacterium
GGTAGTGAGTGGTGATCTCGTCGTGACAAATGCCCATGTCATATCTGGCATTGCTTCACCTACCATTGTCGAAGCCGGTCGAACCTATGCAGCTACGCCCATTTATTTCAATCCAGACCTAGACATCGCGGTACTTAATGCCAAGGGACTCAACCTCCCAGCACTGCCCCTCCACGAGCCTCTTCTCAAGGACGGGTCGTCTGGGGCCATCATTGGATTCCCTGGAGGCGGAAAAGAAATAGCGAGTGCGAGTGTCGTTATCGACCATGTCGTGGCTGTCGGTCGCAATATTTATAACCGCGGACGCATCCAGCGCCAGATCTATGAGATTGCTGCCGATGTGCAGCAGGGTGATTCGGGTGGTCCGCTGATCGATGAGAATGGCGCAGTGGCCGGCATCATCTTCGCGAAATCCGTCAGCCAGGCCAACATCGGCTACGCCATCACCATGCCACAAGCACTCCCGAGCATTCGCGCTGCCGAGAGCAGCCGCACTGCCGTATCGACCGGTCGCTGTAGCGCTGAATAAAAAATCGGCCACGCCTACCCAGGGACAAGCCCTGGGTAAACGAGCCAACTGACGAACCGACTAGGAGACGAGTGTGGTCGGGCGAATCCCGGGGATTTCCGAGATATCGGCCACGACCATGTCGCCACACGCCAAGCTGCGTCCGGGTGGCGGGACGACGAAGTACGTCCTATCCGCGACCCTGATCTCAGCGATGCGGCAACGTCGACCGGAAGAATTTTGCCGGTACGACACTCCACAGACAAAACCACGTGCTTTCATTTCCCCTCCAACTCACAAGCCGTTGTGTAATCACATACTGGGTTTGATTTTTGTAGTCCTTTCTTTTGTCTTGGTACTCCGCACATTTCTAATACGGTTGTTATGTTTATCGTAATCCTTCTTCGTCAACTTTTTGTTAGATATCTCACATTCGGCCAATATTGTCGCAATTTCATTAAAAAAACTCATTCGCAAGAAGCTAGGTGCTTCTCGCGAATGAGTGAGTTCAGCTGACAAACCGAGGTGCTTGGTCCAGACCGTAGAAAAAGTGCTCCCACCTGGACGCTGGCTCATAACTGATCTGCGGAAGGATGATTTCGCCACGGCGACCACCCGACACCATGTAAAGATGGTGGGTAGGCGGAGTCTCACACCTGAGACGAAGGCGGCGCAGGATGTCCTGCTTCGCATCGCGGATGGCGCGAGCTTCTGTCGTGCATTCTTTCTGCCAGACCAATTTTGGTGGAGCGGCCGCATAGACCACCGAGTCACCCACTTCATCCCCCTCCGGGTACTCAATCACTTCGAGACGATACATCATGTCTTACTCCTGTCGAGTATTCAATCGAAAGATAGGCGCTATTATACAACTATTTGTATGCACTGCAAGATACACCTCCTAATTGACGCTTCTCACTCCTTATGTTAAGATGTATATATTGTTTCTCAATGAATCCGGGTTTGGTTAGTGGTCTTCTGACTTTAAACAGAAGAACCGTGTAGAAAATTCACTCGATTTCATGACGCAGCAATCGAGATGAACCGACACCTATGGGTGCAACGGACGATCTACTATCACTACACCTAAATAAGGATTCTTTTTTATGCCCGGATATCCATCCCGACGGTCTTTTGGACCACGTAACTCTGGCGGCGGTTCAGGCCGTTCTGGCCAATCATTCCGACCAAGTGCCGGACGACGCGGACCTGCCAAACAGTACATCGACCCAGCTCGATTCGTACAGGCTGCTAAGCCAGTCACCGAAGAAGTCTACGAAGCTACTAATAACTTTGCTGACTTCGCCCTCGATGACATCATCAAGCGAAACATCACAAACAAGGGTTATACTACCCCATCAAAGATCCAGGACATTTCCATTCCTTTTGGCCTCCTCGGACGTGACGTCGTAGGTATTGCCGACACCGGCTCAGGTAAGACGGTTGCCTTTGGTATCCCAATTATCCAAAAGCTCATTGCTGAGAAGTCTTCACAGGCCCTCATCATTGCGCCGACTCGTGAGCTTGCTCACCAGATCGAAACCGAGCTCAAGTGGCTCTCACAAGGCACTGGTATGCGTAGCGTCCTGCTTATTGGCGGTACACCAATGCACCCTCAGATCCGTGGCCTCCGCGACCGACCGAAGATCGTCATCGGTACACCAGGACGAATCAAGGACCACGTCATGCAGGGTAATCTCAAGCTCCAGTACTTCAATGCTGTTGTACTCGACGAAGTCGACCGCATGGTAGACATGGGATTCATCAATGACATTACGTTCCTCTTGAATGAACTCGCTCCAAAGCGACAATCACTGTTCTTCTCAGCGACCATGGACTCTAAGCTCGACAACCTTGTGAACAGCTTCCTCACCGACCCTGAGCTCGTCTCAGTGAAGAGTGGCGAGACCAGCAACAACGTAGAGCAGTCTGTCGTCCGTCACGCCGATAGCGCTGACAAGATGCAGAAGCTCCACGACATCCTTCGCGATGAGAACCTCTCAAAAGCCCTTATCTTCGACGAGACCAAGCGAAGTGTCGAACGACTCATGCGCGAGCTCGAGAAGAGTGGCTTCAAAGTTGATGCCCTTCACGGCGGCAAGAGTCAGAACCAGCGCCTCCGTGCGCTCAATAGGTTCCGTCGGAACGAGGTCAATATCCTGGTCGCTACAGATGTAGCTGCTCGAGGTATCGACGTCTCTGACATCACTCACGTGATCAACTTCACAACTCCGCAGACCTACGATGACTACGTACACCGTATTGGACGTGCGGGACGCGCAGGGCGAGCTGGGACAGCACTGACCTTCATCGGTCGATAAAGTCTCCCCCTAGAAAAGATAGGACAAAATCAAAATCCCCGCCATGAGCGGGGATTTTGATTTTGTAAGGAGAGGCTATTCGTCTTCCTTCTTTGCGTCACTTTTCTTCGTGTCTTTCTTGTCGTCTTCAAAGCCCTTCTTCACTTCTTTGGTGAAGCCACCAATGCTACGTCCGAGCTCTGGAAGCTTAGCAGCCCCGAACAACAGCAACAGGATCAGTACGATGATGATAAGTTCCGGCAGGCCCAGTCCCAAGATTTCCATAAACTATAACTCCCTCTTTTTCTTACTCTTATCTTAGAATACCTAACCTGGAATAACAAGCCATTACCCTGGTGACGATTCTGACTGTTGCACATTTGACATCGCTCGCCAGGAGCGTAAAATTATAAGTAATCATAAGTGTTATTGGCTCCAAAATACAAAGATAAACCGAGACAAAAGTATGTTTTTTGATCACCAGACAGCTCTGCAGAATCTGTTAGCTCGCGATATGAATCGTCGAGAGTTTCTCCTCTATATGGGCGCCGCTATCATCGGGATAATCGGCATCTCAAGCCTTCTAGAGAATCTCCTCCAACAAGACTCCAAGAGCGCCAAGTACTCTCAACCAACCGCCATCAAGGCGCCCGCATCATACGGCGGCGGCGGCTACTCCGAAGGAGCTGACTCCAAGCCTCGATCAGTGACTCAGGTAAGAGGTTGATACTATGAAAAAACGTAAACAATCTACTCCCGTACGCCCAGGCTCATTTGCTGCACATATCGAGGAACTACGTCGACGCATAACCGTTTGTGCGCTAGCTATGGCAGTTGGTTCGGGACTCGGCTGGGCACTCCAAGGACCGCTGACTCGCATCCTCACTAAGCCACTCGGTGAAAAGCTCTACTACTCCAGCCCAACTGGTGGTCTCGACTTCCTCATGAGTCTCTGTATGTTCGCCGGTATCGTCATCTGTCTTCCCGTCGTCGTCTACAACCTCCTGAAGTTTATCGAGCCAGCCGGGAATGTGAAGCTCGCCCACCGCGGCACGCGCCAACTCATCTACTCGCTCCTACTCGCAGCAGCTGGTGTATCATTTGCTTACTTCATTAGTTTGCCAAGTGCACTCAACTTCCTGAAGAGCTTTGGCGGCTTGGGGATCGAGCCATTGATCTCCGCCAAGGAATATATGACTTTCACCATGACCTACATATGTACGTTTGCAATTATCTTCCAGCTCCCACTCGTCATCTCATTCATCGACCGAATCAAGCCAATGGGCCCAGGCAAACTCTTCAGCAAACAGCGCTGGGTGATCGTAGCCAGCTTCATCATCGCGGCTTTTGCCACCCCAACAGCCGACCCGATCAATCAAGCAATTATGGCTGCTCCGCTTATCATCCTCTTCAATGTCAGCGTGGTTGTAGTCTGGGCGCAAAGCCTCTCTAGGAAGCGTAAGGCCAAGCGCGCTGCAGTTCATATCGTAGCGGCCGCTCATGCATCTGATCAGATCGACCTCCCGATAGCAGTCCGAGTAGCTACGCCCGTTCGTGCGATCAAGGTCGAGTCTGCACCACGCCGACCGCTGTTTGGCGCGCTACCAAACCTCCGTCACACCACCGATCCATCACTCCTCACCGTACAAGATGAATCTGGACACCGCCGCCCGTTGATGCAAGACGTCATCCTTCCTCAGCAAACAGCTTGAGCTCTATCTCACCCGATCAAATAAGACTATACTAAGCATAATATGGCCACCAAAACCCCTATCCCAAAGTACGTTCCCGGAGTCTGCAATATTGGCCGAGCTGAGATCACCCAGCGTAATCGTGTCGGAATGGTCGGCCTCATTACCACCGTTATCCTCTGGGCAGGCCTAGTCTATCTTCAAGCTCCGCACTGGCTCCGTTTCGTCGTGAGCATCCCTGCTGCAATCGGTGCCGTTGGATACATTCAAGCCTCTCTTCACTTTTGTGCTGCCTTTGGAATCCAAGGCGTCTTCAATCTAGACAAGGAAGCTGGCAAAACTGATACTATCCAGCAGGCTGAGTTTCGCAACCAAGACCGTACCAAAGCCATCAAGATCCTCCTTGCTTCAATAGCCATTGGCCTTGCAGTCGGATTCGTCGCAGCTACAATCTAAATACTTGATCCTGCTTATGTTAGAATATGGGCATTACTGCTCCGTGCGCAGGTAACCATCAACCAATAAGGATATAAGTATGGCTACGCCAAAACGATCTCAACGCAAATCATCATTCAAATTGCCTCTCAACATTGATCGTCGCCATTACAACTCTTTTCTCGCTGGATTGATCGGCTTACTCGTCATCGTTGCTGGATATATGGCTGCACAGGCTTTTGCCGCTGTTGCAACACCATAGTACGAAGAGCCTTGAGGAAACCATCCAGCATATAGGAGGTCTTGATCCAAGAGAATTTGATACCTTTTTAAATTCATACCTCTTATGAATTACCACCTCAAAACTCTTGCTTTTTACTCTGTTTTATGTTAATATAATCAATCGTTTCCACCCACGACAGAAAGCACCTCAATCAAATGAAGAACAATCTTCGATTCCGGACAGCCAAGCTGTTCGTCGCCGCAGGCATCGTGACCATGGTCGCAACCGCCTGCCCGCCGAACCCCGGCACCGTTCCGGACGACACCACATCCACCACCGTCACCTCGACCGTCCCGGTCACCACGAGCACCGCCGCACCCGTCACCACGACGAGTACGACCATCGCTCCCACGACCACGACGAGCACCACCACGGTGCCCGCCACGACGACCACGACGACGATCCCCACGCCGCCGGCGACCAACCTGATCCCCAACCCGGGCTTCCAGCTCGGCAGCGGCAACCTGATCACGAGCTGGTCGGACGGCTCATGGGGCACGTCGACACGAACCCTCACCGCCACCTCGGACGCAAGGTCCGGTGGTCGTGCGGCCAACGTCACGGTCTCCGGCTACACGGACGGTGACGCCAAGTGGGCCTTCATGCCCATCAGCGTCACCCCCGGCGGGACGTACACGTACACGGACTGGTACAAGTCGACCACGACCACGTCACTCGACGTGGCCTACATCGACGCCACCGGCACCCCGACCTACGGAGGACTCGCCCAGCCGGCTGCGACCAGCACGTGGACGAAGACGACGGCAGTGATCACCATCCCGGCGAATGCCGTGAAGGTGGCCATCTACCACTCGATCTTCTCCAACGGCTCGATGCAGCTCGACGACACCAGCCTCACCGCCGGTGCCGAGAAGTTCAACCGTCCGCTCGTGTCCCTGCAGTTCGACGACAGCTACAAGAGCGCCGCCATCGGACAGCAGATCGTCAAGAGCTTCGGCTGGAACGCGATGCAGAACGTCGTCACCGGCGAGATCACGCGTTCCCCTCACGACCCGGACTACATGACGGCGGCAGACATCACCTCCTGGACCTCCCAGGGTGGCACCATCGGGTGTCACACGGTGTCGCATCCGGACCTGACAACCAAGGACGTGCCGACGATCACCTCCGAGTTGACCAACTGCAAGAACTACCTGACGACCCTCACGGGGAAGCCGGTCACGCAGTTCGTCACGCCCGAGTGTGCATCCGACGCTCGAGTGGTGGCCATCGCCAAGACGTTGTTCGAAAGCCTGCGCAACTGCGCATCGCCGACGAACTTCAAGACGGGCTTCGATGCCTTCAACCTCCAGTCGATCAACGTGCTCAGCACGACGACCGACGCCGAGCTGATCGCCATCCTCGCGGCCGCCAAGGCCAACAACGGATGGGTGATCATCGTCTACCACATGGTCGACGCCAGCAGCTCCGACGCCTACAGCGTCACCTCTGCGACGCTCACTCGTCACATGCAGATCATCAAGAACAGCGGCGTCGCCGTTGTCGACTCGGCCAGCGCGCTTCACGAAGTGCAGGCCCAGATCACCTGACCTAGGTCAGGACCCTCACCCACCGCGGCCGCCCCTCACCAGGGGCGGCCGCACTACTTTTTATTGAAGTCTTGCGAGCTTTGCGGAGCTACTCCGGCCTGCTCTGAGTATTAATAGTTCAGTGCATACAGGTGACAAATGCTCGCTAATCTGGAATAATAACGCCCACGTACCCACAAAAAGGATGGAGCCTTCCGTGTGGATCTTCCACAATATTCGCAGTCAAGAATGGACCATCACCGGTCTACTCTGTAGCCTGGCTGCAGGGATGACGGTGGGCATTCTGTTCACCCAAGTCACCAGCCTGGCGACAACCCTCGGTCTACACCGAGGTATGACGCATCAGGCCTACAGTCTGAGCCGGCTTTTGAACTGGATGTTTCGACTCACCCTCTGGCTGTCAGTCGGTATCAAGTGGTGGGAATGGTGCCGCGTACACGCCTACCATCACCAACACACCGAGACTGAGCTCGATCCGCACAGCCCCGTGTACAAGGGCGGCCTCAGTAACGTATTTCGTATCAACCCACGCCTCTACCAGATTGCAGCCAATGACCCACAGGTCATTGCTGCCACAGGAGAGCGATTCGTGCCCGACCGCTGGGATCGTTGGCTCTTCAATCGTGAAGGGCTCGGCCGCACCATTGGCATCGGTATATGTATGCTCGTCTTCGGAGTGATTCCCGGAGTCGTGGCCTACATCGTTCACATTCTGGCCTACATCTACCTCAACGCTGCGATCAACTCGATCGGTCACGGCGCCGAACCGACCGGGATCGACAGCCGTCTGGAGCGACAGTTGGCGTGGATCAGCCGACACACAGGTAAGCGTCCGGGCTATGACCCCCGTACTGCTCGGAAGAAGACGGTCGGCAACTCGCTCAACTCCCAGCCGCTCGCGTGGCTCACCATGGGAGAAGGCCTGCACTACAACCACCACTACCGACAACGTTGCGCCACAATGCGACGCTTCACCGGGGATCACGATCCTGGCTTGTACTTCCTGTACATACTCCGGGGCCTACGGCTCGTTGGCACCTTTGAAGTTCCGGCGCCAGAACCCTTGCCATCATGAAAATCTCGTATGACCTCGGTCCAGACGCTTCGGAGTCTGGACCGAGTATTTAATTACTCGTAATTATTATAGATACCGTTACTCAACCCATCTGCAAGCAGACTGGTTCTTATAGCCGGACAAGAGACTCGATGACGCATCAAGCACCTTGCCTGACTATAATTTTACGAGTAACCAGGCGGTGCCATTATACCAAAAACCCTCTCCCACAGAGTATTGCTATACTGAGGTCATGCCTTTTAATCACTATGCAAAAATCAAAGCCATTCTAGAAAAACAGCCTGACGGCTGGACGATCCGACGCATCGATGAACCCACCAGCGCCAAGAACTTCAAGGGTGAGACCACCCACTTTGATCATTATTATCGTATTTACGACCATGCCGGTGAGCCTATCAAATACTGCAAGTTTCAGCAGATTGATCGTCTCGCTTCAATCCTTGAGATGCCCCTCGAGACACTCTTGTCTATCAACCAAGCCTAAACTAGATCTTCTTCGCAGCGAGCTCGTCTGGCACATCGCCAAACTTGATCGGTATCGTAGATATCTCGGTACGAGTAACGTCATAGTACTTTTGATAAATTCCATCTGCACTGTCAAACACGGCCCTATCCCAATCCAACCCTAGCTCCTCACTAAGCGCGCGGACCTTCACTTCGCTTGGGCCCTCAACTTCGACGTACGGCGGAATCCACGGCCAAGTATCGAGCATGATTTCACAGCCATCATGCTCCCAGGTCTCTCGACGAGACTCTTGCTCAGCTTTTACGGTGAGGCCAATCGCCTCCATAAATTGCTTGGCATCATCGTAGCTCGACACATCAAATTCAATCTCCTTCATGCCTTCTAGCGTTTCGGCTTGCCTATGCTTAAAGCCCATCGTGATACGGCCACCCTCATCTCGTACCCGTATCCATGCCGCCATCTTGTCGAGCCTCAGATCGGGGTAATCATAAATCGTCCGCCGCATCTCAGTTTCCGTTTGTACTAGCTGAGCGCCTACCACCTCTAGCTTCTGCCGTAGCTTACTATGATCTACTTCTAGAAATGTTGCTTCAATCTCGGTATTCATAATGCAAGTATAGCAATAAGGCTTCGACACATGCGAACCTTACAAATTTATAGCAGTTCAGCCGATCTTACCTCCTCTTTTGGCATGTGGCATCATCTGCTAAGCTTAACAGGTATGATTCAAGTCAATAAACTCGCAGCGACTATCTTCAATTATTGTCTTATCTTCACAATCATTATGACTTGCTCGATAGTGCTTGGATCGAGCAAGGCTGAGGCTGCAACCCTTAACGTTACGGCTGGCGAGGTCGATACTACAACTAATGGGAACTGCTCGCTCTTTGAAGCCGTCTCATCAGCCAATACTGATGCCGTCGTAGATGCATGTTCTGCTGGATCTGGGGATGACAGTATTAATATCCCCAATGGCTCCTATGACCTTTCGGTCAACTCTGTCCTCCTCTCACTTAATTCGAATATTGATCTCATCGGGCAATCAAGAGATGGCACTACCTTTACCGGAACAGGTGGGTACGGCGTAGGGTTATACCCTATCGCTCCAAGCTCATATCACATCAAGAACATCACATTTGAATCAGCTCTCATTACAGGAAATGATGAAGATACTATTGGAGTCAGTATTGATAATATCCTGATGTACGGCGACGGTAGCTCAATTAGTGTTGGAAATGATTCTTCGACCGAGCTAGGAGAATTCGAACTGACTAACTCTATCATTAGAGATATAGATTACTCTGGGGTAATTGTACAAGCGAATTACTTTGGCACTACAACAATTTCAAATACACAGATATACAATACGACAAGCACGAGCGATGAGCGCACATTAAAACTTTTTGGCATTGATGTATCTATGCAAGACGTTGAAGTCTACAGCAATAGCGGCGGCATTGAGATTCAAGCCCACATGACAACAGTTGAGCAGGTATATGTTCATGACAATACTGCGTTCTCCTATCAGATAGGACATGGCTCGACACCCAATACAACCGACTTAGTCATAGATATCAATAAGCTTGCTGTGGTAGAAAATGAAGGGTGGACTGCTCTATGGCTCTGGACAGATGGTGCCACGAGTTTTGACCTAGATCTCCGAAACAGCACGATAGCAGATAATACTATTATAGGTGGTGGAACAACTGTCTATATCGGCATACGTGAGGATAGCATCCCCGTAAGCGGTGCCGTAAGAAACATTACAATAGCTAATAACACAGGTCCTGGCCTGGGACATTACAATGGGAGTAATCAATCATCTCCTGTAACGCTACAAAATGTACTTTTAGCCAACAATGCAAACAATGCTACTGATGAAAACTGCGCGCAGGACAATGGAGATTATTATTTTACTTTTACAAACCTCGGCAATAACCTCAGTGACGATACAAGCTGCAATGCAGTTTTTACAAACCCAAGCGACAAGAACAACATCCCTGCATTGCTTGGATTGCTCGAACAAGATGGTACTACTTGGCTGATTCCTCTCCTAAGTAACTCACCCGCGATCAACGCTGGTGCGATAGCTCCTGGTGTCACTGATGACCAGAGAGGTGTAGTCAGACCTCAAGGGCGAGCATATGACATCGGTGCATATGAATCAGAATCAAGCTCAGCTGATACTCCTCAAAACACTTCCAACCCTGCCTCTGCCAACCTGCTCGCAGCGACGGGTCTCGATACTCGACAGTTTCTGCTAGCCGCGCTTTCGCTCATGGTGCTATCTTGCCTGCTTGTCCTACGAATTCGCTCAGAATAATCACACGCAATGAGTTTTCATTTGCATAGATGGTGTGATATCTTGCTGAGAACAATACGTCAAAGACCCAGCATATGCCGGGGTGTGCCCGTAGCATTATTACCTCTAGCCACCCCTTAGCTTGGCACCAAGCATTTTCAGAGGATACTATTATATACATACCTCTCAACCGAGGAGAACCTCACATGCCTCAAGTAGAACTGCACCTACGACGTACCACGTCCCCTTACGTGGAGATCTTTCGTCAGATCGAAACAGTTGCCCAGGCCCGAACGCTGGCTCCCCGTGAAGCGTATGAGATGTTCGACCTCTTTCTCATCACTCATGGCTTGGACCCAGTCGTATATCTCAGCATGGCTATTACGTCGGGCGGCTACCGTCGTGATCCCGATCTACCGATGGGCGAAGTCATCGGCCGGAATAGTGTCTTCGGGCAATTGGCCGCACTTGCTCTCATCCGAGACATACCCGAGCTGGATCTGGCCGACATCATCGTGCCGTCAGAGCTCGGCAAAGTAAACGGTTGGGATCAAATGGACTTCTTGCTTTTTTGGTTCCATGTCATCGCGGGACTGCGTCCGCACGAAGCTGCCTGCATCGAGCGGATTGTGCAAGAAAAAATCAATTCTCGAGTGAGCTCAGACTCCGACCCGGCCAAGCGCCAGTACGACAGGCTCGTGTCCGACTATAAGGCTGCGATGCGTGACCTTGCAAATAGCACGGCCAAGAAGCTGCACCCCAACAACATTCAGGCGGTGATATTCATCCTCGACGGCGAGATGTCGCTCGGCGCACAGGCCGAGCAAGAACTGTGCTACGCACTCGGCATTCCTCCTCAGATGCAGCTCCTCAGCGCCCATGCTGTCGCGACATTGGACGGCGAGTATGCACAGCATCTCATCAGACTGCGCACACTCGGCGCGTCTGCGTTGGGGACCTCGGTCAACACCGACCCCCAGGTCAGCTTCCTCGGCTACAGTATCGGCGAAGATCTGCAGCTCGTGGATCAACGAAGCGCAATCAGGCTAGGATGCCGTAAGACGAGCCTCCTCAACGCCATACTCACCAAGGAGTATTACTCGAAGCGACCAGGAGCGCAGCCCACCCGGCACTGTGGGCATCGGCCTCTCATAACAATCGCATCATCGCGATAACACCGAAGCCACCAGATATGTATTTGGTGGCTTCGTTCTTTTTATATATTTGTGTCTTGGGGATCCTGGCGTACATCATATCAGTTGAGGAATAGCTACATATTGACTTTACATCTCAAATATGTTATTGTTAGTCCAGCACCCAACATCGCCTAGGAGGCGCCATGAGTCCTTACCCAACCCGTTTCAGCACACACACTGAGCCCTCTTCGCGACTCGCGAAGTGGTTCAGCGATGTCATCGAGGTCATCGGCACTCTCGCCTACCTCATGATCAGCACGATCGTCGGCATCTTCACCGGAGTGATCATGTCCCTCTGGCTCATCTCAGCCACAACCTTCACCACGCCCACGACACAGGTCGGAACGGCTGCGACGATCGGGACGAGCACACTGCTCAAGGTCGTCTTCATCGGTCTGTCCATCATTGGTGGCGCTCTGGGCTGGGGAGCATCCATCCGCGAAGAGAGCCACCCCAGCTCAGAGAACCAGGATGGGGCCAAGACCCCGGACTACGTCTGGGCATGGTTCCTGGGCGCACTCGTGATGGCTGTTGTGACTGGCGTCCTCGCATTCATCTCCTACGGTGGTGGCCCAACCAGCTTCATCGTGCTCGGTGGCATGATCACGCTTGTCAGCTATTCGGTGAGCTTTTGGCTCAGCCGGGTGCTCGAGCTCTAAGCGCGACCTGGACACACAGCCCACGAAAAGACTCACGAGTCCTTTCGTGGGTCTTTTCGTTTACCCCCCAGTAACCCCCGGAGTTTGCAGACCCCGATTCGCAATTATGCTCGCCACTACAGACTCGTTTATATTGCACTTTCTGTAAAGTCATGACATAATATGCCCGCCAAGCTCGAACCTACTATCCCCGACAACCAGAGGAGAATCATGAAGCGTCCGTGTCAGGCTAGAAACCAAGCCGGTTCCGCAGGTCTCGGCCTACTCGCCGGTGTAGTGACTTTTTTCGTCCTTTTTGTGGTGTACTACTACGGCGCGACCTGGCTGAACGCCAATGGCTACCTGCCCCAGGGCAAACTGTCGGGGCAAGAGAAGATCCCATGGGCCATCATTGGCCTAGGAGCACCCCTTCTCATGTCGTACGCCTCGTTCAAAGTTGGGACGTCAGTCGAAGAGCGCTTTGATGCACCGCGCTTCGTCGATGGGCCGCTTGCCTTAGTGCTGACCGTCCTTATCGGCGGCTTCGTCGCATTCCTCATCATCGGCTTCCTGATCATCATCGCGACGATCTACATCGCCTGTGTGGCCCTCTTTCTCGTGGCCATTGGAGCTGCAGTTGCGGGTGGCGATTAAGTAACGCATGTCATCTTTTGCCTCTAGCAAAGTTCTTCTTTGCTAGAGGCTTCATCATTCTCTAGCTCGGACTAATATTCGGAAGCTAACGGTACCGCTGGGCTGCGAGCAGCACACCACCGATGAGCATCATGGAGGCCAACAACATGTAAAGCACCCAAGGCTCTCCAGTACCTGCCAGGTTAGTGGACTGGCTCATTGCAGCAGCTGCGCCTCCGGTACCCGGCTGGCTCGGAGAGCTCGTATTGCCTCCACCTCCCCCACCATTGGATGGAGCACCTGCTGCTGTCGCCAACCCGGCAGGATCGCTAATATTCCCGTTCAGAGCGCCATCAGTATCCAGGGCACCCCCGTCAGTTACGGTATACGTGACGAGCGTTACTTCATTCCCATTAATATCTATTTCTTGCGTAGTCGCGCCGCTGATAGTCGTGTACTCCTCGGTATTCGGGTTGTACTTTCTAACGGCAAGGTTAGCGTCAGGCACATTGTAATAATATCGCTTGATCGTCGCCGTGTAGCCGGGCGTACCGCACGCAAGAGTGAAATCAATTAGGCCATTCACATACTCAAAGCCATCGTCTTGTACGCTCGCCGAATCCTGATCAATCGAGGTAGCTGAATTGACGGTGCAGGCATTCGACACCTCTAGAACCACCGTCTTATTTGTCACAGGGCTCGTGTAGCTGTAGAGATTCGCTTGCTGTGCATCATCGACACCGTCGTCATTGAGGTCGGCACCGAGCTCGGGATTGAGCACCGTAAGACTTGATGCACCAACATTATTACTCACCGATCCCTGTAGACTAGAGAAATTAGCCGACGAGACTGCGTATGTGCCAGCGACTGAAGTGACAACAGGTAGTGACACAACGCAGTTTGATCCAGAAGCTACTGATGCCCCAGATAGTACAGCCGTACCACCGCCGGGGCTAGATGTCAGACTACCACCACAGCTATTCGTTGGCGTCGCAGCTCCGACCACGAGCCCGCTGGGTAGTGCCAGACTATACCCGAGTGAGCCAACAGTTGAGAGTACAGTATTGGCAATCGAAATATTAAGAAACACCGGCACATCGATATCTGTCGTGGCGGCAGACAAGACTGCGTTAAGATTGGTACCTTGCTTGGTGGCAAATTGCTGGAGAGTTGCAGTCTGAGTGCCGGGGGTGGATCCCAAGTTCCACTGCATCATTAGTCCGGCATCATGATTTGAACCAGTAACAACATATCCAATATTCCCGCCAGAACGGACCGTAGCATATGGGGCGCTATATTGCTGAGATGTCGCACCATCAAACGCTTTTGAACCGGCTACTTCTCGCAATCCAAACATTATCTGAGACGACGTATTCAGAGATATCACTGAGCGGACTGGGTCAGTAAGCATTATGCCGTAGCCCGAGTCGGACGAACCAGGCGCTGTATCGCCGCCCAAGTAAAACTTAACTGCAGCCGTATTCCCATCTGGAATAGCAAAACTATAGCTATCGGTAACGTAGTCGTTTGGGAAGATATAGCTTACGGAGCGTGTGATCGTATAAGTGCGTCCACCAGTAATGGCGGTGTAGCGGAGTACCGCTGCCGAATTTCCAACATTGCTCGTGCGGGTACCTTCTGAAGTCGCCCCCGACGTACTCAATACCTCGATTGAGTTCCAGGCCGAACTTCCACTCGAAGCTGGTCCTGCCTGCCCAAAATGAGTCCCGCCGACATTCAACATCGGCGCACCGGCGCCACAGCAGTACTGGTACGTATTGCGATGCACCACCGCATCAGCACCGGCATAGGCATAGTTCGGGTTGCCACTGGCCCCAAGAGAGTTGATGGTAAATCTTACTCCATCTGACCCATTCGCAAGCACACCTCCTCCAGGATTCAACGTTACCTGACCTGCCGGGCCGACTTGTGCAGCTTCCGCTCTACGAGGTGATGAGAATATTCCCTGTACTGAAACAACCAGTATAAGGAATACAACTACCACAAACCGCCAAATTACTCAACGCATTCACACCTCAATTACTATTGATTTAATAGTAGCATAAGCAAGATAAGATTACCTATATTGAAACATGTGCCCCTTATACGGCGTCGATCGTACGGTATGTTTGTCGCCAAAAAACAGACAAACCGAACTCCAAGAGCAAAAACACAAAACAAATACCGGTCATGGAAACCGGCCTTAATTATATAAGTCCTATTTGGCTCGGACGGTAGGACTTCTCGTTCATAAATGAACGGGAGAATGTTCACTCCTCGACAAAAAGAAGCGTGCTTCCTTTTGTCTGCGGGGCTCCATTATTGAACCTTGGGTTTCGAGCCCTGCCAGCTCAAACTAAAGAAATATCTCGATACATAAATGTATCGAGATATTTCTCTGGCTCGGACGGTAGGACTCGAACCTACGATCTCCTGCGCCAGAAGCAGGCGCCTTACCAACTTGGCCACGTCCGATTAGTATTCAATGATGAATGGTTTTTATATTATTGCGAGTTATTCCTTGCCCTACAAGTGTAAGGCGAAGATTATGAATCTCATCTGGCTGAAGCCAGCTGAGACACCAACTTGGCCACGTCCGGCTACAAATTTCTACTGGCTGTTGCTCTTTTTCTATCAAGAGTAACTTGGCAATTATACCTTTGTATGACCTAATCTTCAATAAGGGGGCACGCCAACAAACTTACTATTACTATACATTCTGAGAATTTGGACAAAATTATTATGCTTATGCTATACTCCTCGCAAACCTCGCAAAAATAAAAACGGATATACTCCATGGCAACAAAAAAGAAGCGATCCAGCCCCCTGACCAGCAGGGCACTGTCAAAGAATCATGCCTTAACTGGTGCAATCTTTATCTTGCTCGTCATACTAACAGGATTCATTATCCTTACATCGCGTGCCGCCACGCCGCAACAGGTATCCGCGAGGGGAAACCTCTATGGCATCACTATAGAAAACCCTCAACAGATCGATAAGATAGTTGAGTCAATAAAAAATCTCAGCTGGAAACCGACAGTACGTATAGTCTTTCAGGCTGAAGATAGTAATCCCTCTACCTATATAGCGTATCTTCAAAAACTCAAACCCTACGCGACCATCATGGGTGAAATACTAGACTCCGAGGCCATGCAAGATATGTCTGAACCGGTCTATCAAAAGCGAGTAAATGATTATGTGGGTCAGCTCGATCAGTATGTTGATATTTGGGAGATCGGAAACGAAATAAATGGAAGCTGGCTTGGTGACAATAATCTTCGATCTCGTAATGTCGGTTATGCATACGATGCAGTCCGAGCAAAGAATAAGCCCACCGCCCTCACTACATGGTTCGATCCTCCGAGCTGCGTTGATCCATCATATGAGATGA
This sequence comes from uncultured Candidatus Saccharibacteria bacterium, assembly GCA_937996675.1. Classification (GTDB taxonomy): domain Bacteria; phylum Patescibacteriota; class Saccharimonadia; order CAILAD01; genus CALKUN01. The sequence continues at coordinate 16,469 of CALKUN010000122.1, forward strand.
TCAAATGGAACAAGCAATACATTCCCGAACGAGTGAAGAGTGGCGTCTCCTATGCACTTGTGAGCTATTATGGATCATCGTGCAAGAGCTATAACCAACAGGTCAACGGCAGCCCTCATACCTGGGATGACTTCGAGCACCTCACAACCTCCCAGTGGACGACAGTATTCCAGAACATGCGTAGTGTGTTTCCGAGCGCCAAGCTTGGGTTTGGAGAAGTCGGCTATCAAAACGATACGCCTGCATTCGAAGGCCCAGGCAATACCAAGATGAGCGACATAGAGAAAGTCCGCCTCATAAAAGAATATTATGGTCTCAAAATATCTATTCCAGGCTATATTGGTGGGTACTTTTATTGGGAAGGATCACAAGACCTCGTACCAAAAGGTAATCCTATTTGGGTGGGCCTGAACGAAGCATTAGACCTTCAAGCCAGGGCTCTGGGAGACACAAGCACCACGACCACCCCTCTTACAACGCCTTCGATGACTCCAACACCTAGCCCCACTCCGACCAAAGCACCTACACCTTCTGTCACCCCAACCTCCACACCGGTCAACACAAAGACGCCAACCCCTACGCCGCTTCCCGCAACACCTGCCCCTACCTCTTCGCCTACACCGGATAAGACACCCCCAACAACTCCGACCGGGTTATCTCTCACATTTAGCTATGACTTCTTTCGGGGAAGCTACAATCTTCGAACTACGTGGCAAGTATCACGAGACAACGTTGATACAACAGTGCAATATCGAATAATCCGTAATAACGCTGTCATCAGCCAGCTATCAACATCATCATATGCCGACTACTCAATCCAGCCCGATACGCCGTATACCTACCAAGTAATCGCGTATGACAAGGCTCAGAACTCATCGGCCGCGTCCGTGCCTGTGAGTACTACCATCCGATGCTTCTTTATATTCTGCGGAATGCAATAGGAGTTCCTCAGGAGTATACTCAGAGTAATGGCCTCGCAAAAAACCACCCTTCTCAAGCTCGATAGCATCACCAAGACTTTTGGCCATACCCATGCTGTGTCACAGGCCAGCTTCTCCGTAGATGCTGGCGAAGTTGTCGGCTTTCTCGGACCCAATGGTGCTGGCAAATCCACCACTATCCGTATGATCATGCAAGAGATCTACCCGACCTCCGGGTCTCTCGAGCTCTTCGGTATCGGCAATAGTCCAGCTGCTCACCGGCATGAGGCAATTGGCTACCTTGCGAGCGACATGACCTACGAAGAGGGTCTGACTGGTGCGCAATATCTCATCTTTGTAAATCATCTGCGTGGTGGTGGCCATGAGGATCGTATCAAAAGCCTGTGCCACAAGCTCGATGCCAATCTTCACCATCGTATCCGCACCCTCTCGCGAGGCAACAAACAGAAGATCGGTCTGATCGCTGCCGTGATGCACCAACCGAAGCTGCTTATCATGGACGAACCCACCAGCGGCTTTGATCCGCTGATGCAGAATGTATTCCTCGATCTCATCCGAGAGCATACCAGCGCTGGAGGTGGCGCACTTATCTCATCGCATATCCTGAGCGAAATACAGCACTCAGCCGATCGAGTGGTTTTCATCGCTGATGGCAAAATCCTGGGAGAACAGAACATCCACACGCTTCTGCGCGAAAGTCCGCTCCAGATACACCTCCGCTTCACCTCAGACTCTCTCGCAAAGACTGCCTACACAAAGCTCACTAAGATCGCCGATCTCAAGCTCGATGACCAATCGGGCGACTCACTCCGGGCTACCTATCGCGGCGAAGTCCAAGTCCTCCTGAAGGCCCTAGCTACGCTCAAGCCAGACCAGTGCCTCATCCAAGAGCCAGAGCTCGAAGAGATCTTCATGCAGTACTATAACAAGCCTACCGAGAAAGCCGCCGTATGATCCGCTCAATCTATCTCAAGACACTCTACCAAAAGCGCTGGATGACTTTCTGGTGGGTAATTGGGGTGGTGGCTATGGTCAGCTTCACGCTCCTCTTCTTCCCGACGCTCAAAAATAGCAACTTGGCTGAGACTTTTGCTCAACTGCCAGTACAATTTGCCAAACTGGCTGGCGACTCCCTCAGCTTTAATAGCATCCAAGGTTACGTCGGCGAACAACTCTTCGGTCTACGCCTCCCCATAATGACCATCATCTTGGCTATCACGCTCTTCACCGGCCTCACCGCCACCGAGGAAGATCGAGGTACGTTGGCGAGTCAACTCACCCTTCCGATTTCCCGTACTCGTTTGCTGATCGAAAAATTTTTAGCAGCAACGACCATCCTTGCGATCATCCATATCGCCATAGGCATCGGCATAATACTCACACTCATTGGCATACATGAGAGTCTTTCCATCCTGCGTCTCGTACAGACATTGTTGGGCTGCTTACTCTTGTCGTTGTCGATCGGCTCATTCGTATTCTTCATCGGTGCCGCCACCGGACTTCGATCCTTGGCTATTGGGGTAAGCTCATATATCGTCTTTCAGTCATATCTACTTAGCTCACTCGTCAGCAGCATTGATGAACTTAAGACGATTGAACAAATCTCACTCTTTCATTATTTCCCCAGCCTACAAGTAATGCGGCATGGACCAAACGGTAGCGATACTCTCGTCTTTGTTGGAGTGATACTCACATTCTTAGCACTCGCTTGCATCACGTTCAAACGACGCGATATTCGTAATTAGTCGATCAACATCGAATCGCCATAGCTCAAGAACTGATAGTCTCCGGCTAGTGCGTGTCGATAAGCCCCCGCTAAGTGATCGGTTCCAGCAAAAGCGGCGGCCAGCTGTAGCACGGTTGAATCTGGTGCATGAAAGTTTGTCAGCAATACATCCACAATCGCAAACTCATACCCCGGCGTAATAAAAATGTCAGCCTCACCACGAATACGGTCACTGCTTGCTCGTGAATGGTGACGGCCGGTATCGAGATCTAGTGACGCCTCGTCGAGCAATGCCTCCCGGGCGTGTTCGAGCGCGCGAGTAACGGTTGTGCCAATTGCGACGACTCGTCTCCCCTCCGCCTTGGCTTGACGGATCGCGCGAACTGTACGCTGTGGAATTGAGTAGTATTCTTCATGCATAACATGCTCAGATACGGTGTCTGTGCGAATGGGCAAGAATGTTCCTCGACCAACATGGAGGGTCAGCGACTCAAATGTAATACCCTTCGATTTCATTGCGGCAATCAACTCATCAGTCAGATTAAGTGAAGCAGTTGGCGCAGCCACCGAACCATCCTTGCGAGCGAACACTGCTTGGTATCGCTCTCGGTCTTCCGGCTCGTCGTCGCGCTTGATATAGGGCGGGAGGGGTACATGGCCGTACCGCTCTGCAATGACTTGCGGTGGAATGGTCGCCCGAATGAGTGCCTGACCGCCTTCAAACACCTGCAGCACCTCAATGTTCTCATCCCCGATCGTCAAGATATCACCCACTCGTAACTTACCCCTATATATAACTCGAGCATTCATCGAGAGCAGTGGTGTCGTGTGTTTCTCGCTCAGGAACAGCTCCCGTTGCTGACCGCTAGCTGTCGTTGCAAGTAACCGCGCCTTAATCACACGAGTATTATTGATGATCACGAGGTCATCTGGACGCAGCAATTCCGACAGATCAGCGTATCGCCTATCATCGAGCTCGCCTGTCGTGCGGTCGACACGCAACAGCCTCGACCCACCTCGCTCGGCGGGTGGATGGAAGGCAATGCGATCTTGTGGGAGCTCGTATGCAAAGGGGGCGATTGACATCCACACAGTTTAGCAAAAATCACATAGAAAAGCCCCTACGTCGCAGTGGACGTAGGGGCGGAAATGTACGATGGCTCTAGATTTTTTCCAGAGCTCGCATGGCAGCATAGACGCCACCAGACTTTTCGAGACGCTCGAGCTCTTATGCTTACTTGAATAAAGATTATCTAAAAGTCTGTAAGGTCGGGGCGGTTTTCGGCTGTCTTCTCGAGTGATGATCCGCGTCGCCATTCTTTGATCTTGGCATGGTTCCCGCCGAGGAGTTCTTCTGGCACGGTCATGCCGCGAAATTCCTGCGGACGAGTATAGTGTGCGTGCTCGAGGAGACCTTGCGAGAAGCTCTCGTCTTCATGCGAGCGCTCGTCACCGAGTACGCCAGGGAGGAGTCGTACGACGCTATCAGCAATCATCATGGCCGGCAACTCACCGCCAGTCAGCACGAAGTCTCCCATCGATACTTCTTGGTCCACAAGGGTCATAATGCGTTCGTCGAAGCCCTCATAGTGACCACAGATAATGATGAGGCCCTTCTCACGGGAGAGTTGCTTGGCGACTATCTGATTATATGTCTTGCCGCGCGGGGTCGTCAGGAGGACTTTGGCATCCGGGTTATCTTCTTTAGCCTTTTCGACAGCTGCAAAGATTGGCTCAGGCTTGAGGAGCATGCCAGCACCACCACCATAAGGGGTGTCATCAACCTGTTGACGTGGGCCGATGCCAAACTCACGCAAGTTGATATAGCGAAACTCCACCGCGCCCACATCCATAGCCTTATGAAGCATGGAGTGATCGAGGATGTGTTCGAATATCCCAGGAAAGAGTGTGATGATATCTATCTTCATATTGTTGACTATTATACCATAATATATTGATATATACACGGGTAGAAAACCGACCATCACCAAAAAGTACCGGCTCATCTTGTAGTGATACTGGGCAAGGCTTGGGAGGTTTCGTAAACCGGAGGCGTATACGGACATACGGTGAGGATTTACGAGAGCTCTCAAACGCAGTCCAGTGCGCTACAAGTGAGCCGCGCCCTAAATAAAAAACACTAGGTCCCACAGGGCCTAGTGTTTTTTATTTGCTGCAAATGATTTCTGTCTTACGACGTTGTATTTTTGTCTACAAGCTAACTATACCACAAGGATACAGCCGTGCAAGTACTTTTTTACAGGTCTGCGTCAGAAACTTCAGCGTCTTCGCTCGACTTGGCCTTTGGAGCTGGAGTATCATCATTTGCTTCGCTTGGCGCGAGATCTTCCTCGGTAGCACCAAACTCATCTAGGCTGGCCTCCTGAGCTGGAGGATCGACGGTTTGCGCATCAGCTACGCGCTCCTGCTCAGTGGCGGCTGCGTCCTCTACGACGTCGCCTCCTTCACCGTCTCCACCGACATCGACAATCTTAAGATTGAGCCGCTCATCAGTCTTGGCCCCCACCACTCGCAAGAGCGTACGGATAGCCTTGGCGGTCGAGCCAGCCTTACCGATAATACGCCCCATATCCTCTTCATTTACGGTGAGTTCGAGCAATACGCCTCGATCATCAATACTTCGCTCTAGCTTCACATCATCTGGATGATCAACGAGATTTTTTACGACGTACTCGATAAATTGCTGATCTAGTTCGGCCATGGTACTCCTCCTCTAAGCGGGGTTTTAAGACATTGGGGAATCCGCTTTTGCTCTATTTTACTGTGTTATGCAGTATATGCAAAACAAAAGAGCGCCAGAGGGCGCTCTTTTGTGGCAAGAATGTGAGAACTAAGCTTTTGGCTCGCCCTTGGCCTTCTCGAGTGTGACAGCTTCGGCACCATCAGCAGCAGCCTCTTGAGCATCATTGCTCGCTTCGGCCTTTACATCAGGGTCAGTTGCAGCTTCAACTGGAGCCTCCTCCTGAACGGGAGCAGCGTCTTCAGTGGGAGCTTCTGGAGCAGCAGCCTCATCGGCAGCGACTTCAGCTTCTGCCTCAGCAGCAGCTTCTTCTGGAGTCTCCTCTACGGGATTCTTCGATGGGCTTGTCTTCTGAGCAATCTTGGCCCACTTTGGCAGCTCCATGCCTTCTCGCACCATCAGCTTGAGAACAGTATTTGATGGCTGAGCACCCTGAGAAACACGCTTGGCAATTCCCTCTTTATCAAGAGCGAGGTCCTTGGTGTGTGGGTTGTAGCGGCCGAGTATCTCGATGAACTTACCGGTAGCAGCATTGCTCTTTTCAGCAGCCACGACTCGGTATGTCGGATATTTTTTGCGCCCTACGCGGGCAAGTCGGATAACGAGCATAAAAGTATGTGATTCCTTACAGTTGTTAGAGAGTTATAAAAAACTGACTAGAGAAGTCAGGTAGACTCCCTATTCTAGCTACATATGACCCATTTTGTCAATCAGGAGCTCCAGATATGAGGAATCTAGCTTACAAGAGCTTCTGCTTCACGCAAATCCACCGCTATGACAGCCGAGCTCATTTTGGCGCTTGAGGTGATGCCAAACAGCTCATCAGCCTGAACCATCGTCTCGTGATTGTGGGTGATCACGAGGAGTTGGGAGTGTTTACCGAGGAGCCGCAAGACATTTGTGAAAGCAGTCGAGTTGGCGTCATCGAGAGCTGCGTCCACCTCATCGAGCACAATGAATGGGCTCGGGTTTACCTCAAGAATAGCAGCCAGCAAGGCTATCGCTGCCATGGCCTTCTCTCCACCAGACAAGGAGGCCAGGAGCTCCACACGCTTGCCAGGTGGCTTTGCAGTAATCTCAATGCCATACGTACCGTCTGCGGCCGGAATGAGCTTCAGGGCGGCTGTACCGCCGCCAAACAGACGCGAGAAATGTGCACCGAAGCCAGCGTTAATCTTGGCAAAGTTTGACTCAAAGTCTTTCTTGATGCGCCGCTCCAGCTCAGATAGTACTTCCTCCAGGTCTGTCGCAGCTCGTTCGAGATCAAGTGACTGAGAACGCAGATACGCGACTTTGTCGGTCACTTCTTTGTGGGCTTCAATAATTGACGTATCCAGCTCGCCGAGTACATTGAGTTCTGCTTCTAACTGGTTGAGATCATCGCGTGTCACGCGATCTATGAGAGCCGGCTTGGCTTCGAGAGAGAGCTTCCAGGTTTTGGCTTGCTGCTTGAGGTCGGATAGCTCAGTCTTGAGACTCTCTTGGTCAGCCTTTACGCCCTCCGATCGAGATTCAGCCAGAGCAACTTGGTTGCGGGCTTGCTCAATCTTGTGCGCCAACTCGACCTGAATAGCAGTAGCTTGATCCGATGTAAAGGTCGCCAAGACTTCGCGCTGCGTACGACTTTCCCGGTCTAGAGCTTCACGCTGTTTAAGCAGCGAGTCGAGATCAACTCGCTGTTGGCTCACCTCTTGGGCTGATGGGAGTTTATCTTCCATCGTGTCCAATCGAGCAGTTTGTTGGTCAAGATCTTTTTCGAGCGCGTTGATGTCCAATTCAATTGATCGCATCTTAATAATCTCAATGGTCTGCTTCTCAACAATATCCTCTCGGCGGCCAAGTTCACGGGCGATCTTCTGCTGAAGTTTGGCGATCGCACTTGGTAGACTCGTCATATCCTCTTCATGGGCGAGCTTTACCATCCGGATGAGCTTGTGCACAACGATTCGGATATCCTTGTTGTCGATTCGTTTCTTACCTTGGAGATGATCGCTGAGTAGGCGCGCAAGGCCAAGCGCCTGGATAAGATGCTCATCGCGTTGGTTTGCATTCAACTGGTGACGATACTTGGTGAGTTCACTATTGAGTACATCAATTTTGGTATTGCAGTCAGCAATTTTTACTTCAAGCTTGGTATTTTTTGCAGTAAGTTCGGCTAGGTGGGCCCGGAGCTGCTTGAGTCGCGATTCGGTTTGAGCAATCACCTTGCGGACATTCTTTGGGCCTTCGCTCGCGGCTGCCTGCTCGACATCAAAGTCCCGCTGGGCCTGCGCATTGGCGATTTTCTCGGCAAGCTCAGTCCGTTGGGCATCAAGCTCTTCTAGCTTATGAATTGCAGTGGCTTGCTTACGCCGAGCTGCATCTCCCGAGGCAACTTCCTGTTGAGCCGACTGCTCAAGTGACTTAAGCGAGGCCTTGAGCTCAACCAATTGCGCCTTGATTGCTTTCTCATCTCGTTTGAGGCTGGACTCAACTTCAATCAATCGTTGATTCTCCTGAATCAGCCAAGCTTGGCGGAGCTTCTCGAGCTGCTCAGCGACAGTGCGCAGTCGGTTCAACTGCTCCACTTGTCGCCCCATAGCAGCCTCCTCAGGCGCCAGCACAGCCACTTCCCGTTCAAGCATCAACGACTGTTCGCGAGCCGCCTGAAGCTTGCGAAGGGTATTGCTGCGCTCGATCTCAAAGGCGCGGATTCCGCTGGCCTCCTCAAAGAGCAGCTTGCGCTCCGATGGACTCGCAATGAGCAGTGTATCAATCATGCCCTGACCAATGACCGCATAGCTCGATGCCCCAAACCCAACTTGAGCCAGGATCTTCTGCAAATCCTTCACTCGGACAGGTTTGCCGGCCAAGCGATATTCCGACTCACCCGACCGATACAACCGACGACTGATGACGAGCTCACTAAAGTCGAGCTTTTTCTTGGCCTTCGGATTCGAACCATCTTGTTCCAAAGTCATGATGACTTCGGCCATGCTCGACTGAGCCTTGCCAGAATCACTGCCCGAGTAGATCAGATCTTCCGTCTTCCCAAGTCGCAAACTGCGTACATTTTGTTCGCCCATTACCCAGCGGATTGCTTCAGCAACATTACTCTTACCTGACCCATTTGGCCCCACAATCGCCGAGATACCCGGCCGAAAGTCGAGCTTCACACGCGAACCAAACGACTTAAAGCCGGCTATCTCTAATCGCCGTAAGTACACTAAAACTCACCCTTCGTATTCATTAGCTCTATTGTATCGAAAAAACTTGTGGATAAGGAGGCTATGAGACTCCAAACTTATCCATGTTCGTACTACGTACGGTATAGTGAGAGCTATAATTAGGGGGATGACTATGACACTCACACAAGATGACCTTAGGCAGATCAGCACACTCGTCACAGACGTAATCGAGACGAGTGTTAATCCGCGTTTTGACGAAATCATGGTAGCTATGCAAGCCTACTCGACTGTAGTGGAAACACAGCTAAATGAGATTCGAGCTGACATAGCTGAGCTAAAGGCAGATGTAGCTGAGCTGAAGATAGAGGTCCTCAACCTTCGCGAAGATGTGGCCATGTTCCAGCAGCGCATGTCAGCTGTTGAGCATGAGCTCTTCGTTCTCTCCACCCACCTCAAGGCAGTTGATCGTCGCGACCATGAAGATACGACCGCTACTATGCAGGATGTATTTGAGCTCAAGAAACGAATCGGAGCTCTGGAAAAGGAACAAGGCCGGCTGAAGTCTGAGCTTGCGGCACTCTACAAGTCATAACTGGTAAGTACTACTTGCAATATTAGCTATTTTATGTTATAATGTAGCTACCACTCAACCTCTGAGTGATTCCAGATCATACCCTCCTGAAAGGAGCGCTATGCACAAGAGGCACTTCTACAAGGATCCCCAGAGTGGGTGGACCCTGGCAGTGACCACTGGTCCTGCTTACTCCTCCACCACTCACTACCACCTTCTCAGCCGCCTCCCCATCACCATCCTCCTCAACCTCGCCTTCGCGGCAGTGGCCGGATCAATGGCCTGGATCTTCTGGGCGTACTTCGTTCCGAACATCTAGGGTGCTCAACAGCTGAGACCTGCTTGCCGATCTGGAGACCCCGCCGTTCATACGGCGGGGTTTTTCTTTTTTACAACTATATGTAGTACTAACAGATTGGTATGCTAGCATTGTAATATGCATACAGAAATAAACTCTCATGAAGATAGCTTATCAAGAGGTGAGCTACCATCAGGGATCGATACACCTCAATCCAACCTTAGTCAGGAGCTACAAGCGATGGCAGACGATTCTAATCAAAAGAAGATTGAGAGTAATGACTCCAAATATAGGTTAGAGGTTGTAGAGGGCCTTACTCCCCCAAAGAGCGAACGCCTTGCGCCAGGAGAACCGTACCGTTTTCTCGTGACGGCAGCTCTTCAGGGCAGCGCTACCGAGACAGGTGATTGGCTCCGAGGAGATGGAGATGGATTTCGGGCTACAGATCGCCCAGTCAATGCCAGCCTGATAGATCAAGACCACAACTGGACTTTTGCCGGTGAGAATGGCTTTATTCTCGAACCGCCGACAGATGGTAATGATATTATCGCTGCTCAAGCCTATGACATTGGCTCCAGCGACCTAGAGCCGCAGGCCGTTGAACCAGATGCAGCCGGATTGCTATCCGCCACCGATCCACGTGGGTATAACCAAATCAATATTGCTGCCGGTAATGTAGCCGGCGTATATATCCGTTACGGCGAAGATGGTAGCGAGCTCGGACGACCTGGACAGGCTGCCGAACTTCGAGCCTTTGCAGACGAGCATCACCTGCCGGTAGTTGAGATTCCCGTCAAGCCGCAGGAGCTGCGAGCAGGAGAGACCAGCGTCCAAGAGCTGTCGGCAAAAAATGGAAACAGTCTATGGAAAGTAAGACTCCCTGAAGATGGGTCAGTGCATGAAGTCGACATCATTCAATTACGCGATGGCGAAACCGCCCTTGGCATCAATCCAGATGAGCTTGGTTTTGACATGCGCGTACTCGCCACCGATCCCTATGGTCAAAGTGAATGGATCGAGAATAAGGCAGATGCACTCGCCTCAGTGCTTCCACGCATGGAGCAACTACTTGCATCCGGCACTACGCAAGACTCAACTCGCCCAGCAATCGAATTTGCTGTACACAGAATGAAAGAAGTTACGAGCTCGACAGCGTAGGATCTACTTGCCTTTGTAAGACTTGAGGGCTTCAGTTGCAGCAGCCTGTTGGCCGGCCTGCTTTGAGTTCCCTTCACCCTTACCGCAGAGGCGATCACCGACATAGACGCCGATCGTAAAGATCTTTTCGTGATCAGGGCCTGACTCGCTGAGGAGTTCATAGTGTGGCGTGACGCCCTCCTTCTCCTGCGTCATTTCCTGGAAGTGACTCTTGGCATCAATCCAGCTGCCACTCTCTACGATACCGTCGAGG
>CALKUN010000123.1 GCA_937996675.1 uncultured Candidatus Saccharibacteria bacterium
AGCAGTAACAGCTGCCTTGGGAGCCGATGTCTTCTTGCCCTCTTCATCACTACCGACCACGCCCTTAAAAGGAAGCTTGGTTGTAACCGTAAATCCTGGCTGTTTTACCTCGAGCTCAGAAGCTTGGCCTTCAGCTGGTTTGCGCAGGAGCTTTGCCCAGAGCTCAGCCAAACGGACGTTTGTCGCAACAATAACAATGATGAGCTCCAGGAGGATAAGTACGAAAAGTGCGACTGGACGGTTGAGGAGCGGATTGAGAATCATCCAGAGGGCATAGCCAATAAAGCCACCTTGGTTTGGCAGCTCCGACAAGACGGTACCATTCCCGGCGACGGAGAACTGTACAATGCCGGCCAGTACGATGAAAAATCCAACCAGTCCAAGATAGTTGTTTAGTTTGAGCTCGTATTTACTAACTCGGAAGAGTGCGTAGGCCAGCAAGAGAAGTGCAATCGGCAAAGGATAAACTGCCTGACCGATGAGTTGCTTGAGAACCGCCAAGAGCCCAATGCCAAAAGATCCGGCTCCGTTGAAAAAAGCTACCACGATTAAAATCGCTACTCCCATAATGAGAATCGCCAGAATGTCTTGTTTGGCAGCTTTTGAGAGCAGTGCCTGCTTCTCAACTGGCTTCTTTGTAGTGCGTTGTTTTGACGCTTTTTTGCGAGGTTTGGCCATATCCCTTTTCTTTGTGAATCGAATTATACTGCTAGTATTATACGGGTTTTCTCAGCTGGTTCCAGATGAAAACGGGAGAATATACCCGGTCTACGAGAAGTACTCACCCTCTCTGTGACTGAACTCATTATAGCAGATCAAGCCATTAAAAACAAGACTTGTCAAATACAGGCTTATTGGAGAGAATGCCCTTATGAAAAACGTATTGAGAATGCTCACCTATATCCGAGAAGTATATTGGCAACTGTTTGGGACCGCGCTCGCGAGCCTGGTCATAGCCCTCGCCAGTGCCCTCCAGCCACAGGTTTTTAAGTCCGTTCTAGATACATTGATCGATGAAGCGGGCAACGGTCAAAGCTGGACACTCCTCATCCCAAAGCTCCTCATCATGATGGGGCTGAGTTTGGTTTTCATTCTTGGCTCACACTTCTTCAACGTCCTCAGTGAGTACACATATAACAGAGTTGACTCCATCGTACACATCAAAGTATTTGAGGCTCTCAGCAGCCAAAGTGTCGAATTCTTTGAGACCCACCAGGCCGGAAAGATTCTCCAACGAACTTATCGATCCATAGCTGACTTCACGAACTGGATATCAACATTCAACTACAGTTTTCTCGGTCCGATATTCAGCCTGTTCTTCATCACCCTCTTCTTGGCGATTAAGAGTCCGTGGCTCGGCCTGCTCAGTATTGGCGTGATTGCTTATAGCTATTTCGATGTAGCCCACACAAGAAAGAAGGCCACTCCCCATCAGAAGAAAACGAACGTCAAGTTTGAGCGCGCCTATGGGACTTTTAGCGAAACACTCACCCACTTCTCGACCATCCAGACGACCAGCACCATCGACTACTTCCGCACCAAGTTTAATCAAGATATCCAAGCTGGACTCGGTGCCTACCTCAAGAACACGACCCTGTGGAACTGGTCACTGCTCCGTCGAACACTCTTTAATGAGGCTGCCTACATGCTGGCAATCGTGATCAGCGTTGGTCTCGTGCTCCAGCAGAAAGCTACAGCTGGTGATCTCCTTGCACTTATCGCCTACTTTACGCTGGTCCGCGCCAATGCCGGGCAGTTCTCGGACTTTGTCCCCCGCACCGTTGAGGCAGACATTAGTACGGGTCGCCTCATTAAGACGATTGAGCAAGAGCCAACTCTAGCCGATACGCCAGGAGCAATACAGCTGAAGAACCTAGATAAGATCGAGTTTCGCAACGTCACTTTTTCTTATCCTGGAGTTAAAAAAGCAGCTGTCCAGGATATCAGCTTTGTGATTGCCGCGGGAACCAACACCGCTCTCGTGGGGCCATCAGGTGTCGGAAAAAGCACACTCACCAAACTGCTTTTGCGCTTCTACCAACCGACCTCGGGTCAGATTCTGATTAATGACAAGCCGGTTGAAACCTTCACCATGGAATCCATACGCAGTCACATGGGTGTTGTTATGCAAGATGTTGCCCTCTTCAATACAACGATCAAAGAGAATTTACTCCTCGCACGACCACGCGTCAGTCTAGAAACCATCAAGCGCGCTGCCACCCAAGCCCATGCTGATGAGTTCATCCGAGAGCTCCCCAAGCAATATCAGACACTCGTAGGAGAACGCGGCATCAAACTCTCAGGTGGACAAAAGCAACGCATCGCTATCACTCGAGCCATACTCAAGGATCCGCAATTTATTATCCTCGACGAAGCTACCTCTGCTCTCGACTCAGAGTCAGAGAAGTTCGTTCAGGAGGGTCTCGCACGGTTGCGCACTGGTCGTAGCAGCCTGACTATTGCTCATCGCCTCTCAACGGTTCAACATGCAAACGAAATACTCGTACTAAAAGACGGTAAAATATCTGAGCGCGGCACTCATACAGAGCTTATTAAGAAACCAAAGGGGCTCTACAAGAAGCTCTTCGATCTCCAATCCGCGACCGGTAAAGTCAGACTCTAAAAGCTCATCCTTGAGCCCATTCCGCTTCTCTTATACAGTAAGTGTTGATCTATTCGCACCTGAGAAGAAGGAGTCGGCATGCCGGCAAGGATTATCACTCTCGATGGGCCGGCCTGGAGCGGGAAATCAACCAATGCCAAGCTGGCGGCCAAGATCTTGGCTGGGATCGCACTCGACAGCGGAAGCTTCTATCGCATCATCGCAGATCAGCTTCTCTATGCCGGGATCGACCCCCTCAATGAAGCTGGAGTCGCTGCGCGCCTACATCAGCTCAAGATCTACGCCTCAAGTGGAGTAGCCGAACGA
>CALKUN010000124.1 GCA_937996675.1 uncultured Candidatus Saccharibacteria bacterium
CTCTTTCCCTACACGACGCTCTTCCGATCTATCAGTTCGCGGCGTACTTCGCAGGAGACGCTGGGGCCTTCGCGCCTGCCGGCAGCTCGCCGACGCTGTTGCTCGGCTGCACTCACGTCAAGGCAGCCCTCGACGAGGTGCTGCGCGTCAAGGGTCTCACCGTGACTCAGGGCGTAGGCGTCGTGTCTACCGGCGTTCCCGTGCTGCGGACTGAGGATCGTGACCCGGCCGAGCTGATCGTCACGCCTCGCAAAGACGGGGAAGTGCGTACCGTTACGGACTCTGCGGTGACTGCGCCGGACGTCGGAGCAGAGGCAGCAGCGCCCGCTGCTGCCTCTGCCGTCGCGTCGCCGAAGCCAGCGAAGGCTGTGAAGGCGCCGAAAGCGGCGAAGCCTCCCAAGGTCCCGAAGCCCCGCAAGGAGGCTCGTCGAGGCCCGCTCAAGCCTGCGAAGGTGAAGGCTCCGAAGGTCGTGAAGCCTCCCAAGGAACCGAAGGTGAAGGAGCCCAAGGTCGCGAAGGCACCAAAGGCTGACAAGGTCGCGAAGCTCCCGAAGCCCGACAAGGCTCCGAAGGCTGACAAGGAGCCGAAGACGCCCAAGACTCCGAAGGCCAGCGCGAAGCCCAGCAAGACCGAGGCGAAAGCCTAAATGTTCCGTCCCCTGTTCACGGGCAGCGGCCTTGACGCAGTCGTCCGGTGTCTCGGCGCAGCGACTCTGCCGCGCGTCGAGGAGCGACCAAGAGACGAGGCTGCTGCTCTGGCAGGGGTAGCGGAGCACGGGGATGTCCTGCGCCCCGGAGGTCTCCCCGAGAACCTCGACGAGTGGCTGCGAGCAGTGTTTGCAGCCAGACCCGCGCCGGGGCACCGGGGCATCCACTTTGAGACCAGCTTCAAGGTCTCTTTCAAGGGCGACCCGAAGGTCGTGTCGGGCGCATACGGGACAGTCTACGCGCCCCACGTTACCGGAGGCACCCCAGACGTGTTCGCGTTCTGGGTGAGCTTCTACGACGAAACGGGCGTGAAGCGCGAGCGACCCCTCGTCAGCCTGCGATTGGGTGACCTGAAGACTGGTGCAGGCCAGGCAGCTGGTACTCTACCGCCGCCGGAGGATTCGTGGCAGCTGCGTTACTACGCTATAGCGGTGCTGCTGTGGCTCTCCTGGCCTGCCTCGACAGACTTAGGCAGCTGCGAGGTCGCCTGGTTCACGCGGGACTACGACGCTGAGCTGGTAGCAGAGCCCGAGCTAGCGCCTAGCCAGCGCGCGCACTGCTGGCGGATCACGCCGGTCTCCCTGACGGAGGATCTGCTGCTAGAGTCGGTGAAGACTCTTCAGGAACTCACCGATAGACTCACCTCACGGCCGGTTGAACAATGGAACGTGGGATCTCACTGCACGAGCTGCCGAGGGTTCAGCGCATGCCCTGCGCAGCGCAGCCCCATAGAGCGATTGGGCGTAGAGCTGGGAACGGGGATCAGTGCTGCGAACATCGGTAAGGCATACGCTGCGCTGGAGGCTGCGCGCGGGCGCGCGGATGTGCAGGCGGTGTTCGGCGCGCAGCAACCGTGCCTGCTCCGCCTGTTCGAAGCACTGCATCAAGCCGGACAGGTCCTTGCCGTCCAGCTCGGGCTTGACCGGATGCATGACCATCACCGGATGCATGTCATTGATCCAGAAATAGTCGCCCTGGCCGTAGCGCAGCTTGGCCACGGCCGACCTGGCCAGCTGCTGGGCCGCGCTGCGCGACAGCGCCCCAGACGTTTCCAGGCCGTGTGCCCAGG
>CALKUN010000125.1 GCA_937996675.1 uncultured Candidatus Saccharibacteria bacterium
ACTTGCCTTACTTGCTGGCCTGGTGGATCAGGGTACCTTCCGGCTCACCCATGATCACGCGGCGCAGCGCGCCCGGTTTGTTCATGTTGAACACCCGGATCGGCAGATCGTGGTCGCGGGCCAGGGTAAAAGCAGCAAGATCCATCACTTTGAGTTCTTTTTCAAGAACTTCATCATAACTCAGTTCCTGATAGAGCACGGCATCCGGGTTCTTGACCGGGTCATCGGTGAACACGCCATCGACCTTGGTGGCTTTCAGCACGACGTCGGCTTCGATCGACCGGTAGAAGGGTGGGTTATACCACCCGGCGTACTCCATCGGAACAAAGGCCGGGAGGAGTGTCACCCCATCAGGGGCGAGGGTTGTGATCGTACGAGGGTCCCCCAACGCGGCTCGAGCCTCGTCTTCGGAGATCCCTTCGATCTGTGGGCCCGTTTGGGCTTCATCCCACAGCGCGCGGTACAGCGCAGCTGCATCATATTCAGTTGAATTCATGATCTGTCCTTTTGTTGAGCTCGAGAGGTGTCTAGAAGATTGCGCCAGTGATCACGCGAACGAGACCACCGATGCCATACCCACCGTGTAGGAGGGCGAATTCGACAGCGTAGAGTGCCGTCAGCCCAAAGGCATGGATACGTAGCGATGTGCCGGTCATGCGTCGCCGCTTGTCCAGTAGAAGTACTGGAATCACAGCGCCGATGAGCGGCGTTACCAGTACTGCCCCGATACTCGAAGCAGCCTGTTTTTTGATCGAATCTTCACGAACAGAGATGTGGCCATTCTTGCGTTCGAGCATGAGACGGTTCAAAAACCACGAAGCAAGCTTCGAAGGATTATCGCGCACTCCTGCATCGATCAGCCAGATGCCAAAACACCAACTCGCAACAAAGGCCAAAGCCGTTGAGAGTGGTTTATTGCGAATTGAAAGGGCCCAGAAAAGCGGGCCAAAAACGAGGTCGTCCAGGATGAAGAGCGTCACGATCGTGACACCCCACCAGAACAGCCCTTCGGCGAGCTTTTTCATGGGTTACTCCCTGAATAGTAGGTGCTATACCCGTGAATTATACTACATATCACCATATTTGTCAATGTATACCATCGAGAACAGGTGTGGTAAAAATAAGAGATATTATGAATATCCACATCACAAAATCATCCGCTACAGAAGAAACTGAATTAGCCGCTTTTGATGCTTGTTTGCAAGATTGCGGTATAGCTGACCAAAACCTCATTTACCTCTCATCAATCATCCCACCAGATACAAATATCGTTTTGGAAAAGCCCAATTACGACGAAGGTCACTTTGGAAACAAGCTCTATGTCGTGATGGCACAACAGCGCGAAAGTCGCCGACACCGCCAGGCATGGGCTGGGATTGGCTGGGTAAAAGACAGTGTCACGGGCAAAGGGCTCTTCGTCGAGCACGAAGGAGAGTCTGAGGACCAGGTCGAAAAGGATATCTACAAGACACTTACGAGCATGATGGAGCGTCGCCCCAACCCGAATGGATGGTCGGAGATCGAGATGGTCGTTCAGGGAGCCGCGTGTGGTGACAAGCCCGTCTGTGCCATGGTTGTCGCAGCCTACCAGTCTGAAGACTGGAACTCATAGACTGGCTCTATCGACCCAATAGAAAATGATGTCCACCTTCGCAGGAGAAATAAAGGCTAGCGCCGAGCCAACTCTACCACTCGATTAAAATCATCGTCATCGCTCGTCCGATTAGGCTTGATATGCGCACAATCCTGACAGCGATGAGTAATGATGTATTCCCCGCTTTTCTCGGTCACCCGGATAGGTTCCATGAGCGCACCGCAGGTTGAAGCCCGGTCTCCAGGATTGACATCCACATGCTTCGACCACAGACAATCAGGGCAGTGATTGGTATATCCATTCCCGGTCACTTCCCCACCACAATGTCCGCAGACAAAGTCTTCGATCTGGCGACTAAACTGCTTGGCCATAGCTAGTTCTTTTCGGGGTCTTCAATAAGATGATGTTGAATGGCGTATTTTCGAGAAGCCTTTTCATCAAGCACTCGCCCATTCTCGACGACGACATAGCGATTAATATTAATCTCGCGCAAGAACTCCCGGTCGTGACTGACGACGAGAAGTGTGCCCGGATAGGTCGCGAGGGCTTTCCCAAGCGCTTCACTGGCAGCAACTTCGAGATGGTTGGTCGGCTCATCGAGGATGAGGAGGTTTGTCGCCCGCAAGGCGTGCACGGCGAGGAACGCCTTACCACGCTGGCCCGGACTAACACGCGCGGCTTTCACCAGCTGGGCTTCGCGCGGAATGCCAAAGCGCGCCAGTTCGGTCGAAGCCTTAGTCTGATCAACCTTTGCTAGTCGAGCAACATTATCTACGAGTGTATCTTCAGGGTCGGCAAATTCTGGTTGCTGGGCGATGAAGCCGATGCGCGTAGACTCGGCGACTTCTCGCGAGCCTTTCTTCAGCTCCAGCTCGCCAATCAAGATATGGACCAGTGTCGACTTACCTTCGCCGTTCGGTCCGACTACTGCGATGCGATCATCACCGCCGATGCGCAGATCGTACGGCCCCATCTCGCGCCGGCCATAGTCAATCACCGCTCCCTCGAGCGTCGCCATATCGCCGCCTGGACGGTTCTTCGTAATCGGGAAGAGTACCTTGAGATCCATCACCTCGTCCGGTCGCTCGATCTCTTCAATCCTATCGAGTCTGGTTTGGATGGCTTTGGATTTTCGAGCTAGTGTAGTTCCGGCATTTTCGTTCTTCTTATTTGTGGCTAATTTGTCATTATCTCGTTGTGCTTTCTCACCACGATCGGTCCGCACACTCTGGCTCATAGCACTTGCACGGGCGGTCTCAAGTGCGTCGAGCTGATTCTGCTGGACTGCGTAGGCACGTTCTTGCGCAGCCCGCCCACGTTCTTCGTGCAAACGCCAGTCGGCAAAACCACCACCGAAGAAATCCATACCACCGGCTTGCGCTTTGAGTATCACCATCTTGTTCATGGTGTCTTTGAGGAACCGGCGATCGTGGGAAATAATGAGGAATCCGGCTTTTGAGTCACGGATGAATTTTTCAAGGATATCGATGCCAGCCAAATCAAGGTTGTTCGTCGGTTCGTCGAGGAGGAAGACATCGTATTGAGCAACAAGTACGGCGGCTAGAGCAAGCTTCGTCTGCTGTCCACCGCTGAGCTCCCCGACTTTTCGCTCCAGAAGATTTGGCGCCAGTCCGACTTCACGGAGTGCTCGTGGCAGGCGTTCTTCCTGCGAATACGCACCCAGCGACTCAAGCCGTTCGAGCGCTTCATTATAGACTGTATCATCTTCGGCCATGTTTTCAGTTGCTGCGTCGAGATCCCGATACGCTTGCGCGACACCAGTCAGCTGCTCGATACACTCTTGTGCCGTCAGTTCATGCCATATGCTGAGCTCCTGCGGCATAAAGCCGACAATGTCACGCGTCCGGTCGATCACACCATCGGTCGGCTGGATCTCGCCGACGAGCAATCGCAAGAGTGTCGACTTCCCAGCTCCATTCGGCCCGATGAGGCCAATGCGGTCGCCCGGCCCGATCGAGAAGCTAATCGAGTCAATAATAGGAGTATGACCGTATTCAAAACGGATATTTTCTAAGCGAATCATGTTTACCTATTTTACCACTCATACAAAGCATGAGCGCTATACCCCAAAGTTTGCGACGAGTTTCTCTAGTGCGGTAGCTCGAATGTAGCCCTGTCGCTATAGCGATACCCGCTATTCACTACCGTCTCCAGCTCAAAAATCGGCGAGCCGGGTACATCAATAACAACCAGCCGGGCACCAGACTTTAGCTTGCGTTCGTAAGTATCATGTTTCATACCATTCAGTTTACATCTTACAAGCCGAAATATACGAGAAGCCGTCCCAAACTCAAGTGAGTCTGGGACGGCTGACATCTAGCTGTGGTCTTTAGGCGCCGTGCCCTAGAGCTCAGACACCCACGCCTTCTCGGCTTCGTTCATTGGTCGCTCGGTGCCATCAGGCTCACGGACGCGACCCTTTAGATGCACCACAAGATCGCGTCTACTCATGAGTCGTACGACCTCCATGCCAGAGAACCAGCTGGAGGTCCCCTGCACAACCACGAGATAGAGCTTCTCGCTCTCCAGCCACTCAGCGAAGGAGTTCTGGATGCGCTCGTTGCGTACCAGCCATCGCCAGAGGCATCTGCCATTGTGGAAGGTCATCTCCTCACCGAGCGGGGGTGACGGGACATCGTGGATCTGAACCACTGCAGGCATAGGCGTGAAGATGCTGATAGACGACACGTGGATGCCGTGCTCTCCGTACTCCACGATCCTGACGCAGCCTGGGCAGACGACATCGCTCCTATCTTGCGCTTGCATCGGTTCCGTACTGGTCATTCTGAGCCTTTCGCTCGAGGTACTAAACGTATTCAGTAAAATACAATGTTTTTTCTATCCTTTCAAGCATGAGCATCGTGTCTACAAGAGTCTAATTGGACAGCTTTTTGAGTACTTCAGACACACCTAGATCGGTCTGCTCACCCGACCGCATATCCTTGATAGCCACAGTTCCAGCAGCTCGTTCCTTTTCACCGATGATGAGTACGTATGGAATATTCAGCTTGTCGGCTCGAGCAAAGACCTTGGCCGGCTTCGTGTCGGCTAGCGCCAGCTCACACGGCACGCCAGCCGCACGGAGCTTCACGCCTAGCTCACCCACTGCGCCCCAAGCTGACTCGTCCAGCGCCAGAACGATCGCTTGACTCGTGGACTGACGAGACAGGTCTAGTCTGCCCAGGGACTTCAGCCCATCAAAGAGTCGAGTGATGCCGACCGATATACCAACGCCTGGTAGCGAGCGATCGGTGTAGTAGCTGGCTAGGTCATCGTAGCGCCCACCCGAGCACACGCTGCCAAGGTCGAGCATGTCATTGATGACCGTCTCGAAAACAGTCGAAGTGTAATAGTCGAGACCACGAGCAATCGAACAATCGATGACCAGCTCACCCTCAGCCACACCGCTCGCTTGCGCCGCTTCGATAGCCCGCTCAAGCTCTTCGAGTCCACGAATATAAGTATTGTTTGTCACGCCAAAAGCACGGAGCTTAGACAATACCTCATCGACTGGCCCACTCAGCTTCGCCATACTGAGGAGCATATCGGCTGCCTCACCATCTAGCCCAATCTTCGCCATCTCTTCTCGCACGGTAGCTTCGCCGATCTTCTCTAGCTTATCTATGATGCGCAAGAGTGCCGTTGATTGATCGGTCACATTCAGCTCTTCGTACAGGCCGGTCAAGAGTTTGCGGTTATTGATACGGATCGTAAAGGCGCCGACGTTGAGCGCTCGGATCGTAGCGGCGGCTAGCCCGATGACCTCACCATCGATCGCGACATCAGTCTCACCGATAACATCGGCATCGCACTGGTAGAATTCGCGTGATCGACCCTTTTGGGTACGCTCAGCGCGCCACACCTTCTGGATTTGGCTGCGGCGAAACGGAAAGACGAGATCATTTTGGTGCTCGGCTACGTAGCGCGCCATCGGCACTGTG
>CALKUN010000126.1 GCA_937996675.1 uncultured Candidatus Saccharibacteria bacterium
CACATCAGCGAGCACGCCAAGGCCAGCGGCCTGCGCTTCCGCGGCAACGTCCGTGTTGCCGCCGGCTACCGCGGCCTGTGCTCGCTGCACCGCCTCAACAGCACTCTTGGCAGAAGCCTGGCAGAGCAGCGCATCGGCACAACGCTTGGCCTTCTGAGGCCCCACCGGAAGCGCCACACACGCCACGGTTGCGCGGTGAACGCGCTGGGCCAGAGTCTGCTGCACTACGAGCTTGGGCGTGCAACAAGCCAGCACAGCAGCAAACGAGGTCGCTACATACTTCACGTACTTCATGGGCAGAAGGTCCTTTCTTGCAGACAGGAGCCGCTCGCCAGATTCGCGAAGCCGCGCATACGCAGCGCGCTGTGCGGTGGCGACGACGAAGCTGAAGCGGTCCCCGTCTTGATCTCTTTGCAGCCGTCGCGCGTGCAGCGCTGACCCGACGAGCACGGCGGGTCACAGGTGATCGGCGCGTCGCTCAGCTTGGCTACGTAGCGCTGGCCCTCCATGATCCCCAGGCTGGCTAGGATGAGGATGAGCAGCCCTACGCCGACCTTCCCAGCGATGCGAGTGAGCAAGTCCGTGTGCCGCTCCGAGCGGTCGACGAGCTTCAGGATCTCGCCGGTCTGTCGCTGCACAGCATCGCCCACGCGCTCGACAATCGCCGCTTGCTGCGCCTTGGCGAGCTCGCGGAACGCCGCCACATCTTCCATGGCTTCCTTCCCACGCTGCACTACGAGCGCGGTCAGGTGCTCGCGGTCGGCCGCTTTCTCGGCTCTCCACGCCGGGACGACGACCTTGTACAGGAGGTAACCAGCACCCACGATGATCATCAAGAAGCCGATGCAGGCGATAAGCGGAAACACAACATTCGGCTGCGCCGCCGTGATGCGGACGGCGAAGTCTGCACCGCGCTCCCATCCCGAAGGCGCGGGCTCGGCTTGGGCCAAAAGAATGAGCATATTTACTCCGTAAATCCGACCACGTCCATGGCAACGGTGCCCGACGCTGTCAGGATGTAATCAATTTGGTTGCTCGTATTCGTCCAAGCCTCGTGAACGACGCATCGTCCAGATGTCGAGCTCGCGCCGCAGTAGAGTGGATAAGGGTACCCCGTACCCCAGCCTGATCCCGTGGGTCTCACCATCGCCTGGTTCACTCCAGCTGACGTATTTTGGATGAACAGGGCGACCCTCTGAGTAGTCGGCGGCATAAGGCTGGTGAGGGTCAGAGTTGACCAGCTTGTAGCAGTTCCTGTCCCAATGATGTTGTGCAACTGGCCGTATACGTACTTGAAATTCGAGACGAAGAAGTTGAAAAGACTGCCGCCGCTGACGAATACGCAGCAGAGGTAACGGTACGTCTCGTCGCCCGCCTTGTACTTCAGGGTCGCTTCCGGTGCCGTGGTCGAGACGCTGTATGCAGCGACGCCACTTGAGGCGCGGACGTAAAGGTAGTTCCAGCCGTTGACGAACCCAAAGTTGACGGCCACTGCCGTCGCCGCTGGCATGCCTACGTACTGCGAAGTCACGGCGTCGAGCGCCATGTAAGGCGGGATCACGCTGAACGTCACCCAACTTGCGTTCACGCAGGAAGCGGTCACCGGGATCCGAGCGTAGGAGGGGTACGCGCAGGCGGCGAGGGAGTCCTGCCACTGGTTTAGGAATAGGGCCGTAACCTTCGGGACGTTCTGACTGATGAAAGTCGCCCAGCGCGTGAATGGAGTCGCCATATTCTTTGTGGTAGGGGCAGGCCCTTAGCGGTGGGCCATGTATGCGCCTGCCCCCACTACCATGGCCCACCGTCGAGGTTAGGAGTGCACAACGCTTTGCATATTAGCCAGGAATCATCACGTCGGGCAGCGCGTTGGCGTCGTCGGGAAGGAAGGCATAATCACCAGCGGCCAGCGTGTTGCCCGTCGAGCGCAGGACGATCGCGCCGACGCGGGAGCCGTAGTTGATTCGCCGAGCTGCCGCCCGCGCCGCGTCGAGGTCGGCGCTGCCGTTGCTCTTGCTCGGCTCGTAGACCGCCGCCCACTCGAACTTACCAGAACCAGCGCTGCCGTCGTGCTTGGTGATGTCGCGGCCGAATCCTTCGCAGAACAGGTTAACCGCGGTGACGGTGCCGGAGTTGATGCTGCAGAAAAACTCAACCTGCCACAGACCGAAGATAGGGACACCGGCAAAGGCTTTGAAGTAGAGCCGGAAAGTAGAACTGGAAGCGCTGCCCGTCCAGTTCGGTTGAATCGAGATAGCCACCCCGGTCGGCGACGTGAGGTACACACCCAGGCCCACCAGATTCGAGCTCGTGATCGTGAAGTCCACCCAGCAGCCCGCCGCGCTCACTGAGGCGTCATCGCGGACCAAGAAGTAGACGGTTGGGAAGTTGCCGGTATTGTAAGCTACGCTCCCGGTCCATGCGTACGTGTGCGCCGTGTTCTGCGCAGCCTTGTCTCCCTCCAAGATGACCAGCTGGGAGTTATCCGCGTAGTCCAGGAGCGGCCCTAGAATCGCCTGGATGAACGGTATCGAGGGCGGGCCATACTCCCGCAGCCGGCTGATCACAGCGCGCCTGCGCTGCGTAATGGTGCCTGTGCGGGCGGTCTTCGTGGTCGAGAGCTTTAGCACGCTCTCCCAATCTGCCAACTTGGTCACGCCGCAAGTCAGCGGGTTGATGTCTTGCCGCAAGCGCTCCGCGGCGTCGACTGCGGTTGCTGCTATCGTCTCGGCGAACGCCTGAAGCACGTCGCCCGGCACGTCGTTCCAGTCAACGAACTCCTCGACGCCGGGCGGGAAAGCGCCCTGCAGCTCGTCTCTAAGTTCGCCTGCGGTTATCCCTGCCATGGTCTACCCCTTGAGCACGAGCACAGACCCACAGACGGCGATTTGTGGCCCCACGTTCGGCACGTTGTCGAGGGTCGGAATGTCGAGCGCCGCCGCTGCGCCAGCTCCAACAGCGATGCTCACGCCGATGCTCTGGCTCGGGTCGTTGCCGACGTTCGGTGCGTAGATGAGGCAACGACGCCCATCAGCACCTACGGTATCAAGGGCAGTCTGCGCGATGCGCCCGACGCTTACGGTATCCTCCCACGAGTCGTTGGGGTCCGCGAAACCCGACGCTGTGCTTGGGCCTAGGTTATCGACGTAGCTTAGCACGGCTGTGGCGATCGGCAGAGTCGCGCTGCCAGCAGCATACATCAGCGTCGGAGTGCCAGCCGGGGCAGCAGACAGCGTGAGGGTTGCCTGCCCGCCGATCGGGTAGTTGTCCTGAAATGCGGTGACATTGGCCACGAAAGGAAGCGGCGTGCCCGAGATCTGGAGCTGCACGCGGGCAGAGCTCCCGGCGGTCACTGCGGCGTTCAGATTCGTCGGCGTCAGCGACGAGATCACGATCTGGTTGCTGGATACCGACACCACCGACGAGCTTGAGCCGCCGTCGTCCCAATCGTTCGCGTACCCGGTCGCCGGTCGGATGCGAACCACGATCGAAAGGTTGGAGGTGTATGTCGCGGCCTTTACGTACACAGTATCCGTAACGATTCGGAGGCTGTTGAGGTAGGTCAGCACCTGCCCGATCACTGTGTTGCTCGGGATGCGCCCCGTACCGCTGCCGGCGAGCAGGGGAACGATGGTGACGGACCCCGTAGCGTCCCGCAGCGGGAAGACGTAGGCGCGCAGGATGTTGAGGGAAACGCCGTTGCTGTCAGTCGCCGACTGCGTCCAGTAGCGCCAGTCCGATGCAGTGCCTCCCTTGGGCGGGTTCTGCAGCCGGGCCAGGATGCGCAAAGCAAGCGCCACGTCGCTCTCAGAATCCGAGCCGCCGAGCAAGGGAGGCCCACCGCTAACTGCGGTGAGCGTGATCGTCGAGGCCAAGCCGCCAGGCGGTGATACCCACCGCAGCACTGCGCCGGCTTGGAGGTTGCCTACCGAGCCTGTGGTCACGGCGTCTATGGTGACAGCCTGTGAGCCGCCGCCCGGCATCGTGAAGCCAGCGCGCAGCTTGAGCGTCACTTGCCCGGTGGCCACGTCGATAAGCGTGGTGCCGGTGGATACGTTGATCCCAGGCGTGCCGGTCGCGGTCGCGTTGGAGCCAGTCGCTACAGCAGCGGCCTTGCCGTTCCTGCCGTAGACCCCCGTGCCAAGGTTGCTCGGCAGGCCCAGAGCGACCGCCCAATTGTCGAGCGCCGCCGTCGAGGTGGGCGTCGTCGCCACGCCGCTCTGGTAGATGACCTGGGGCAGGGAGTCATAATCGGCGTCCTGCACGGACTGCAGAACGGAGCTGATCACTTGCGCCAGCGAGCGCGCCTGCCCTCCGAGGAAGGACATCTCGGTGAACGGCGCTCCCTTCAGCTTCGGCTTGGCGGCGAAGAACGCGACGGCAATGGCAAAGACTTGATCTTCCGTGTAGACGGTGATGGGCATTAGAAGTCAACCTTTAGAGAGACGGGACCGGTCGCGATGAGCCAGCGCAGGGTGAGGCCCCAGCGGCCGGTCTGCGGGTCGCGCTGCGCGAGCGCACCACCTGCGGTGACGGGGCTTATCCACTGCCCGAGCTGCGCCTGGTTCAGAGCGTCCGTGGCCACAGCCACGAACCGAGACGCGGTCAGGTTCCGCTTCTCACTCTTGATCGTGCTCAGCGTCGTGCCGTAGGTGGCAGACCAGCGCCACTCGTTCTTGTGCGCGTACAGGCACGCGATGACCGGGTAGACGGCGGTGTTATCGCAGAAGAAGTCGCCGTCGGAGCCCACCGCGAAGGTGAACTTGCCGGCCGTGGTATTGCTCGGAGTGAAGGCTACGTCGAGGGGCATCCTAAGCCTATGTGGTAGGGGCGGGGCAGCCTAAGCCTTAGCGGTGGGCCATGTGTGGGTTGGGTGTGGCAACTCGCGCTGGCGGCGCTTGTGCAGAGCGCTTTGCATCGGACGGTTATGCTCCCAATCGCTACGGCTTCTTGGCGACGACATCTGGCGAGCCGTAACAGCTATATCCGCCATAGAGTGGGCTGCTGTTTGCGCCCGTCTGGGAGCCGCCTACCTGCACGCCGCCGTGGGTGTGCGAGTTTAGGAGATTCACGATATTGGACAGGGCAGTGTTTAGCTCCGACTTCGTCACGACAGGGTCACAGAGAGCCGGGTCTGTAGCTCCGAGGATGACGTTGCCACTGCCAGTGCAGTTGATCGTGATGTTGCCGGAGTGGTCCATGTAGATCGTGGTCGTTCCGCCCGTCGCCTTGCTGTTGAAGATGACGGTATCGCCCTCATTCGCGAGTGTTGGCGCAGCGCCGGGTAGGTCCGACGCGACGTAGACGCGATTGTTCTTGCCGCCGTTGATGGCCAAGGCCACGATCTCGGCTGCTCGCGGCACCCAAGAAGCGAAGCCGTAGGACTGCATGCGTCGCAGCCCGAAGCCGTAGGATGGGTCGCCCGGCCCGCGCTCGTAGCCGTCGGCTTGCTCGCTCTTGCCGTCGGCGCTCGACCCGGCTAGAGTCGTCTTGCGGATGAGTCGCACGAGGTACTGGCGCATGTTCTCGCGAATTTCAGGCCAAGTCAGTGCCACGTTAAACCGTCCCTTCTGCTGTGGGATGCCCGACGATCTGGTTGCTCAAGATGTTCGGCGGCGCGAGTCCGTCGGGGTTGATGGACGCACTCAGTAGCCCTGGCTTGTGTACGACCAGCTCGGTAGTGTCTTCCTCGCCCTTCGAGAACTTGCACCGGACGGCGCGCAGGTACATCCTGCCGTAGGCCCCGACCTCATCGTCAAACAGGTCGCACATCGCGTCAGACTCAAAGAACCTACCGTCGCCCTTGTCGCTCACCTGGAAGTGCTCGGGGACGGTGTAGACGCCGACCCATGCGTCAAACAGCATGCGCATGTACTGCCAATTGGCCATCGCCTGAGCCTTGCCGCGGGCGGTCATCTCCGGGTCACTGAATGTCAGCCTGCGCAGGAACGGGAGCGCGCCGGGGTGAAGAACTTTGCCGCGCTTCTTGGAAAAGTTGGGGT
Organism: uncultured Candidatus Saccharibacteria bacterium; assembly: GCA_937996675.1. GTDB lineage: Bacteria > Patescibacteriota > Saccharimonadia > CAILAD01 > CALKUN01. The sequence goes on from CALKUN010000126.1 coordinate 6,000, forward strand.
CGGAGCTGTCGGCCTCGCTTTCGGGGAATAGCTGCTCGCCGACGCACTCGACGAGGGTGAAGATCTTGTCAGCATCTTCGGTGACGTTGTAGGCCATGGTATTCGCGTCGGACGTGCCGTTCCTGATGACGTAGTCCGGGGCCTTTGTGTAGTCGGGCAGCCAGAGCTGCAAGTTGCCGTCTACGCACATATTGACGAGGAGATTCGCCCGGCGCGCATACTCGCGGATGGCGGTCAGGTAGTCCTCATTGGGCTCGATCTGGACGTGGTAGATCGGGTCGCGGTCTTGCTGCTGCGCCCTGAGCACTGCAACGCCCTGCCGCAGCTTGTTATTGAGGTTCCCGCCGACGACTCCCTTGATCCCGAAGCTCGGGTCTAACATCTGCGTCACGAGGTCATACAAGTTCTTGCACTGCTTGATGTTGAACCAGAGCGGGGCCTTCCCGAGTAGGTGCCAACCTAAATCGGCGATAGTGATCGCGATCGTGCTGCCCTCCTTGGCCTTCCCTTGGGGGTTGCGCTTGACGATGATGCCGCTGAAGCGCTTGACCCATGCCCCGCCCTGTACCGCGGGGTTTGACATATAGAGGTCTGCGGTCTGCCCAAGCTGCAGTTTGCCGCGGTACTTGCGCAGCCCCGTCACGACCACATTACAGAAGTCCGGTATCGCCAGCACGTCGCTTGAGTAGTCGCCGCTCTCGATCGCGTCAATGTCCTCACCGTTGATGGTCAGTCGAACAGAGCTTCCCTTGCGTGCGGACTGCGGAGTGCTGGCCATGTTTACTGTGGTAGGCGGCCGGCGGTGTACTTCCGCCACACATGGCCCACCGCTTAGCTTCTACGTCCCGTGGTGGGCCATGTTTAGCCCAGCGTTCGCACAACGTCCGGTTGTGGGATGAGCAGCGAGGTCATCGCCGGAATCTGCAGCGGTCTCGGAATGCGGTTGAGACCCATGATCACCTGCTCTTGGGCGCGAGCTTTGCCGCGGTAGAGCTGCTGCGCCAGCCGCGCCAGACTGATCGGGCTCCCAACGACGTAGCTGACGATCGGCACTGTCCCACCGATGACCCGGTTGTAAGCGGCCTGACACTGAGAGAAGACCAGTGCCGCCGACGCGCGCACAGTGAAGTTGATCCCGATGTTGTTTGACACGAGCTGCGTCGCCGTCAGCATGTTCGCGAGCTGCGCCGTGAGGGCCAACGAGGAAACGGCCTGGCCCTGCACGCTCTGCACGGTAGCTAGAAACGCCGTAGTGGCGCTCTGAATGGTCTTGGCCTGTCCGACTACCAGGGGAGCCTTCGCAGTCGCCAGTGCTACTGTGGTCGCAGCCTCCATGACTGCCGCGGAAGCTGCCGCGACCGGTGAGGGCTGGGGCAAGTCGTGCAAGCCCGTCTCTCGGAACGTGATCGTGTAGTTGATCGTATCAGTCTCTTGCCCTGGGTTCTCGCTGGCGCTTACGCCCTCGCAAACGGCGTTGCCTGCGCGAAGGCGGGGGTGAACCAGCACACCGACCGGGTAGGCGGTGATTACATCTACCAGGCGCTGGTAGCGAGCCTGCACGTCTGCGCCGCGCATGCAGCACTGAAAGACGTGCTTTTTGGGCGGAGTGCCGGCGAGCTGGTGCAGTGCCCCGTTGCGCTTCAGGATTTGGTGCTCAACAACGCCGGTTCCGATCTCGTCGGTGTACGACAGCGCATCGCCGAGCAGGTTCAAGGTCTGCCCGTTGCTGGTCAGAAACTGGAAGTCTTGGATCGCCATTAGTTCCCCCTGTCGCCGGTGTAGTCGCGCTGTTTTTGGTCGGCGGTCTTGAGGGTCTTGTTGGCGACTGCGTCGGCGATCTTGTCGGGCAGCGCGCCCAGCGCAGCGACCACATCGGCGTTCCCGCTCGCCCGGTCGATATCGGCGATCTTCCGCTGGTACTTGTCTATGTCGCCTTGCGCCTGCTCGGGACTGTCCGATGAGAATAGGTGATTGATACGGTAGCCAATCCCGGTCGGTGAGCGCCCGGCCTGCAGCTCGCCGAGCTCCTTCCGGCGCGAGTCCAGGGCATCCTGGTATTCCTTGCGCACAGAGTCGGGGGTCTGAGTGTCGCCCGGTAGCAAGGTGGCTGCGCCAGCTACAGCGAGCGTGCCAGCGCCGGCTGCTGCCAGCGTGGAGGTCGCCGCGCGCGCCGTGTTCAGGACGCCCCGTTTACCGATGTAGCCCGCCACACCGACCTTGGCGAGCCCCAGCGCCGTCGAGGCGTACGGGTTTTGGTTCACCGCGTCGCCTACTTGCTGGATTGGATTCGCTAGGTTCCGCTCCGCGGCTAGCCGCTCGATCGCTGCAACGTCGCGCCTGCCCGCGTCGGTGCTGCGGTACGCCTGCGCTCCCGCGCCTACCGCTCCGGTATCCTTGGCCAGCGAGTTCAGGTTGTCCACATCGGCAAAGGAGGTCCGCTGTAGAGCCGTGCCGAGTGCCGGGCCATAGGAGTCGATAAGCACACGGCGCTGGGCATCAGCGCTGCCATGGATATTCTGACGGCGCTTAGCCAAGTCGGCGTAGACCTGTGCGGGGTCTTTAAGGTCGCCATTCTCGTCGAGGATCTTCCGCCCGATCGTCCGCTCGACAGCCCGCGCGTTTGCCCTGAGATCGTCGAGCAGTTGCGCCCCAACCTCCTTGGCCTTCTGCGGGCTGAGTCCTTTGGTCGCCGTGGCGATTAGTGCTATCGTCCTGTTGACTCCGTCGCCTTCCTTGGACACATGCGCGAGCTGTGTATCGAGCGCCGCAACCGTGTCTAGGAGCGCCTGGGGGCCTCCAACAGTCTTCAGCCTGGCTGCTATGTCGACGATCTTACCGAGCGCGCCAGGGAGGTCCTTTGCTGCGATTCCTGCGTTGTGCAGCGCGATACCTAGCGGGATCTCGTCCTGCACGTCCCTCCCCAGGCTCTGCGCCACATCGGCGAGCGCGCCGACGGACTCGGTTGCGTCCTTGGAGTCATAGGTCACGCTGGCGATGGACTTGGCCACTTGAGCGAGCGCCACAGCCGACGCGCCGCCGCGCTTCTCGGTAGTCTCAAACAGGCTCTTGAGCTGACCAGCCGATACACCGGAAGTCTGCCCAAGCTGCGCCGTGAGCTTGTCGAGCGTCTTGACCGAGTCAACGCCCTTGCCGAGGTCGATCGTTTGAAAGATTCCCGCTGCCCTTATGCCGCCCGCCGCTATAGAGACCAGGCCAGAACCGACACTCTTGAGCGCGCCGCCGACGTTGCTGTCTATCGCCTTACCGGCTAGCTGAAAGGCGGACTCGATCAGGCCGACCTTCTGGACGACTTGATCGGCACCCTCTAGGCTCGCTTCTACTTCTGCTTTTTCCTTGGCCATCGGTGCCTACCTTCTCTGTTTTGGCGGGTACATCAGTTTGAGGGCTGCCGCTCGCGACCACTCCCAGCGGAGCACGTCATCGTCAGGAATGTCCTTAGCCGGCATCCCGAACCACTCTTGTACAGAGCTGGCCAGCACTTTCAGAAGCAGCGCCGGCCTACTTAAAAAGAGCGGTCGCCTGATCCTTTACCCTTGCTGCGTCTGCGGCTGTCGGCTGCTCGCCTCGGAGCTCGGGGTATACATCAGCTAGGTAGGCGTCGTACTGCTTGCCGAGCCAGATGCACTGCTGTTGGATCAGGCCCTTGCGCAGCATCGGGAGCTGCTCAGGCAGCGCCCAAGGAATGCGGTGATCCTCGACATCGCGGAGCGCCGCCATCAGGAAACGGTACGTGACCTCATCGTCAAAGTTTGCTTCAGGGTGCAGTCGCTGCCCGAAGGTGGTAGAACCTTCTTGCTCGTCCGTCTCCTGGCAGTATTCCCTAGCCGCCCGCACAAGGTCCGCCCGCGCCTTCTCGCTCACCGGGTAGAGCATGGCCTCGACCCTCTGCTCTACAAGGTTCTTCTGCGTGTCGGCGCTGATGAATTGGAAAGCGACGAGCCGCCCGGTGAGCGGCGTTCCCCCAGCTTGCCGTAGGATGTTTCCGAGGTTCATGGGACTCCTTCATGCTAGGCCACACATGGCCTGCCGCTGACGGCCTACGCCGTGCGGATTCGCTTGCCGGCGATGATCGAGATCGTCAGGCTCGCGTCATCGGTGCTGGCGGTACCTGCGACACTGTTGACGCCGCACTTGGTCAGGGTGTAATACTCGCTGCCGTACTTGTAAGAGCAGCTAAAGTACCCGTCAGGGTCCTGCGATCGGGCATTGCGGATGAGCTCCAGGATCGCCTGCTTGTCGGTGGACAGCGAGCAGGTCACGGTGATCCCGAAGTCGGCGATCCCAAAAACGAGATCCGAGTCGCCGTTCATAAATTTCTTGATATTCGTCGGCTGGTTCTCAGTCGGTGCGACGCTGGTGACTCCAGTGACCTCGATGTTGCCGACTTCAAAAGGTATGCGTCCGGTAAGGGCCATCTAAAGACTCCTAGAAGGGCTATGGGGGCGGTGGGCCATGTGTGGCGGTAGTCCCCATCGCCCGATGTGAATGTAAAGTGCTTTGCAGCTCTCTATTCCTGAATGCCGGCGACGACGATCTGATCGATATCCTTGACCGTGCGGAACGGGGCCTGAATGTCGATCCGGTTCGGGCTGACAAAGACTCCCGCCATGATCGCATCGCGCACAGCCGCCGCGCCGTCGAAAAGGTCCAGGTTATCCCAGCGATCGACCCGCTCATAGACGCGCGCCTTGACGCCGAGCGGCTTCACTGTATTGGTCGTGCGCGGGTCGGAGAAGCTCTTTACGGACTTGTCACCAAATGCAACCTTCAGGTCGGCGGCAAGGTCTGCCCTGAAGAACCCGAGCGTCAGGAAGCAGGACCACTTCTGCAGAGCCTGATCGTTGTATCCCAGCGCCTTATAGGTGTTATTGGAGCGTACGATCGCATTGTACCCGCCACTGTCGACGGCCAAGGGGAAGTAGAAGTAGGTCGCGGTCGCCGTGTTCATGTCATCGCGGCTGGCGCGGTCGGCCTTGTGCGGCACTCCGAAGGGCACGGCGGCATTGGTGGGCAGGCGCGCGCCGTTGTAGTTCTTCGCTACATAGGGCTGCGCAGCGACGACGGCAGCGACGCGAGCAGCGACCTCCCAGCCGGCCTGTGGACAGCCCT
>CALKUN010000127.1 GCA_937996675.1 uncultured Candidatus Saccharibacteria bacterium
TCAGTTCACCTTCATGACATTTCTCGCACTCTACACCAGTGAGCTTGAGGATCGGCTTGGCATTCTTACAATCAGGCCACCCAGAGCAAGCCAGGAACTGCCCAAAGCGACCGGATTTGATCACCATCATCTTGCCACAGAGGTCACACACCTCGTCGGTCTCGATGACCGGCACTGGCATACGCGGGATATCAGCTTTCTTCTCTTCGATGAGCTTGGCCATCGGATCGTAATACTCTCGCACGACAGGCTGCCACTCAGACTTACCCTCGGCGATGCCGTCGAGCTTGTCTTCCATCTCAGCGGTAAATTTCGACTCAGTCACAAAGTCAAAGTTCTCAGTAAGAAGCTGGTTGACGATAGCACCCACAGCCTGTGGCACGAGTCGCTTGTCTTCGTTAAGGACGTAGCCACGAGACTGAATCGTCGCAATAGTCGGAGCATACGTACTTGGTCTGCCTACCCCAGCCGCTTCAAGTGCTTTCACAAGTGTTGCCTCAGAATATCGGGCTGGTGGCTGAGTGAAGTGTTGGGTCGCATCAAGCTGCTCGAGCGTTACCTTCTCCCCGACGGTTACTTCTGGCAAGAGCTCACCATCTTCCACTTTGTTCATTGGATAAACGCGCTGGTACCCATCAAAATCCATCGTGCGACCAGTCGCGCGGAAGATATAATCCTGCTTCCCGCTCGCCTTCACGTCGATACGCGACTGCAAGAATCGAGCTTCCGGCATCTGACTGGCAATCGTACGCTGCCAGATGAGACGGTAGAGACGCACTTCTTCTTCTGTACGATCAGTGAGATCTTCTGGCGTTCGCATAGGATCAGTCGGGCGGATTGCTTCGTGTGCTTCTTGAGCTCCGCGTGCCTTGGACTTATGTACGCGAATCTTAGGCAAGACATATTCTTTGCCGAGCGTGTTCAGATATTTCTTAATACCGTCGTGTGCCGTATCGGATAGTTTGATCGAGTCAGTACGCATGTATGAGATCAGACCGGCTTCATACAAGCGCTGAGCGATACTCATCGTACGACGAGTCGCGTACCCCATACGGCGGTAGGCGTCCTGTTGGAGTGTCGAGGTGGTGAATGGCGCTGGTGGTGACTTCTTGACCGGACGAGCATCAATGTCTGATACCTCGTACGTGGCTGTCTCCAGATCAGCCTTCACACCATGAGCGGTCTTTTCTTCGGTCAGGTTTACTTTCTCACCGGCAATCTCATACAGACTCGCCGAAATAGTACCTTTGGCTGCCTTGAGCTCGGCCTCGAGCGACCAATACTCTTCTATGATAAAAGCCTCGATCTCGGCTTCGCGATCCATAATAATCTTCAGTGCAACAGATTGTACGCGGCCAGCTGAGAGCCCGTAGCGAATCTTCTGCCACAAGACCGGTGAGAGTGAGTAACCAACGAGACGATCAAGTACTCGACGTGCCTGTTGGGCATCGACAAGGTGCTGATTGATTTCTCGTGGATGAGCCACTGAGTATTCGAGCGCTTCTTTTGTAATCTCGGAGAATGTAATGCGCTTCATGACTTGCTCAGGCTTAAGGTCAAGAATCTGGGCAACATGCCAAGCTATTGCCTCCCCCTCACGGTCGAGGTCAGTCGCGAGGTACACGATGTCTGCGCCAGCCACAGCCTTCTTCAGGGTCTGAATACGCTTAGCACTTCCGCGCGGTACCATGTACTGCGGCTCAAAGTTGTTCTCGACGTCGATTCCGAGCTTGGACTTTGGCAAGTCACGAACATGGCCATAGCTAGCTACGACTTTATAGCCAGCACCCAGGTACCCCTCAATGGTTTTCCCCTTGGCTGGTGACTCAACGATCAATACAGATTTGGTTTTTTTGGCAGCTGGCATAATTAAGAATCAAAACCCTTCAAAGCGCTTATAGTATAGTATGCCTTCGAAGCTTAGCATATTCGTGCCAGCTGAGAAGAAGCTGTGTGATTGTATTAGGCAGACTTCACGCTTGTCAAACTTTTTGTCATTTTGCCTTCTCTTGTCATCCAGGTGTTTCCGCCAATATTCCTGATGTCGCCAGTCATTTCGAGGAGACTCAATGCGCTGAGTATGGCTGGAATTGGTCGGGCCAGCGTCCCCGCTACCGCCTCAGTATGCAAGGCACCCTTTATAAGGAGGCCCATAATCTCACCCTCTAGACCACCCTTCTGCGTCGTAGCCTCATCGGCCGTCACTACAGTGAGTCCGACTGCTGCCAATATATCGTCGGCTGTCATTACAGGCACTGCTCCAGAGCGAATGAGGTTATTTGGTCCAGCCGATCGTTCGGATGTGATGTTGCCCGGTACCGCCATGACCACTCGATTGGACTCTAGTGCCTGAAAGGCAGTAATGAGCGACCCCGATCTAGCATCAGCCTCCGGTACGACCGTCCCTAGAGAGAGTCCAGCAATAATCCGATTGCGAGCTGGAAACTGATGCTTCATACCAGGCATACCTTCTTGATATTCACTGATCAATGCCCCACCCTGCTCCACAATGTCACGAGCCAGCCCGCGATGAGCCGCCGGATAGATACGATCTAGCCCCATCGCCATAACGGCAATCGTTCGTCCACCGGCATCGAGAGTCGCCTGGTGCACAATGCTATCTATGCCATACGCAAGACCGCTCACCGTCACACAACCGGCTACCGCCAGATCATAGGCCAGACGATAAGCGACTTCCCTGCCATAGGTAGTTGGCTTGCGGGTCCCGACGATCGCGATCATTGGTCCTGCAGGGATATCTCCGTCTATGAATAATTCGATCGGCGCGTTGTGGATTTCTCTCAATAAAACTGGATAGTGCTTGTGCTTTTGAGTGATCGATGTCATAGATATTTTACCCCCTACAGATTAGTCAAAACGCTATGCTTGTTTTTCTTCTGTAATATGTATTGACACATATTGGTATGTATGTTAAGATACTGCCGTACCTGAAAAGCCGCCACGAGCGGTCACAATCCAGATGAAATTCCTTCAAGTATTGAAGGGAGCGTTCTGCTAATTGCGGGGCCATATCCTAAAACTCACCCTCCTTTAGGTATACCGCGTTAGCAGAACGCTCCCTTTCATCACCACGATCCATTTATATATTCGGATTCGCTAAGTCCTCAAATTTGAGGGGTATGGAAGGGGTATTTGAGAAGTCCACATTGGTTTCGACTGGTGTGGTCTTTTCATTTTCTCTCAACGTTTGTTCGTGCGGTATTGATTACCTTACTCACTATTCTAGGTTAGAAACGAACGTAATACAAACACGAGTTTTATGAATGAGCTCACGTTTTAGGAAGTTGGCGGAGCCGGCAACTCATACC
>CALKUN010000128.1 GCA_937996675.1 uncultured Candidatus Saccharibacteria bacterium
TGTGAGCATACTGGCTTGGATTAAGAAGCTTGTTCTTAGCACTCGAGATCAGCCCACGCATCGCGCTTGCTTGGGAGGGGTTGTTATGTTACTGAGTCACAGTAGACGAACATTGTTCGCAAAAGGTTAGGGCTTGGCAGCTCTCGCAGACCAATACAAGTCGATTGCAGGCTACATCAGCGCAATTAATAAATCGACTCGTTTTGCCGGTGCAGTGCACACACTCGCCGATGTCGACTGACTTGTCGCTAAATCGCTGGGCCATGCGTCCATCGAAGATGTGGAGTGATCCTTCCCACAGTCCATCGTCGCCGTACTTTTCACCATACTTTACGACGCCGCCGTCCATTTGATAGACGTCAGTGAAGCCGCGATTCTTCATCAGGACGCTGAGCTCCTCACAGCGGACACCGCCCGTGCAGTAGGTCACGACTGGACGGTCTTTGATGTCGTCATATTTGTTGCTGTCGAGCTCGCGGATAAAGTCGGCTGTTGTGCGGGTATCGGGGACGACAGCGCCTTTGAACTTGCCGACCGATGCTTCGTAGGCATTGCGCCCGTCAAAGAATACGACTTCATCACCTTTTTCGGCAACGAGCTGGTGGACTTGCTCGGGCTTGAGATGCGTGCCGGTACCGATGACACCATGTTCATTGACCTTGATCTCATCTGGCGCACCAAAGGCGACCAGCTCGTCTCGGACCTTAACGCTCAGGCGTGGGAAGTCGTCGCCAGTGCCATCACTCCATTTGTATGTAATGTTTTTAAATAATACCGATCGATTCATCTCACGTTTGTATTCTAGAACGCTTTCCATCTCGCCGCCCAGCGTGCCGTTGATGCCGTGTGGGCTAATGATGATGCGACCTTTGAGTCCGAGGCGAGTGCATAGCTCGCGCTGCCAGCGCATGGTCATGACTGGATCGGTGACGGGTATGAATTTGTAGTAGAGGATAACTTTATTCATGAATAGTTTGACCATTATATCGTACTTGTGGAAATCCTAGCATTCTTTTCATCTCATTCTCAGGATAGTTCGGTACAATAGACTGATGCCTCTTTCTACGGCAAAGCCAAACCGCATGCTGCATTTGGATCTCCTCAGGGGGATTTTCTTATGTGTCATTATTATTGATCACCTACAGTTTTTTCCAGGTTTCTTCGATATCTTCACCGGTCGGGGATATCTCTGGGCTTCGGCGGCCGAGGGATTTTTCTTTTTGTCCGGTATTTTGCTCGGACTGGTGCGTGGTCGTCGCGAACTAGTATTGCCGTTTCGTGAGGTTGTACGCAAGTTGTGGATACGAGCTGGGCGATTATATCTATGGAATGTGTTGTTGACGCTGATCTTTACTGCGCTGGCCTTTTTCTTCGCCGGCAGCGCAGGCGTGAAGCCGGGGCTGATCACGAGCACAAACGTGCAGGCGATTCTCAAGGAGGCATTTACGCTCCAATATACCTATGGCTGGGCGGACTTCCTGCAATACTATGCGATTTTCCTTTTTGTGAGTCCACTCGTGATATGGCTCTTGCGCCGAGGATATTGGTGGCTGGTCGTGTTTCTCAGTATTGGTACTTGGTATGTTGGCGGGTCAAGCTTTTACCTCAGCTGGCAGCTACTCTTTTTCTTTGGCGCTATATTCGGCTTTTATGTCGATGAGATCCATACTATGTTCAAGGGTCTCAAAACGCGGACGCAACACACCCTCGTAGGCATCACTGCTGGCTTAGCTGTCATTTCATTTGTCGTGAGCTATATTACGATCCTTGGGTCATCCTATGTGCGTAATCGTCCGGGTTCCGGTCTCAGTCGTTTGTTACCGCTAGATCGGTTAGAAGCATTTAATCATTTTGTTTCAGCTGGTTTTGATAAGACTTCATTGGGGGTGGGTCGGATCATTATATTTTTCGTTTGGTTTTTTACCCTGTATTTTTTGGTAAAACGATTTGAGCCGTACCGGCAACTAGGCAGATTTGGTCGGGGATTGATCCGTTTCGGTCAAAATTCCCTATATGTGTATATTATGCATAGCTTTGTGTTGTTTTTCTTAAATCTGGCGTTGCCGCACGGCAACAATATCATTGTAAATGCCTCTATC
>CALKUN010000129.1 GCA_937996675.1 uncultured Candidatus Saccharibacteria bacterium
TTGGCCTGCCGGTAGTTGGCAGCTACAACACTCTTAGCTATATTAATCCGGCTATCCAAAACCCAACTGCAGCGAGCTGGGGCGCGGCTCAAGGGCTCGGCTTCCTCGGCTCGGACTTCTCCGCCGGCTCTCCGGGCGTCGTTGGCTTCGTCCGTGGTGGCAATTGGGCCGATGGGCCGGTCTCGGGAGCTTTCACGCTCTTTCTCGGGTTCGCACCGTCGTCTTCCATTTCTGGCGTTGGGTTCCGGGCCGCCCTGTAATACCTGTCGCTTATCCCTTACCCCTTGGCACCTTACCACTTAAGGCCTTTAATCTTTTTCCTTGGCTCCGGCCGTGCCGGACGCCAGGGCTAAAACTAAAATATGGATCACCCCGCTTCATCACCCCAACGACAACCACAACCTTCGTCTCCTAAGCCCGATCCTGGGTGTTCCAAACCGTCACTGCGACAGTCGGATGGTGAACTGCTGATCTACATCAAGATGCAGGAGTTCTTGGTGTGGTTGTTCCCGACACTCAACAAGTTCCCCAAAAACCAACGCCTGGTGATGGCTCAACAAATAAGTAACAGTGCACTGGATAGCCTGCGCATGATCTTGCGCGCCAGAAATGCTAAAACACTGCGTAAAAAAGCTGTCATACTGTTCGATCTGAACGTTGAGCTAGAAGTGCTCCGGAAACTGCTGTCTACCGCCAATGCCATCGGTTTCTTGCCCAATAAACAAACTGAGCATGGCATCACCAGGCTGATGGAGCTGGGCAAGATGTGCGGTGGCTGGATTAAAGCCGTTCAGGAGTAGTTTTGGCAGTATTGTAATCTCCTTAAGCTACCAATGTAGTAGCGTATCGGTAGGTGTTCAGATTGAATAAAGTGATATAATATATTCAACACATGTCAAAAGATACCATTGGTTCTAGATTAAAGCAGCATCGCCTCAAACAAGGCTTAACTCAGGCTGAGGTTGCTAAAAAAGCTGATACTGATACTAACTATTACGCCAAGATCGAGCGAGACGAAGCTGTACCATCTCTAAAGACCTTCACAAAGATCTTAAAAGCTCTCAAAGCTAACTCATCAGATATTCTATCGATCTAGTTTTGTAAACGCTTCGAACATTTCTTCCATTTTGTCGTTGTCTAGATTCTCTAGAGACATATTGCGAATCTTGGCTTTCCAGAATCGCAACCAGTTCTCGGCAAACTCACGAGTTGCATTCTCTGGATGAAAGTTATTGAGATATCGCAACATTGCTTCAATTTGTTCGTCGGTAATTTCGTAGTCACTCATATCATTCATTGTATCACCAAACCCATCTATTCATCCCTGTAAAGCTTGCCATCTGTCTACTCAGTTCTGGGGACTGGGTACGTCTCATAATCTCTCTGCTAGTGCTCTGTGACAGTATGTTTAGGCTACCCTCCCATAAGACGCACTCGTCTAGAACGGCAAGTTTACGGTGGCGCATATCGTCACAGAGTTTTACTTTTATACCCAAGTCTTTGAACTGATAAAACACTTTCCAACCCTGGATACGCAAGTTTTGGTCGTGGTGATTGGGATTACGAGTATTTATCCGTACCTTTACTCCTTTCTTGACGAGCTTTCTGAGCACCGGAGCTAGTTGGTTAGCTCTTCTGCATGACAAGTAAGGGCTTTCGATCACAACCTGCTTCTGACAGGCCTTGAGGTCAGAAACAAAAGCTTTGTAGAATGCTCGTTCATCGGAAAGTTGGGAAGATAGTAGTGCACTAGGATCTAGTCTGCGTCTTTTGAAGCTAAACATCGAAGTACTCCTCAATGCCTAGTTCTCCGAGTTTATCTGATAGGCTAATTAGATCTGGGTACAGCGTGTTCCAGGTTAGGGACGCGGAGCTCACCAGTATAAAACCCCAAGCTTGTCTTGGGGTTTTATACTGGTGGCTTGCTTGCAAGCGTCGAACTCGCGAGTTCGATAGTCGAGGTGTCACGCGCAGGAGCTCGCTCCGAGCATGACCCGAAGGCTCTATCGGCTTGCCGATACTCTCGTAGGGATCACCATTGATATTTTAATTAAAAAGTGACCCCGGTGCCGGACCCCCGAAGGGGTCCGGTCCGTTGGTCGATGCCTCGAACTAACCGAGGCGGCGCACACCGTTGACGAGGACCGTCAAGATGGCACTAGTGTTGCCGTCGTTGATGCTCACCTCTCGTCCGAGGACGAAGTTGCGGGTGATGCGGACATCAACGAGTGACTTCGTCATGTGGCCGAAGCCACGCGAGTTGGTCATCACGGCGACACCGGTGGCGGTGACGCTCTGGAACTTGGTGTGGTGGGTAATCACGAACTCCCAACGGGAGTGTTCGGTGATCACCGTCACCACGTCACCCCGGTTGAGGGTGCCGATGTCCAGAGTGTTGGCTGCACGATTGCCGTGAGCCATCCGGGTACGGGGTACTGCTGCAGGCATTGGAACTCCTTATGTCCAATGATCCCTCGATCGGATCGAGGGTCACTTCGCGCGCTGCGAAGATAAAATCTATACTAGCATAAATTAACACAAAAGTCAATTCCAAATGGCAAATTACTTAGAATTACTCTTAAACTAAGCGATTTGGATCACCATTAAATTGACAAAATAAGTTAAATGTAGTATTAATATAGAAATTCTTTGAAATCTAAATAGTCAGCCCACCACAACCAACCTTCAGGAGGCAATTATGGGTGTCAGTGTTACGATTGCACGTGCAAACAAGGTCGATGGGTTTTTTGTACCCGATACGACCGACGAACCGTCCCAGACGGTCAGCATGAAGCGCGATGAGGCATTGTCGCTTTTCGCTTCGCTGGTGTGGGATCTCGGTTCCAACATCGATCTGGTCATCGTTGAACTGAGCGAGACATCCATCTCGTTCTATCACGAGGACCGCTTCGATCCTTTCGATGGTCGGTTCACGCACTCATGGGACACGGGAAGTGTAGATGTGATGCCGTGGTACGGCTTCCTCTACAGCTTCGAGATGGAGAAGGATGCCCAGCTCAACGACTGGGACGTGTTCCTCACCATCGCGTACCCATTCGTAGTCTTCCACGATCGCCTCTGCGCGCCGAGCGTTCTCGAGTTCGTTCAGCAGAAGCAGGCAGCACGCACGGACGTGCGTACTTCTGCGTGACCCATGTTGTGGTGGCAAGAGTGGGGTCTTCGGGCCCTGCTCACCAACAGGCTGACTGTTTAGATTATGAATTCGGTTCCAAAACTCAGCGATTTGGATCACCATAGAAAATGCCCGAACTACGGTTCGGGCATTTTCTATGGTGCTGCTTTCGCAGAAAGCGTCGGACTCGCGAGTTCGCAGTAAAAACTATTGACAAAACTGCAATTCTGATGTATCGTTATACGGTTTGCCTATTGTTATGAAAAGGCCACCGATCGTCCCACTCCTCAGAAACCTCCCGAAAGCAGGAACGAAATGAACCTCAACAAGCTCATCATCCGCGGTATCGCCGCTCTGGCCCTCACGCTCGTCGTGATCGGTCTCTGCGCCGGTGTCAGCTCCGACGCCTCCGCTCAGGCAGAAGCGTCCTCCTCGCGCATCTTCATGGGCAGCTCTGCCTGCCAGTCCGATGGTGTGACCCTCACGGTGTCACTGCCCAGCGACATGCCGGGCTTCGTGTCCACCTTCAACCTCACGGTCGAGGGTACGCCCTACGGCACAGACGAGCTCATGTACGGACAGTCCGCGACCATCACGGTCGCGCTGCCCGGGCGCACGAGCTACTCCGAGACGTACGCCGAAGGCTGGCAGACCCTCACCGGTGATGACAACGAAGACATGGTTGGCTATCTGGTGCTGTATCCCGCTTGCGAGATGACCCCAGTGACTACGACTACGTCTGTGCTCGCCGAGACCACCACGACCCCGGCCGTGCCGGATACGACGACTTCGACCATCTCGGTCGAGACCACCACCACGGTACTCGAGACGACGACTACGTCGCCGGCGGTACTCATTCCGTCCGAGACCACCTCTTCGGTGCCTGAGCCCACAGCGACCAGCGCGGTCGAGGTGGACAGTGGTATCAATCAGGAGCGCAGCTCATCCGATCAGGGCGAGCTCGCCGTCACGGGCGGTACCGTTCCGGGCCTGCCGTACTTTGCGGCTGGTCTGTTCTGCCTCGGTGTCGCGCTGATGGTCCTTCGCAGGACGCCCGCGCACTGACCTGTTGGGTCGGTAACATTCAGATTTAATTCTGGACGTTACCGACCCACTTTCATTTAGAGTGAGAATTATTACATACATTTCCCGGAGTGATGGTATTATGTGCCTGTGTGTATGAGCCGTCGGCTCATCCAGTACTTAAGGGGACAGATGTTTTTTCGGTATCGAATTGAAGCTGTCATCGAAGGAAGTAAGGAAGAAATCACTCCCACTACGACCGAAGGTGTCGTGAAAGTGAAGTGGCCATACCCGATCTTCTCGCGTCGCTCTACGACGAAGCGCGTATCCGGTCACTTCATGCGGGTCGCAGAGCGGAAGCGCCGCCGTCTCGCAAAGATGTACGACTACGACACAGAAGTCTCTGCTGTCATCCACATCCTCGATCGCAGGCTCACGCCGGAGGACGAAGGCTTCGTGGTCGAGACATTCCCGCTGGTGGCCTGATGGCTGAAGCCCCTCCAAAAGAAGTCCCACTCGATCTGCTGCTGATCGTGCTGATGATCATCATCTTCTTCGGTGGAGTTATCGCTCTGGCACGCAGCCCCGCCCTTCATGAGCATCGCTATGGTGTTCAATCAACGCTCTCTCGTCCGTCCGGATGAGGGAGTGTTCTTCTGCCTAGACGTCGGTGAGTTCGCGGAGTTTCTCGAGGTTTATCTCAAAGCCACTTTGGCGGTTGCGGAAGATGCCACGACGGGCAGCCCGTAGAATGCCTTTCTTGGTCAGCTGTCTGATCTGTACCGTCATGGTCTCGCGAGTGGTACCGACCATGCTGGCGAGCTGGGCGTGACTGAGCGGGAAGGGGAGAGTGACAATGCCGGTCTTGGACTCTTGGCCGAAGCGCTGGACGAGCAGGGCAAGATAATTAATGAGCTTGGTGTCACTCTTGGACTGGAGAATGTTCTCCAGGGTCTGGGCGAGCTCATCATTGCGAGACATGGTATAGCGCACGAGTCCGAGGAGGGCTGCATTGTCCTTGGTGAGCTCTTTTTCGAGTACGCTGGTCTGTTGGACACGGACTACTCCGTCGCTCATGGCCTCAAAGTAGTACCGATGAGTGTGATCCTGAAAGAACGCGCCTTCTATATTAATGAGGTCTCCGGGGCCGAGGATAGTGATAAGCTTCTCGTCGCCAGCATCGGCGATGGTGTAGGCTTTTACAAAACCATCACTTATATAGAAGGCTTCGTCGGCTGCCTCATCTTGATGCAAGAGGACGTCACCTTTTTTGAAGGCTCGCTCGGGAAGCTTGGCAAAAAAATCCTTGAGATGTCGCATGCAAGCATTATACCCGATGATAGGATTTGTGCAGGTGCTAGTCTGTCACGAAGAAAAACCGTATACTATGGGTCTTAATAATCACGCACTAATATTCAAAAGGTTCTATGCAAGCTATTCTCAAAATCGTTCGTTTTTCTAGCCCACTCAAAAAATACTATCTCGCCATCGCGTTCTTCGTCATTATCCTGTCGCTCCTCGCATTGCTTAGCCCGTTCTTGATTCGTCAACTCGTTGACCTTATCACGACCTACACCCAAGGCAAGCCGGTGCAGTTTCGCGACGCGCTCATTCCACTTGGGCTCATGCTGCTCATCAGCGTGGCTAATGCCTTCCTCGAGAATATCAACGGCTACATCGGTGACCGGATGTCAGTGAAGCTCGATACGCTTTTGTCTCAGCGCTACTACAATCACCTCATGACGTTGCCGATCGAATACTACGACTCGGAGCAGACCGGAAAGATCACAGCGCGACTGGATCGCTCGATCGCTGGCTTGTCCCAGCTCATGAAGGCGCTTTCTAATAACTTCCTCCAGTGGATACTCACTACGATCATTACCTTTGCGACGATCGCATACTTCTCATGGCCGATTGCCCTCCTGCTCGTGATCCTATTTCCGCTCTATGTGTGGGTGACTTCACTCTCTAGTAATGCATGGCAGAAGCACCAGGGCGTCATCAATACAAACCGTGATATTGCGAATGGACGTTTTGTGGAATCAATCAGCCAAGTGCGTGTCGTAAAGTCGTTTGTACAAGAAGCGGGTGAGCTGGCATTCTTCGGTGCTCGTCGCAAGACCGTCGAAAAGACTACCTTCAACCAGTCTCGTGAATGGCACACCTATGATGTCTGGCGTAAGCTTGCGCTTGGTGTGATCTTCGCATTTATCTTCGCCATCATCGTGTGGCAGGCACTACAGGGTATGTACTCAGTAGGTACGGCCGTTCTCCTCATCACACTGGCCAACCAAGCTCAGATGCCGCTATTTGGGGCCAACTATATGATTGAAGCACTCCAGCGAGCACAATCGGACAGCAAGGACTACTTTGAGATTATGGAACGCACCTCGGAGATCAACGACGAAGCGGGCGCCAAAAAGCTCAAGATCGACGGCGGCAAGATTGAGTTCGAGAATGTGACCTTTGCCTACAATGCAGGAGCTCAGGTACTCAATAAGGTGAACTTCACCATCCCTTCACACAGCAAGGTCGCACTTGTTGGTGAGTCGGGACAAGGCAAGTCGACAATCGCAAATCTTATCGTACGTTTCTACGATGCACAGGCTGGACGCATTCTCGTGGATGGCGCCGCCATAAAGGATGTGACGCAGGCCAGCCTTCGTCACCAGGTCGGGATAGTCTTCCAGGACCCATCGCTCTTCTCGGGTACGATCGAAGAGAACATCGCCTATGGACTCGGCCGCAAGTACACTCAGGCAGAGGTCGAGACTGCTGCGCGTCAAGCTAATGCAGCTGACTTCATCAAGAAGCTTCCTAAGGGGTACAAGACAGAAGTGGGCGAGCGTGGCGTGAAGCTCTCTGGCGGACAGAAGCAGCGCATCATCATCGCGCGAGCCTTGCTGAAGAATCCACCGATACTCATCCTCGACGAAGCGACCAGCTCTCTGGACGCCAAGTCCGAGCACCAAGTGCAGGAAGCGCTCGAGCGCCTCATGAAGGGCCGTACGACGATCATCATCGCTCACCGCCTCAGCACGATAGCTAATGTCGACCTGATCATCGGCCTCAAGAACGGCAAGATCGTCGAGCAGGGCAACCCTGGCGAACTGGCCCACAAGAAGGGCGGCATCTACGCCGAGCTTCTCCAGCTCCAGACTATCGGCACCGAGTCGGTCAAGAAAAAGCTCCAGCAGTTCGACATCGCTGCCTAAGCATAGGCGAGTTGACAGTACTACACACACTTCTGCACAATGGCAGGGATTAAAGGAATCCCGTCATGCCTCCCACTTCAGAAACTCCGCAAACCCCACCTCCGGCTGAGCCACCCGTCGCACCAGCGCCCCAGCCAGTCGTACCACCTGTCGCGCCATCTCCTGGCATCGTTCCGCCAGTCGTCGCACCAGCCAAGTCTAAGGCGCCACTCATTATCGGTATCGTTGCAGCAGTCGTACTGCTCGTTGGTGCCGGTGGGTACTTCTTGCTGGCTTCTAGCAAGAAGAAGGCGACTAGTACCACCACAAGCAGTAATCAAGGCACAATTGAGCAGTCTAAGGATGTGGATACATCCGCCGCTGATCTGAATTGTGGCGCCAAGCTCTCGCGGTATCCAAACAACCCTGCCACCGCCTATGTCATGCCGGACAATTGGCCGACAGGATTTAATATGCACGACAGCGGTGACGAGGATAGTGTGCGAGAGTTTTGTCAGGGTGCAAAGCTCAAGACTCGAGCCGAGGAATTCATGACTGCACTGAGCGGTCACGATTGGGCGAAAGCCTTCACATACCTCACAAAGGCCGAAGCTGCTGCCACTACTGTCGCCACCCGTAGCAATGAATGGAAGACAGAGTATGGCGCGTATACATTTCCACCTGCTAAGTATCCAGTCGATCCTAGTAATCCGACGAGCAAGATAGACTACGCGGTAGAATCCTGTATCAAAAACCTAGAGCCTGGTTGGTCGAAGAAGATCAAGAGCGGCTACTACAAGACACCGGACCTCCTGCTTGATGAGAAGGACATGGTAACGACCCAAATCTCGTTGGCTATGAGTCTCGAAGACGGTATTTGGAAAGTGGTCGGGGATAATAACAAGATCCATAACACGCGAGGGGTGGTGGATGGTGATGCTTATTCACAGGCACAGAATGATCGCAAGTTTTCAAACTTTTGGGAATGTGAGTAGTTTGATATCTCTCAGGAAGGCTGTACAATTCAGGTAAACATAAGCATGTTTACCAATTATTCACAGGAGTTCTTATCATGGCAAAGAAAAATAGTAGTACCGATCTCGTAGCGATCCTCGAACCGTATTTCACCAAGCAAGCACCATTCCAACTACCAGTAACTTTCCGAAAAGCTATCGTGCAGTGGATGCCGTGGGTCAACGTTGTCATCGGATTGCTTTTGCTCCCACTCGTACTGGCAGTATTGGGCCTCGGCTCACTCGCAGCTGGCTTGGCGACTTCAGTTGGTGAGACGGTTGGACCAATGTACTGGATCTCAATGCTCGTGCTGATAGCATCGATCGCATTGCTCTTCATCACCTTCCCAGGCCTACAGGCTCGTAAGCTGAGTGCATGGAAGCTCGTATTTTGGGCTGACATTTTGTACTTTGTATACAATGTCGTTGGCGGACTGGGTAACCCACTAACCCTGATCAACAACCTCATTGGTGGAGTTGTGAGCCTACTCATCGGATTGTATGTGCTCTACCAGATCAAGTCATACTACAAATAGCCACATAGTATCTATGCCAAGAGCCTCCACAACGGAGGCTCTTTCGGCTATAGTGCCTGTTGTGAAAGTCCTATATACTACGAACTCATGAAAACACTCCACACCAACCACGGCGATGTCCGCCTGCCAGCCTTCTTCCCAGATGCTACTCGAGCGACGATTAAGTCGGTCGATACGTTGGCCGTACTCGAGACAGAGACGCCGGGGATGGTGATGAACACATATCACTTGGCGAATCTTGGTCTGGTTGATATTATCGCCGAACAGGGTGGGCTCCATACCTTTACTGGCTGGACTCGACCAATCATAACTGACTCCGGTGGCTTTCAGGCGATGAGCCTGGTGCGAGAGTTTAATACCGGCGGGAAGTTTACCGACGACGGCGTGATATTCCAGGACGCTGCTGGCACGAAGCTCGAGCTGACACCAGAGAGCTGTATCGACTTCCAGCTGAAGTTAGGCAGCGACATCATTATGATTCTGGATGACTGTACGAAGCCAGACATGCCACTCGCTGAGCAGCTGAAGAGTGTAGAGCGCACGGTGAAGTGGGCCAAGCGGGCTCGCGAGCACTTCGATAAAGTTACAGAGGGGATGGAGAACAAGCCACTGCTCTTTGGCATCGTTCAGGGTGGGGCGGACCGTGAATTGCGTCGACAGTGCGCAATAGAGCTGGCTAAGTTTGACTTTGACGGCTATGGCTTTGGTGGCTTTCCGATTAATGAGAAGAACGAGCTGCAAGTTGAGACGATGCAAGCGGTCGTAGATGATACGCCAGCCGAGGCGATGAAGTATGCCATGGGTGTGGGCACACCGGAACAAATCGTGACCTGTGTGCGAATGGGCTATGACCTCTTTGACGTCGTGATCCCGACGCGGGAGGCTCGACATCGCAAGCTGTACGTCTGGAATGATGATCCGGCGACAGTCGATGTGGATGGAGATTTCTACCACTCAGTCACTATGAAGAATCTCTCTATGCGGCACGACAAAGGGCCGATCGATCAGTACTGTGATTGCTCGACATGCCAGAACTATTCGGCTGGATACGTACATGCCATGTTTCGGGCTAATCTCCCGGTAGGTGAACGACTGGCGAGTATTCACAACTTGCGATTTTATGCGCGGCTCATGGAACGGTTGCGGTCCGATGGTAATATATAGCCACAGCTATTTCGGAGGATTATTGAAGTCTGGTGCGTTGACTGTGGTGAACGAGATAATGGGTTGAGGTTCTGGTCTGGCAAACATTTTTTTGGCTGGGAGAAACTTAGCACAGAGCCAAAAGTTGAGCCCACTACATGCCGCAAGCACGATTAGTGGTATGAGAATATATTGAATGTCTCCAGATGTAATAGCACCCCAGATACTAATTGTAGCGCCACTTTCCACGACAAAGAAAGGTGCGCAAATTAATATAGGTATGAGTCTTTTTTGATAAATAACTGGTCGTAGCACCTGATATTGTATGACAAGTGAAATTATTACACTCAGAATAAGTCCATAGAAATAGGTACCGATACCAAGACTTAGAGAGCTATATTGACTGATACCAATAAATCGTAGCAGTCCTATAGAGCCCAAAAAACCCACAAGTAATAAAGAGACAATCACAGTAGCATATCTAACCAGTGTGTAGATAATGATTCGACGAGTGGTTTCGTACGAGTCCATGGCTTTAGTATA
This sequence comes from uncultured Candidatus Saccharibacteria bacterium, assembly GCA_937996675.1. Classification (GTDB taxonomy): domain Bacteria; phylum Patescibacteriota; class Saccharimonadia; order CAILAD01; genus CALKUN01. The sequence goes on from CALKUN010000129.1 coordinate 10,586, forward strand.
GATGAATGGACGAAAAGTCTACAATGATTAACTGAATAAGCTCGATGATTTTAACGCCGATATTTGTGCAAAAGCGCCATCGGTATACTTTTTGCGCACTAACCTTCCCACTTTGCAGGAAGTTTGAGATCAATACCCTCAAGCTCACCAGCTGGTTCGGGATCGATGCAGGCACGCAGATCTGCCTCGAGCTTATTCTGGTCGAAGTCAGTGCCAATGAAGACGAGGCGAGTGAGGTGGTCTTCGGTTCTGGTCCAATTGTCCCAATATAGCTCTGACCGAGTACCGACGAGCTGGAAGACGTACTTGCGGGTGTGTCCCTTCGTACCGAGATCGACAAAACCTTTGGCGCGATAGACTTCTTTTGGAATGCTACTATTCACAAACTCCTGAAACTTCAATGGGTGAAGTGGCTTATCGATCGTGATGCTCAGATGACTATATTGATCGTGGAGGTGAGCGTGTTCGTGATCATCATGATCGTGGTGTTCATGCTTGGCCTCATGCCAGTTGCGGTCAGGATCACTCAGGAGACGGATGTCGACATCGGACTTCACAGCTTCAAAGATCCGGGCACGTGGATTGGTTGCCTCAACCAGCTGACGGATATCTGCGACAGTCTCCGGCGATACGACGTCGGTCTTGTTAATAATGATGAAGTCCGTGAACTCGATCTGATCCGAAGCGTTGGTGTGCTCCTTAGCATTCTCGACGATGTTCTCGGCGTCGATGAGTGTGACGATAGCGTCTAGCTTCACGCCGATACCGGTCATATCGCGCAAGGTGAGCGCGAGATCACGCGGTTCAGCTAGGCCAGAGGCCTCGATGACGATGAGATCGATATCGGTGCCAGCATAGGCAAATTGCCCGATTGCCTCCTGAAAATCGAGTGCCTCAAGTGAGCAACAGATGCAGCCATTGGAGAGCTCGAGCATACTATCGGTCTGACCGGCAACAAGCTCGCCATCAATATTAATGGAACCAAAATCATTTACGACCACACCAATCTTCAACCCATGCGGCTCGCGTAGGAGGTGATTAACAAAGGTTGTTTTACCGCTGCCGAGGAAGCCGGCGACGGCGAGGATAGGGATTTTTTTTGTGGTCGTGTTCATTGTAAATAGGGGGTCTTTCCAGATAGCGCTTATGCTACAATTGCTTATGAATATGTCTGTTCCAAAAGCCACTCATACGGGTCTGATAGATCACCGTGCTGCCGATATCGAACTCTTCCGTCGATTGGTGACATTTGCCGCCCTGGCGAACGTTGTGCTCGTGGGTCTGGTCATCTCAAACTTTGTGATGGGACGGACGCTTTTTGGAAGCCATACGCTCATCTATTCTAGTACAATCTCGGCATTTGCGCTCCTCGGACTCATCTACTGTCTCTTCCTGTGGACGCGTCGTCAGTCTAGTCGACCACTCTTCGCACTACAGATCTCATTACTCGTCCCATCACTTTCTGTGCTGTTGCTATCGTTTGACGCACAGATCGGCAGTATCTTCTTTTCTATTTGGTTGGGGATGGTCATAGTGCTCAGCCTGACCGGTAAGCGTTCCTTCGAACTGACCATACCGCTAACGATCGCCTATGTCGTGACGAGCTGGACGGCCACCAATGGTGCTGTGCAGGACAATCAGTTCCTCACCATGACAATAGGGACGTTCGTATCCGCCCTGCTCATCGCTGAGACCGGTGACCGGTCGATGCGTACGATGCAGATGGCTGAGGGGCTCTCCAATCGGCTCGATGGAGCTGAGATGCAGGAGCAACTCATGATGAGTGCTATTGCTGATGCTGTCGTAGCCGTAGATGTGCAGAGGCGAGTGGTAATCTTCAACGAAGCCGCACAGAGACTGACTGGCTGGGACGAGAAGAGTGCGCTCACGATCGACTACAACCTTATTTTCAAGCTCAAAGACGCTAGCGATGGTGAGGTAACCGAGAATAATGATCCGTTTGCTATGGTAATTCGCACCAAGCAGGCCCAGGTATCAAATGACTTTTATATGCCGAGCAAGGATGGTGCCCGGATCGCTTTTTCTATCTCTATCGCGCCGACACTCGATAGTAAGGGACAAGTGAGTGGAGCGATTGGTATCTTTCATGACATCTCAGCTCAGCAGGCAGTGGCCCGTGAGCGAAATGAGTTTGTTTCTACAGCAAGCCATGAGATGCGTACCCCTGTAGCGGCGATTGAGGGGTATATATCGATGGCGATGAACCCGAAGCTAGCGCAAGTCGATGAGCGCGCCAAAGGATTTCTCGTGAAGGCTCATGAGTCATCCATCCATCTTGGTAAGCTCTTCAAGAACTTGCTTTCGGTCACGAAGATCGAAGATGGGCGGATGGCGATGA
>CALKUN010000130.1 GCA_937996675.1 uncultured Candidatus Saccharibacteria bacterium
ATCTACACAGGCGAAGACACTCTTTCCCTACACGACGCTCTTCCGATCTGGCGTACCAGACACGATCGCCACGCTTAGCCTCGACCACAACACAGTTAGCCGATATATCCAGACCGACATCATAGGCCTCACAGAAGGCAGCTGTGTCGGCCAGAGTGGCATCAATAGGGGTTACCCAGATCGAATCGCTGAGATCCTGAGCACGTTCTGCAGTAGTAGGTGCCAGGAGCTCAGTGTGCTCATTGATGGGGGAGAAGGTGAGTTTGCCGAGCTTCATCCTTCTAGTATACCAAGCCCTCTAAAATGCGGCGCGTTGAGCAAGGCCTAGGGCATACTCAGGCCACCATTCGCCAGCTTTGGGCCCACCATTACAGGTGCCGTCGGATTCACCGGGATCTTTGACCCAGAGGATGGCATCAAGTGTGGCGTCTCCGACAACAGGACGGGGCTTTTCACCGAGCCCACGTCCTGCTGGGTTGCACCATTGATCATTTGCGGCTGGACCTTGGCCATTACGACTGGAATCGACGACTACGTGGAGTCCACCGGTGAGCTGGCTAATCTTGTCGCCGTAGGCCTTCGAGTTTGCTGTGGTCAGGAAGTTGCTGATATTAAGCGAGACACCATTGATGCGACTGGTGCCGACTGCCTTGAGGCGATTGGCGATATCTTGGGGCGTATGCCAGTTGGCATTGCCGGCATCGAGGTAGACATAGTGGTTTGAGCTCGCCGTGAGAATTGCGGCTGCGTCGCGCAGGAGACCAGCTCGCTCAGTCTGTTGCGCACTCGAGAGACACTCCCATCCAGCCAAAGCATCTGGCTCGAGCAGGAAGACGGCCTTGGTGCCAGCTGACGCTGTTTGTATCTGTTGGACCCAGCTTTTGTAAGCCGCTGCAGAGCTTGCACCACCGGCTGAGTAGCTGCCACAGTCCCGAATGGGAATATTGTAGAGTGTGAATACCGGGAGTGCGCCTTGACTCTTCATCTGGCCGAGCCAGTCCTTGGTGGCAGTGCCAATATTGCCGTACCAGTCTCCCAGCCAGATCGTCACAGGCTGTTGAGCGATCTTGTCCATCATCGCAGCATCTGCCGGACGACTCGTTCGCCATGCGGCTGCCGTGGTGACAGGCTCATTATTCGGGTCTACGAAGAACTTCGCGCCTGCAAATGGGTTGATTCGTGTAATCGTAGCGGTATTGCTGCCAGCAGATGGTCCACCAGTGCTGCCAGGTTGTGTGCTCGCGCTCACCATTGGGCTCACGACGACGGGTGTCGACGAGGGTTGTGTGGCTTGTTTCTGCTGTTCGTGTCGCTTGTCGTTGTGACGCCATCGTTTGGCTGCCAAAAGATCTAATGAGAGTGGGGAGCCGAGTGCTCCGACGATATAGACGATAGCTACCAGCCATGCCCCCACCATGAATTGCCAGTGCTTTCGTTGTCGCATATTTCACCCTCCCCCTAATACTATTGACTATACTACGAAAGAGCTTACGGTGTGTCAAGCCTTTTATGCTTAAAGCTCTTGTTTGACTCAAAAAAAGGGGTTTTTACCCTGGTTTTATCAGGTTACGCTTATGGTAATAATAGTTATAAAATATAGTTGACAAATAAGCTAATAAGAGATATGATGGGCATATCAAAACGAGGGTGTGCCCAGATCTTAGAGGTCTCGGCGCCCCCTCGTTTCGAAATTTTCACCATAATGCTTACGCTCTCTTATGAGGGCACTAAGGAGTTCTATGTACACACCAGGAAAAGGCGCAGGCGCTATCTCTACAGGTGTTGGACTTGCTACCGGAGCGACTCTTCCAGTCACCGGCGCAAACCACAGCATGGTAGTCATCGTTGCTACAGCCGTTGCAGCTGCTTTGATCGTATGGGGACTATTTTACGCGGTTTCTAACCGAGTTAAGTAAGACCTCTGCTGTCATCAAAAAATCACCCGAGCCGAAAGGCGAGGGTGATTTTTTTGTTCTAATGCTTGCTACTTATACGTGACGGGCATATTCGCTGGTACATAACTGACCCAGCTTTGACCGCGATTGAGTGCGATCTCTTTGCCCTCGCCATTCGTGAACTTCATGCGAGCGGTGGAGCCAGATTTGGTCCATGTCATCGGTGTAGCGATGCCGTCCTGGAAAATGATGCCTTTGCCCGTACCGGTGATGTCGATGTCGGTCTTTGGCTTACCGTTAGGCTGTGTGCCTGCTGCAACACCGGCGTAGACCACGATGACCGTCTTCGGCGTGACCTGCTTGAGTCCAGCTGCCTGGTCGAGATCTGGCTTTCCGGCAATCGTGCGCGGGTAGCTATTGGTAGCTTTGTCGTAGGTGAAGCCAGCGCGATAGTCCGGTGCAGAGAAATCAATCGTAATAGTGGTGGCGTTTGGAGCTTCGCTGGCGGCGTCATCTTTGCGAGTCCATGGCGTGAAGGTGGGTACGGTATTCCAGCCCTTGGCTGCGACGAGCTTGAGGAGGTCAGCACCGGTCGAGAAGAGGTTGTGAGGGGCGTAGCGTGTGGTGATGCGTCGGAAGGAGCTACCATTAAAAAACTGGTCCATGTCCTTGAATCCCTGGCCGCTATTGGCGAGAGCGAGACCATCAGTACTGCCACCAGCATGGGCGACAGGTGCACTGTATTCCATGGCGGAGTCATAGAAGATCGGTCGGAGACTACGGACTGGCCCAATATCGGTCGGAACATCAGCCTGCCAAACGGCTAGGTAGCGAGTGATGCCTCCCTCGGAGAGTGCTTCGTAGACAACGCCAGCGCTGGTGAGGCCAGACTGTGGGCGGGCATTACCGGTGCCGACGAGATTCTCAATAATACTCGCGAACACTGGCTGGTCGGCGATAGCTGGGTCGACCTCTACGCCGGTGAGTGGGGAGGCTTTCTTGGTAGGGGCTGGAGTAGGTGTCGGGGTGGAGGTAGTTTCTGCTCCGGCCTTCGGTAGCTCGCGTGGTTTGCGTGTCGCGTAGACGGCGCCTGCGGTAATGAGTGCGATGAGTAGAATGATCATCAGGGCAGTCGCAACCCGATGATGTTTGATCCAGCCGCCAAGTCCACCGTGAGTCTTCTTGGCCTTGGTGTCTGGTTCGGTCGAGTGCAGGGCCTCATTATGGAGCGGTTTGGCAGCTACAACTGACGGTTTTGAAGTACCGTGAGCCGTATTGCTTTCTGGCAGCTTGAATCCAAGGCCAGCCTCCGGGAGTGGTGTGCTCTCGTGTCCGTCCGCGTCGTGCTTTGGTGTTTCTTTGTCTTTATCCATACAGTATTGCCATGATTATAGCATGAGCGTTTTTACAACCAAAAATACCCTCACTTGCGAGGGTATTTTTCGGGTCTGAGAGGACTAGTCCCAACTGAGCGTTCCACCGGTCTGGTATTCGGTCACACGGGTCTCAAAGAAGTTCTTTTCCTTTGTCATATCGATGGCTTCACTCATCCATGGGAATGGATTCTTGGATCCATACTGTGGCTCGAGCCCAACACGCTGGAGGCGACGATCGGCGATGTGCTCGATGTATTGCTGGAAGGCTTCAGCGTTCATCCCGAAGATACCACGCGGGAAGACTTCAGCTGCGAAGGTATATTCGAGCTTGGCAGCTTCCTTGACGAGGTCAACGATGCGCTGCTGGAACTCTGGTGTCCAGAGTTCTGGCTGTTCTTCCTTGATCGCATTGATCATGTTGATGCCGAAGTTCAGGTGCTGAGTCTCATCACGCATGATGTATTGGATCTGCTCGGCAGCTCCGACCATTTTGTTCTGGCGCTGGAAGCCAAACATGACGGCGAATGAGCTGTAGAAGAAGATACCTTCGAGGATGAGCGAGAAGACACAGAGATTCTCGAGGAATTGTTGGTCGCTCTCAAACGTACCGGTCTTGAAGTTGCTATCGAAGATGCCTTCATTGAAGCCGAGGATGAACTGCGTCTTGGAGTAGATCGCGTCGACTTCACGGTACATGTTGAAGATCTCGCCACCATCCAGGCCGAGTGACTCAACGATGTACTGGTAGGCCTGCGTATGGATGGCTTCCTCATATCCTTGGCGCAAGAGATACATGCGGCACTCAGGACTTGAAATATGTTTGTAGAGAGCCAGGACAATGTTGTTGGCAGCAATCGAGTCGGCAGTCGTGAAGAATCCGAGCACGGTTTTGAGGGCTTTCATCTCATCGGCTGATAATTGGCCAGATCGAATCTGCTCAATGTCGCTCATCATGGTGATTTCGGTAGGGAGCCAGTGATTGGCATTGCCGGCATTGTAGGCGTCCCAGGCAAAGGTGTGCTTCATCGGGTGGAGCTGAATGACGTCAGCATCAGCTCCGTTGATGATCCGGCGAGCGTTGACGTCGGGACGGGTAGAGGTCTTGGTGATATCAGTTGTAGACATGGGGTCTCCTTATTGGCACGCTTCGCAGTCTGGGTCGAGGATCGAGCAGACGTTGAGCTTTTCTTGGGTAGCTGAGACAGCGATCTCGCTCGAGTTGAGGTCGAGTGTACCTTGGGCGATAGCAGTTTCGGCCGGTGCAGGTGTTGGCTCGACGGTTGCAGTCGCGACAGCACGTGCAGTCGGGGCTGGCGCCGAAGCAGCTCCTGAAGTCGTAGTCTGTGAGACTGCCGACACAGGGCTGTTGCCAGTCGATCGCTTGTGAGTGTCACCAAAGGCAGCGGTGTCGACGGTAGACTTTTCTACCTGGCTGACGGCGAGGGTACGGAGGTAGTAGGTGGTCTTGAGACCGAGCTGCCAGGCGTAGGTGTAGATGTCGTTGAGCAGCTTACCGCTGGTACCACGGACGAAGACATTGAGGCTTTGGCTCTGATCGATCCACTTGCCACGGTAGGCCGAGATCTTCATGAGCATGTTCGACGGGACTTCGAAGACTTCCTTATACTTGTCGCGGATATTGACCGGGATCTCAGTGATCTCTTGGATGCTGCCGTCGTAAAACTTCAGCTTGTCGCGCATCGTGTCGTCCCAGAGGTCGAGGGCCTTGAGGTCTTCCACGAGGTAGTTGTTGATGACAGTGAAGTCACCGGACATGTTGGCTTTGACGTAGAGGTTCTTGAAGGCTGGCTCGATACATGGGAAGCAGCCGACGATGTTTGAGATAGTCGCAGTTGGGGCGATCGCCATCATGTTGGAGTTGCGGATGCCGTGCTTCTTTACAGCTTCGCGGACAGGAGCCCAGTTGAGGCGGCTGGTACGAGCCACGTCGATCGGGAGGCCACGCTCTTCTTCGAGGAGGTCGAGCGTGTCGACCGGGAAGATGCCGCGGTCCCACTTGCTGCCCT
>CALKUN010000131.1 GCA_937996675.1 uncultured Candidatus Saccharibacteria bacterium
AAGCCTCGTCATCTTCGCCTCAACGACACCGAGATCGCCGAGCTTCGCGCCCTTGAAGGTGTCGTTGCCATCGCCGCGAAGAGTCTCGACAACGCTCGTGAGTACGCACAGCACCGTCTCCGCACGATGCTTGAGAGCCGCGGCGTCGCTCTCACCACGACCTCGTCGTGGCAACTGGACAGCGAGACCGGGCTCGTCGTGGAGACGACAGTAGCTGACGCAGCGGTGTCGTCGTGATGCCCGAGACCATCGACGCTGTCTTCGCACAGCTCCGCCAGGACGTCGCCGCAGCCACGTCGCCAGAGCATCGTCAGGTCGCTGTCGATAAGGCTGAGCTCGCCGTGAAGAGCATCGTCATCCGGTTGTTGAGCCACGACAGTACGGCAGCGCCTGGTGCCTCGTCGCTGCCCGGCCTCGTCAAGATCAAGCGACAGGACAACTGAGCGTGGAGGTTTGTAGGATGACTGAAAAAGATCTCTCTCGCCTCGGTTTGGAACCGGGAACTCAACTTGATTTCCGTCGTGAACAAATCAACAAGGGTCAAAGTTTCCAGATATTTTTCCGATCGGCTCCGCCCGGGATCAGCGTTCGTCCACGATACGCTGAAACCGAGCTAGGCGTTTTCAAGTGTGGATGTCCTGGTGGTGCCCGTCCGAACGGTGAACCTGTTGTACGTTCACTGGGTTGTCCGGTGCATACTCCTTCACAGAGCTGGCCGATTACAAATGCACTTGTGGCGTGGGCAGGGAAATGGCGACAGGACAATTGACAATGGACAAGCCTACTACACCAAACTACGACCGCATCGCCCTCGACGCCGCCGCCGTCGTCCAGTCGCTGTCACGCTGCGCCGCCGAGTTTCAGGCAAAGGCGGTGGCACATCGCGGCCTCGTCGAAGCGGCTACGTCGAGGAGTCTCAGCGAGCTCGCCGCAGCGGCGGCTCTCACTGTTGAGTGCTACGAGGACGCTGCCGCCCGCGTGTTCCAGACGATACAGAACATCGTGACAGGGCAACAGCAGAGCGGCGCCACAGCGACGGAACGTGAGTTTAGTACTACTGCTCCGTCGACCTCGTTGCAGCAGCACTGCGACACTGTCTCGCCGAATGCCTCGAAGCTGTGCCGACGAGCTGAGAGCGACAAGGTATCGCCGCTAGATCGCTACGCAGCCCTCGTCGGGCTCGTGCGGGAGCTGACGACGAGCAGCACGAAGCTCGACGGCGACAAGCACGCTGCGCTGTCGAAGCTCTACGACGCCATCACCGACAAGCTCCCCGACCTCGAAGAGGTCGCCGTCGCGCTGAGGAAGATCGAGGCGGATTGGAAGCAGCAGGGCGTAGCAGAGAGCTCTATAAGCGTCGACCAGACCTCGTCGGCGGCTGTGCGACGGTCGGACTGGTTCAAGAAGATGTACATGCACATCGAGAACCTGAAGACGATGCGAAGGAAGGCTCCCGATGCAGATGCTGCGCTGCTCGACGACTACACTCGCCTCATCGACGTCACGATCGCCAACATGACGACGCAGCAGTGGCCTGGCGGCAGCGTCAGCGCGATGGTGGAGTCGACGACGAAGGAGCTGCGTCGTCTTCGCGCCGACCTCGGTGTCGTCGTGGCGATGGGGCGACTTCGTGATAGTAGTTTAGCAGCGTCGACTTAGACACTGATGAAGGTCAGATTCGTCGTCGCCGACGCCACTTCGTTGAAGGCGAGCATCTCGTCGTCGACTGGTGATGCCGTGACGGCGTCGGTGATGATGCCCGCCGAAAGCCCGGCAGGGTACAGCAGCACTTCTATGATTCGCTCTCGCGACACCCGCGCCCCTATCTGCAAATCCGAAAAATACGCCCCCACGTTGGCCTCGACGAGAGCTTGCAGAGCTGGCGTGTTGTACGCCGACTGCACGTAGATCGTCGACGTGATCGTGACGTCGTGCCGTAGCGCACTCGACACCACACAGCGAGCCGTCACGGGGATCCGATCGCCGCCGACCTGTGCGGGCGCGATGTAGTTCTGCACCGCCGCCACGACGTCCGCGCCGACGGCGCTGTCGGCCCCGGCGAGAATGACGTCGACACGGCCGGGCTCCTGCAAGTAGTAGTTGCTGTATACGCTGCACTTCTTCACCTGCTGCGACGCCGTCAGCGCCCAGTACTGATACGCCTTCGCAACGGAACCACACGACAGCGTCCCCCACTTGCTGCGGTCGCGGTTCTGGAGGTGGGCATCGGTCTCGACGTCGGTGCCCTGCTGTAGTCCCGTAAATAGCGTCAGCCAGTTCGACGGGTTCGTCACCGAGACGCCGGGGATGATGCCGCGGGCGAAGAACTGGATGCTGTTGGCCGGCGTGGCCGCGTATGTAGTCCCGATCGCCGCCGACTGGACGACGACGCGGGCGGTGCCGCCCTGCGGTATCGTAACGCTGTTGAGCCCCGTGTCGGCGTTGTAGAGGCCGTTGTAGCGCAGGCCGCCAGGTCCCACCGAGTAGCTCGTCGAGGTCGCCGTGAAGGTGTAGGGGCCAGCGTTGGCGACGTCGGTGAGGAGGACGTAGCCGATGGTGTAGAGACCTGGCAGCCTCGGCGTGTTGTAGACTTCCTGAGCATGTAGGGCGAGGCTGTCGCCGGTTGCGACGTCGAGCAGGGCGTTCTCGGCGACGAGCTTCTGCGCCGTCTGGAACTCCGTCAGCATGCGGCCTTGGCTGTTCACGAGCAGCTGCTGCATGGAGGTTTGAGACCAGCTGGTTGCGCCGAAACCTGCGAGCGTGATCTGGTCGACGAGGCGTTGTGTGTTGGCGGTTGGGAGCTGGGGGGTGCGGAGGTTGGCGTAGGTTACTGGCAGGGTCACATGAGAAGGTGGCTATAGCAGGGTGACGGCGTCGTGTCAACAGCGAACTTGTAGCATCGTGAGGTTATACCTTTGAATATGACTAAGAATATCAGCATCCTTGTTGTGCTTTTAGCAGCGTGTTCCTATGATCTGATTGATCCATCAAAGAAATCGCCAATGGATGCATTTGACATGCCAACTGCAATGAACGATATGCCAATTACAACGGATTTAATTCAGAATGCCGATATGCGGAAGCCGCTTACTGATTTGACAGATGATTGGGTTGGAGCACCTGTATCTTTCAATGGTCAAGTGACTGGCAGAAACTGCAACGATACTCAGATCGGAAGAGCACACGTCTGAACTCCAGTCACATCACGTTATCTCGTA
>CALKUN010000132.1 GCA_937996675.1 uncultured Candidatus Saccharibacteria bacterium
TTCATGTTTCTCATTGCCTTCGGTCGACGTGAAGAGCAAAGCTTTGAAAACTACCTCATTGCGCTGATTCGCTTTAACGTCATGCCTCGCAAGCGACTCTGGATGAAGGATGATGTCGTCGATAAGGTGATTGTAGCCACACCAAAAGGACCTCAGATCGTACCTCAGTCTGCCGAGGATTATCAGCAGGTACGGTCACGCCTCTCACAACTAGCGCTCGTGGTGGACACTCGTGGCCACGCCAAATCAGATACCATTCAGGCCGCGGATCCCACCAATGCAGCGGCGCAATTCAGTCAGCGCGTCTTTACGCCAGACTCCCTTCAGCACGAACTCGTCACCAATCAAATGGAAGCACAAGATGATATTCTCTCGAGTGCCGAAGGCGGAGCCCACGCTGATGCCGTCCAAGGAATATTACGAGGGGTAGAACAGGATATCCGAAGCCAAGCTGTTAATGCAATGTCATCTCCTCCTCCTAGCTCAGAAACTCAAAATCTAGACACCGTCACACCTCCTCAGACCACCGTCAACGATGCTATACTGAAAACGGTTATGAATACGGGCGACTTGAGTGTGGCCCAAGTAGCTCAGGCCGCAAATCGTGGCCAGCTTGCTGCCGGTCAGACCATCCAGCTTCGCTGATCCAAAAGTATTCATCAAAAAATCAAACACACATATCAACAGATTTCACCAAACATGAAGTATCATCTGTTGATTTTTGGTATGATAGTACATTACTTCGGTAGTAATTCCTCAAAAACAAACATCTAGACAAACAACTGATAACAACTAGTGACGAGGAAATATGGCCACTCCAAACGATCAAACAGCGGTCTCACCACAAGCTGCTGAATACCAAAGCTCAACCACGCCCCCAAAAGAAGCCAAAGACCTTCGGGCGAGCACGCAAAACCATCTCATGTTTACTGAGATTAAGGATGGCATTGTTGTCATGCGCGATGGTTCTCTTCGTATGGTTGTTTTGGCGAGCTCACTCAACTTTGATCTCAAGAGCCCTCAAGAGCAGGACTCAATTGAGTTTGCATACCAGGGCTTCCTAAACGGCCTACACTTCCCAGTCCAAATCGTCATTCGTAGTCGTCGACTTGATCTCGATAAATATATTGAAGGCCTTGAGGTGAAGCAGGCAGCTGAAGAGAACCCCCTCATCGCCGGACTGATGGAGGACTACATCTACAATATCCAGGGACTTCTCGAGCAGGTGAATATCATGAACAAAGAGTTCTACGTGGTTGTGCCGTACTACGTTGAAATGGCCGCGAAGAAAAAGGACAATGCTGGGTCGAAGCTGGCGGGGCTCTTCCAAAACAACACCGACTCAGTCCAAACTGATGAGGTCTACGAGCAGCGCAAGCGTGATCTCATCCAGCGTACCAACCTTGTCGCACAAGGTCTCGCGCAATTGGGCGTCCGAGCTGCCGTGCTCGGTACTCAAGAGGTCATTGAGCTCTTCTATACAGCCTACAATCAAGAGGAGGCTATCTCGCAAAACCTTACTGAAGTCAACGAAATGACAACGCCTGTCGTAGAGCGTGGCAATCCTAATCCCGAACCCTATACTCCGCAGGTCCCCATGAATGAACCAATCGCCAATACACCACACAATCCGCTTGAGAACCCAGGAGGACAAGTCTAATGGCCCGTTCAAAAGTTGATCCAGCCCAGCAGGCTGCGGTCGACAAAGTTGCTCAAGAGCAAGCTGAAGCCGACCGACAGTATCGAGAGGGCATACTAAGTCTGCGTGACATTATTGCGCCGAGTTCATTCGTCATCGAGAACAGCCACCTCGTCATCGGCAGTCGCTATGTCCGTACACTCTTCGTATATGGCTACCCTCGCACACTCTTCACCGGCTGGCTTTCGCCTATCATCAACCTCGATGAAGTGATCGATATATCACTGAACATATTGCCAGTAGAGAGCCGCGTAGTCCTTGAGAATCTCAAGAAGAAAGTCGGTCAGCTCGAAGCCAGCTATATGATCAACGCCGAAAAAGGTAAAGTGCGTGACCCAGGGGTAGAGGCTGCTATCTCTGACGCTGAGGAACTCCGCGACAAGCTCCAAGTAGGCGAAGAGCGATTCTTCCGCTTTGGTCTCTACCTCACCCTCTATGGTAATGACGTCGAAGAGCTTGACCTGATCCAGCGAAAAATCGAGTCTATCCTCGGCACCAGCCTCATCTACACCAAGCCCGCCACCGTTCAGATGGAGCAAGGCTTCAACTCGACCCTCCCAATCGGTACCGATCAGCTCGGTATCTTCCGTAACATGAATACCGGCTCGCTCTCGACCAGCTTCCCATTCACGACTGCCGAACTCTCGCGTAACGAAGGTATCCTCTACGGCCTAAACCGTCATAATAACGGGCTCGTTCTGTTCGATCGATTCTCACTCGAAAATGCCAATATGGTCGTCTTCGCCAAATCTGGTGCTGGTAAAAGCTTTACCGTGAAGCTCGAATGCCTCCGATCCCTCATGATGGGTGCTGACGTCCTCATCATCGATCCAGAGAATGAGTACAAGACCCTCAGTGACGCTGTAGGTGGTAGCTTCGTAAAGCTCTCACTAGCCAGCGATACACACATCAACCCATTCGACCTCCCAACGGTTGTTGACCCGGAAGAAGCCGATAATGCCTTGCGAGCTAACAGCATCATGCTCGTGGCTCTCGTCCGCGTCATGTTTAGTGGTCAGCTGACCGACCCAGAAGTCGGTGACCTCGACATCGCTATCGGCCAGACCTATGCGCAAAAGGGGATCACAAATGACCCACTGACCCACAACACCATACCGCCGACTATGATCGATCTGTACAACACGCTTATGTCCATGGGTACATCTGGTAGTGGTACTGGCCCACAGATTGCAGCCCGGCTCCGACGATTTACCGAAGGATCATTCTCCGGAATCTTCTCCCAGCAATCAAATGTGCAGTTTGATAACCGTTTCGTCGTATTTAATATCCGTGACCTCGAAGACGAGCTCCGCCCGATCGGTATGTTTATCGTTCTCAACCACATTTGGAACCGCGTGAAGGCCGACAAGCGCCGCCGTATTCTAGCGGTCGACGAAGCTTGGCAGCTCATGCAGTATCCTGACTCCGCACAATTCATGTTCTCCATCGCCAAGCGAGCTCGAAAGTACTACCTCGGCCTCACCACCATTTCTCAGGACGTAGAAGACTTCTTACAGGATCGCCTTGGTCGTGCAGTCGTCAACAACAGCTCTCTCCAGCTTCTCCTCAAGCAAGCACCGTCGGCTGTTGATGTCGTGGCTGAGACTTTCAAGCTCACTAGTGAAGAAAAGGCTCGCCTCTCGCAGTTCCCAGTAGGTGAAGGCTTGTTCTTCGCGGGTCTCAATCACGTCGTCATCCGTATCCTCGCGAGCCCAATGGAAGAGCAGCTCATTACGACTAACCCGCGCGATTTGCTCGACAAAAAAATTGCAGCAAGCGCTGCCTTAACCGCAAGCGCCGAAGCAGAGTCAGCCTCCGTCATCAACAACTTCGACAACATATCAACACCACCAGATGCAGTGCCCGCCCAACCCGTGCCAGCCGCACCGACTATACCTGTCTATCAATCTGAGCCACAGATTTCAGCTCCTCCAGTAGTTCCAGAACCTTCACCTCAACAAAATCAACTAACAGGTAGCTAACACTCAAAGTGGCCACTAACGATCTCAAACCATCCCAAGAAACCCCACAGCAGAATGAGGGAGGTTTTGGGATAAACGCACGCAGGAATGACCAAGGGGGATTTGATATTAACAAGAATCAGTCCAACCCTACGCTCAGCACCAGCAATAAGAGAGGAGCTGCGAAGGCAGGAGACACTAATTCTCAGGTGAACAACACGCCCAATACATCAGGGGGTGGACTAGGTGCAGCCAAGTCGGCCATGCAGGGCGGTGGTATGCAAGGGATAATGAAAGACAAGCTCAAGAGCGCCGCACTCGGTGGACTCAAAGATACTAAAGATCCAGAAAAAAGCCGCCTCGAGAACGCCAAAGATAACGTTAAGGAGAAGGCTAAGGAAGCCGTCAAGGACGAAGCCAAGCAGGTCGCGAAAAAAGTCGCCAAGCAGGTCGTCAAACAAGGCGCGCAAGCAGCTGCCAAGGCCTTGGCTGCCAACCCAATTACGTGGCTCGTACTCCTTGTCATCGTTGTGCTGGTTTTTGTATTCTTCACCGTTGCTTACTTCTGGAAACATCCGGCCGAGGCCTTGAAACTCGGCCTCACATCAATTGCTCGTACCGTTGGTCTGGGCGTGAATAGTACGATCGAAAATGGAGGAGCGAGCCAGTTAGCCTATGAGGTTCCCGTCAGTGGAGCCGGTGTAGCGCAAGCCGCCATCGGTGATTACAATCCTGCATCTATTCCGGCACCCGGAACATATGCGTATCAGATGTCTAGGATTGATTGGGAAAAGGCTAAGTACCAAACCGTCTCAAACTTCAGTAATTGCGATGTGATTACGAAGAAAGTCGTCGATCCAAGCGGAAACACTCGTAGCGTAATAGACAAGGTTGTCTTGAAGGCAAACCCAGATAAAGCCCTGGAAGGTATTGCCAGAGCCAACTGTATTAACAAAACATATCCAATCTTTAACGCCATGCTTCGATCACAGTTTATTCGTGATGGCATTAATGCTCAGATCGGCATTCGCTACGCTTATGCTCTTCCCGAGGATTCGCCCAGCCTCAACGGTAAGACCAAAAACCAAATGGAGACTATGCTGCGCAACAAGAGTCTCGATCGTATCTGGAAGCAAAGCGGCG
>CALKUN010000133.1 GCA_937996675.1 uncultured Candidatus Saccharibacteria bacterium
ACGGTGAGGGGTATTTTTAGAGCGTAAACGCCGCTGGGCGCTAGAGATGTGAGTCGTGTGGTAACTTTGGAAGATCTAAGCCCCGAATTGGCCTAGTACGAAGTTGACTATTGCATACGCGAGAATCGCAACGACAATACCAATGACTGCGTAGAGAATACTATCCTTGGCGCTATTCACGCTCTGAGGGTTCCCGCCAGCAGTAATAAAGCGGAGTCCACCGATTATCAACACAATCACGGCTGCAATACCAACTACGTAGAGGAGTGTATTCACAGCGGTCTTAATTCCGCCTGGAACGGACTGAGCTCTCTGCTGATCAGATGCGCAGTCAATGCCCGATCGAATATCATTACCAGATGAACAAGCTGCGACTGCCCGCTGTGGCACCGTGACAAATACTGCGGCCATCATAAGGACGGCGATAAGGGATAGGAAGATTTTGTGTAGCATGATTAGGCTCCAAAGTTGGTTAATACGAAGTTGACGATAGCGTAGGCAAGGAGAGCAACCACCAAACCGATGACCGCATAGAGAATGGTGTCTTTGGCAGCGTTCGTGGCCTGGGGGTTACCACCCGAGAGGACGTAGCGTAGGGCTCCCACAATAACAACGATGAGCGAGATCACGCCGACGAGGTAGAGGAGGAGATTAATAGCACGCTGTACGCCGTCAGTAGCCGATATAGGGCTAGACCCGCAGGAGATACCGCCCACAACACCCGAAGATGTCGGATCACCACAAGCGGCGTGTGACATGCCAGCTGGCACGACCAAGAATAATGAGACTACAAGAACAACAAACAGAAAAACTCGAGTAAGAGGACGTATATACTTCATGACACTTATTATACCCGACTTTCATCAAAAAGCTCTTGCTCCTTTACTGAGACAAAAAAACACCTCCATAAAGGAGGTGTTTTTTTTTGCGATAATGACAGTCTAGGCAGCGCCAAACTGGCCGAGTACGAAGTTGACGATAGCGTAGGCGAGGAGAGCTACGACAATACCGATCACTGAGTAGAGGATGGTGTCCTTTGCAGCGTTTACGTTCGTGCTATTACCAGCAGAGAAGATGTAACGGAAGCCACCAACGATGAGCATGATCACGGCGACCACACCAATCGCGAAGAGCATGGTGTTGGTGACAGTACGAATGTTGGCAACGAGGTCGGTCTGCTGTCCATCACCCTGAGCTGCGCCTGCGCCTTCGCCGATGCCAGCTACTGCGTGAGCTGTCGATGCACCGAGAACGGCAACTACTGCATTACCGGTAAGTACGAGAGCACCTTTCTTTAGTAGGTCGTGAGTCTTGCTCATAATTTCTTTCCTTCTCCTTTTGATTGCTTTCACTTGATAATTGCCAGCATGCCGTGAAGCTCATGCTTTTGCCACTATTCTACTGGCTTCTAAGGGCAGGGGCAAGTAAAAAGCGGGCTAACTCCTTGAGAATTAGTCCGCTCATGGTTCGAGCCTACGTAAAATCCTACAGATGGCCGGTTGTGAGGAAGGTATTGAGAGCAGTGATACCAGATCCGGCGATGAGAGCAACGACCAAGCCAACAGCCGCGTAGAGGATAGCATCCTTAGCAGTCTTGGTCTTCTGAGGCTCGCCGACCGACACGACGTAGAGGATACCGGCGATGATCATCACGATCAGAGCAGCGATACCGATCACCCAGGTAAATGTAGTAATACCTTCAGACACGATCCCCTGTACAGTAGTTGCTCCTGCTACCTTTGGCAAAATGAACTCCGCTATAGATCGCGCCAGAATAGCAACCGTAAATCCAACCGCCGTGTAAATGATGGACTGCAAGGCTTGCTTAGTCTTTTGTGGGTTACCGAGGGAAGTAATATATAGAAAGCCAGTAAATACAATCATAATTACGCCAATAACGCCGATAGTGTAATTGAGAAATTTGAAGATATTGTCCAGAAGGGCAGCAAGTGTAGCTGGCCCCTTGGTGAGCTGTCCAGGAGGATTGATCTGAACGTCATAAGCGAGTTTGAGGAATTTGTTCATGGATTGTTTGTAGTTCCTGTTAAGACGAGTTGGATAAGTTGGAAAATAAGACCCACACCAACAATAGCAACAAGGCTAATTATCGCATAGGTAATAATTTTCTTGGCTTGTGCAATTCCCTGAGGGTTCCCGGTCGAGGTCATCATGCGGATGCCACCAAAGATAATGAAGATGACTGAAAGTGCACCTCCAGTGTATGTGAGGTAAGTAAGTATTGCAGTTGCGATTTCTGGAATCGTCGCTGACGTGAAGCCATCCTTTATATTTACCCCAAGAAACTCGCCACCTGTGATGCCCGATAGACTCAGATAGAGACGCCCCACCCAGAGAAGAGCGATGCTCGTAACGGCAGCGAGAATGC
>CALKUN010000134.1 GCA_937996675.1 uncultured Candidatus Saccharibacteria bacterium
TTTCTCAAGCATCTTATTCAAGTAATTAAGCGCGACCCCACTGCTGAATACCGGTGAGTTAGTTGCTCCATCCCTGAGGCGTTCAATGTAAGCATCTGGGATATCGCTTATGTCATCCAAGTGCTTAAGTTTTTCTAATGCCGATGCCGCATCTGGTGACTGTAACGTTGTATCAACAATACAAGTTAGAATTCTGGGCCTGGTTTTTGGAGATTTTACTAGGATTTTAAACAGCTCGTCGGCGACTTGAGACACGGCCTTACCCTGGGTCTTAAGTCCTTGATATTTTCCTATAAAACCGTAGGGGTTCTGTCCGTGGATTATTGGTACTACGAGTACTCCACGACCAAAAGCAACACCTACCTCTTGATCTGTCCAGTTGCTGTCCTTAAAGCCAGGCATCAGTATGGCGGCAAGTGCATCCATTGAAAAAAGCCCCGCTTCAATTTCATCCTGCCATTCCTTGGTTGGCTCAATATCTACATGAGCAACAAATGCGGACACCCCGTATTGCTTAAGCGTAGCCTGCAACGCTGCCACATTCTTCTTGTACGTTGAAAGATGGCTAAGGAAAAGTCTGAAGTGATGTGGATCCCAGAAAGTTGCCTCAATTGCCTCCTTTTCGGCTCCAACTACATAACTGTGATCGATCTCTAGTTCAGTAGCGATTTTAAGAATTACATCGCTAGAAGCGTCGGCAAGAAGCTCTTTTGTATATACCCATTTGCTATTTACTCCAGATGTCTCTTTCTTAACATCGATTCCAAATACTGCTAGGTACGCATCAATGTCACTATATCCCATACGAGATTGGAGCTCGCGCCCAATTCGGTCGATTAAAGTTAGTCTGTCTAGTGCTTTCATTGAGAAGGGCCCTCAATGGCGTTATGGAATATTATCTCGTTCACATCGTGAAATATTTGCTCCATATTATCCCTGCCTCCACAATAATCGGGTTCGCGAGCTATTGTTATTGCTCCAGCCTTTTCGGCCAGCCCCTGGACAAACTGCTTACCGGTCCAACCTTCAGTTGTGGAGTAGTCAGACTCTTTCATAAATCGGCGTTCGTACACCGATCTGTGCCAGGGGAACAAGAAGTCTTCATAATTCATACTAAAGGCATCAAGATCAAAGTTTAACATTATTTTTTCTTCACTATCCCGAAAGTGTCGGGGTCCAGGTTTTCTTGTTTCCCATCCGAGAATCTCCCACAACTTTTTCAAATCAGGGCTTGTGATACGTTCTGCTAGGTCTCCCTGGTACCTAAGTAGATCTCCGGGCCAGCTACCTGAATGAAAAACTGTGTGCTCAGTCCCGCTTGCATCACTATAGATAAAAGGGTCCGGATCATCCATATCGTGTCGTATCCCAAACACGACAACGTCACTAACCCAGCCTAGTTCCATTGCGGCCTTCAGCCAGTCGGCGTCATCTCCTCGTAACTTGTTCTTAACAACGTCGAAGAACAGCTCCTCATCAAAGTCTTCTCCTGTCTGCTCCCTTAAGGTTTTCAGTAGCTTTTTGGCCTCGTCGCTTACATCTGCTAGGTCGTGGTGTGCGTCAAACATAATAAATTTACAAGGTTTAGGAATTAGACCTTTTTTCTGAGCATCGTAAATATGAGGCAACACGAATCGATGGTCATCATGTATGTAAACGGGCTTTCCTTTGTAGGAGTGGAGCTCAAACTTGTCTAGTGTCTTCAGCTCTTCGTTCATAATACAACCCATTATACTTTTTTAATGTCTCATTTGTCTCGTTTTAAACTGTAGTGTCTGGAATTATGAGACAGTGCCAAAATGCAGTGTAGTGAGCTGAAAAGGTTTCAGACCGCCACGCTCAGCCAAGCACAAGCACTATAGAAACTTCGAAGTAGATTTTTCTATTTAGTTAACTTCAATAATTTAGTATATATTTAAGGTATGCAATATACTTCGTGCTTTATCGGCATTTCAGTCCCAAAAGAGTTTGTGGCCGAGCTCCATAGCGCCACAGAGGCAGTTTCATCCACTCTTACTGATCTTGAAATCGCTGATATGCAGACTCCGCACATAACCATTTACTATTTAAATGAACAATCTCAACTGGACCTAGAAACTGTGGTGGCAGAGGTTAGGAAGCATAAGAATCAACTTGCTGGAAGCAGGGTTGAAATCGGTCGAATGGGGGTATTCGGGGGTGAGAAACCAAGGTTACTTTACGTCCAGGCCGAGTGTTCTGATTCGTTATACAAATTCCATGACGAAATATCAGTGCAACTCAAGATGTATCGAGCGGTTGATAATGATTTTGGCTTTGTACCTCATATAACTTTAGGCAGAATTAAATCAACTGAAACAAACAATTTTATAGCGCATCAGGCAGAAGTGAGTAATATTTTACAGAAGGTTAGTTTGGACTTTGAGGTGCAGGAATTATGCATATATGGTGTAGACTCCAGAAAAGTGCCGGAACGCCAGACAAAGTTATTGACTATAGTGGTATAAACCTTCAGAAAGCAGAACGTAACGTAGCAATCAAAAACCAACAATAGGGGATCTTAATTGGGCCACCGTACCCAGCCATTTTACTTATGCTTATTTATAAGAACACGATCTGTACTGCAGGCCAGGGAAGAGTCAAGTTGTAGGTAAAGGCTATAGGCCTCTTCTGATATGATGAAGGTAATGAAACCTCTCATTATTGATGTGCGCGAGCCCGACGAGTTTAAGAGCTCTCATGTAGAAGGTGCTCTGAACATTCCAGTCGGAGATATTCTGAACGCTAGAAAAGTCTTACCTGGCTTACCGAGTGAAGGCCATTACGTACTGTATTGTCAGTCGGGCGGTAGGGCGGGGCAGGCTAAGGCCGCCCTTGAACGGCTCGGATATACTCATATCGAAAACGGCATCAGCCAGGAACATATCGAGGCTGGTTGGGAATAATCCAATAAATAACCCACCGGCAAGACTATGTCTCGTCGGTGGGGAAGTGTCATGGGTGTCTCAACGACCCAGTGCAGCCAGCACTTCGGTGTGGGTCTCGTGAACCACGAGCAACTCGTGCGGGTTGTCGATGATCGGCTCGCGCGAATTCGGTACGTATTCGTACGGCTCGAGGGTGTCTGTGCGATAGAACCCGAAACCCAGCGCCCGAGAGATACCCCAAACGGGGCACATGTCCCAGACGGTGGTCTTACCGGGGCTCAGCAGTGCCGCGCCGACTTCACCCTTCCACAGGCGGGCCATGGAGATGCCGATGCTGCCACCGGTGATCTCAAGGTCCTTGAAGGGCCCGTCCTTGCCAGCCAGGGCACGGCCTCGCACCGTGTGCTCCTCCGGACGTTCTCGCAGGAGCAGGTACTGATCACGGAGGGGTCGGCCCGAGTATCCGGTGAGTAGCTCAGCCTGCTCAAAGCGACTGATGCGATGCACCTTGGACGACCCTGGCCGATAGCCGTAGATCTCATTGGTCATTACGTCGCCCACGAATGCGGCAACAACTTCACCATCGACAACGAGGGCGATCATGGTGCCGATCCCGTGCGACTGCCTACGCACAAATGCGCGGGTGCCGTCGATGGGATCAATCGTGAAGAATGCGTCACGACCATCCAAGGAGCCCTGGACGCTCGTGTCGTCCTCCTCTCCGATCAAGCCGATCTCACTGAAGCACTCTCGTAGCGACTTCACATACACGGCTTGGGCCGCGACATCAGCGGTAGTGAAGAGATCCTCTCCACCGTCGTAGCCCACCTTGTCGTGGACCTCGTACGTCAGCGTCAGGCCGGTGATCGTCGCGATAGCACGTCGCACCAGCTCCTTCATGACGATGCCCACAGTTGGGCCCGTTATTTCTCCTAAATACGTCAATGTCCTTCCAATCTCTCGGTGTTGTATCTATATCATGCCATATTTTCAATGATATAACAACTATCCAAGGGGTGAGAGTAGTTTGCTCGTCGTATTCCAACTCCGAATCGTCATCGACTTATAGAGTGGGGAGCTCATAATCTTGCTCAAGCGGCTCTTTGTACGTTCTGCGCCAAGACGTTGTGAATAGACCACCCCGACTCCTGGCCAGATCTTGTCCACGCCATCACGTGGATCAAATATTGACATGGCATCGTCAACCGAGATATCCATCAGAAATAGTACATCGCAATAGTAGATATCCGGCTGATCGCCAAAGCCCTTCGGCTTGTCGTCCGCCACCGCTTGCAATTGTGTTTGTGACAACACGAGAATCTTGATGAGCTCAGAGTCTAGCTGGAACGCATGAGGGAGCAATGCTTCGATCTCGGCTTGGATTTTTTCAGGCTGTTTGTCCGAACTCACGATAACGTTCCCGCTGTTGATATATGTAGAAACATCTGTATACCCGAGCTTCTCTAAGTGAATCCTGAGCTGGGCCATCGAAACCTTATTCTTGCCGCCCACGTTGATACCCCTGAGGAGCAATAAGTATGTCTTCATACTTCCATTATATCCCCTAACGTCTGTCAGTCTCTACCTCAGATAGCTACAGCTACTTTCGACTCACACGTCCCTTGAGAGCCGTAAACGCGAGTGTAAATGAGATGATCAAGATTATCGCGATGGCGGTACCAGTCTTGAGCAGCACCTCACCATCCCAGCCCACATAGATGAGACTACGTAGACCTTCCAGCAAATAGGTGACTGGATTAAACTTTGCCACTGTCTTCAACCAACCGCTCAATACTTCAAGAGGAAGGAAGCTCGTGGTGAGGAATGAGAATGGAAAAAACAGCAGGAACGATGAGTTCACTGCTCCCGGGCTACCGGTCTTCAGGGCGATCGCGTATGGGAAGCCTGTAAAAGCCAACCCCCACAGCCCCGAGACCAGCAAGAAGACTACGATCCCAGCAAAGCCAGTGACAAACTTCACACCAAGGATTGCACCCAGGATCACGACAGGGATAGACAATGCGATGACAAGTGCAAAGTCCGCGACCATAAGACCGAGCAGAAGGGCAGTACGGCGGACAGGGGAGATGAGCAAACGATCAAAATAGCCTGACTGAATGTCAGTCACAAGGGCTGAAGCTCGTGATACACCGGTCACCGCGAAGACAATAGCGACTGGAAGCTGGAAAGCTTTGAAATCCACTACGCCCGCAAACTTCGAAACGTCACTCAAAGAGCCAACGTTTACCGCAAAAAAGAAGAGCGGGATGATGAGCGCCGGTATGACGGACTCAAGCTCGCGCGGAATGGCACGCAGGGCTCGGCCAGCTACAGCAATGAGATCGCGGACGAATCCGGCTGGTTTAGGTGTGAGGTGTGTTTGCATCTGTGTAGTGCTCATAGTTCGTCCTTTTTGCTTAGTCTATTACCAGTAGCTGCGAGGAAGACATCGTCGAGGGTTGTCTCTCTTAAGGATAGCTGCTTGATCTTCACTGATTGTTTCTCTAGCTCAACAGCCACTCCGGCAATAGCTTGCGCACCGTGTGATGACGCAAGAAGAATCTCACCATTGCCTTGATCTACTTTTGAAATACCCTTCACTTTTTTGAGAGCTGCAAGCACTGGCTTCGGCTGCTCACTGCAGGTCACGACGATCACATCATGTCCAGTGCGACGCTTGAGCTCGGTCGGCGTACCCTCGAGCACCAGCTTACCCTTACTAATGATGCCGATGCGATCAGCTAACTGATCGGCTTCCTCGAGGTATTGCGTCGTAAGGAAGATCGTCATCCCGAGCTCCTTATTGAGTCGCCGCACCTCGTCCCAAACTTTCACGCGACTGATCGGGTCAAGGCCAGTCGTAGGCTCATCAAGGAAGAGAACGAGGGGATTATGCACGAGCGCTGCAGCGAGATCCAGCCGACGCTTCATTCCGCCTGAATACTCTTTGATAGGCTTCTGGATGGCATCACCAATATCCACCAGCTTCTCAAGCTCAGCGATGCGCTGCTCCATAGCCTTACCACGCAAACCATACAGATGTCCTTGAAGCTTCAGGAATTCATGACCGCGTTGGCTTTCATCAAGTGCAGCTTCCTGCAGGGCAACGCCGATGTCGAGCCGAACGGCATCGGGATCATCAATCGCACTATTCCCAAGAATATTCACCTTACCACTGGTCGGCTCAAGAAGGGTCACGAGCATCTTGATCGTAGTCGACTTACCAGCTCCGTTAGGACCGAGAAATCCATAGATTTCACCCTCAGCGATTTTGAGCGTCACATTTGATACGGCAGTTTTCTTGCCAAACTTTCGTGTGAGGTTTTTTGCCTCAATCGCGTACTGTTTTGATTTTGCACCAGCCATTATGATTTATCCTTTCCATCAAGCCTGAGTATATTTGATTTGTCACTATGCGCGCCACCACTTTGGACATGTTTGTCGCCGATCTGCGCACCATTCTTGATCACATGCACGAGCGCCATTGCGTGTCCACGTCCGAGATCATAGTCATCCTTCAACCAATCAACGATCTCCCCAGCTTTTGCCTCTGCGCTATCGAAGCCCTTGGCTTTGGCGAGTGCTATAAACTCACGCGGCGTCTTGCCAGTCTTAGCTTCAATGTTGTCTAAGTATGCTTGAAATGACATGCGAGCTCCCTATGAGTAATGCAGTCATTATACAGTGGTCTCATGCCTTCATCGACAGATTTGATATGATACGTAGCATGATCATCTTGCTCCACTCTTCCAAGACTATGCGAACTCCGACCAGGTCGAGCAAGTCGTTACGTCAACCGACGTTTTTGAAAGAAGCTATCGAGCTGGATTCCTACCTCAAGAAGCTCACAGTGGGGCGCATAGCTTCACTCATGCAGCTCTCCAAGCCCATGGCAGCCAAGACGCATGCGCTCATCGCTAACTGGACGTCAGATTCAGCCCAGCAAACAGCTGCGATCGATTGTTTTCTCGGCGATATCTACAGTGGACTGCAAGTGCAGACCTTTACCGCTCAGGATCGCACCTACGCCGATAACCATCTTTATATTCTGTCTGGCCTCTATGGCGTGTTGCGGGCGCTTGACGGCATCTACCCGTACCGTTTTGAGATGGGGTACCGGCCTACCGTCAAAAAGTATCACGACTTGTACAAATTCTGGGGCGACAAAATCGCCAATCAAGTAGCGAACGATGAACCGATCATCAATATCTCCTCGGCCGAGTATGACCGCGTCATCCTGCCGTATGTCGACCAATCCCGAATCATCAAGCCAAAATTTCTTACAAAGAATTCTGCTACTGGCGAGCCGACATTCGTGACCGTACACGCCAAAGTCGCACGTGGTGCCTTTGCGCACTGGCTCATAACGCAACGCATCACGAAGGTAAGCGATCTCAAACACTTTGACGAGATTAACTATCATTACGACAAGAGTCTCAGCACCGAGGCCGAACCCGTATTTGTCTGCGACAACTTTGGCGGCATCGGTCTGAGTGTTCGTTTGACCTAGCGGCGTATACTGGAGATATGACTACCATTCATATTTACCCAAATCCTACTTATCCGGCCGCTCGCGCTGAATACAATGACAAATCGTATCCTGCCGTAGTCGGTAAGAGTGGCGTAGTGCCAGCCGATACCAAAAAGGAGGGAGACAAAGCCACCCCGGACGGAGAGTACGGCATTCTTGGCGGGTATTATCGCTCCGATGCGATCGAAAAGCCAGTAGCACAGATTGAGCTCCAGCCCATTTCCCCAGACGACATCTGGGTGAATGACCAAGCAGATCCGCGCTACAACTCACTCGCCAAAGCGGCCGACGCAAGTGATGCCAGTCACGAAAAGCTCTACCGGGATGACCATCTCTACAACATCGTGCTCGACCTCGACTACAATCGCACACCAGCCGTGCCCGGCAAGGGAAGTGCCATCTTTGTGCACGTTGCCCGTGACCAGAACGTGCCAGCAAACACACCAACCGATGGATGCATCGCATTTCGTGAAGCTGACCTCCTAGAAATTCTTCGCTCACTTCCACAAGATGGAAAAATAAGCATTCACTCGACTGAGTAGAGGCATAGATAGCCTGAGCGCTAGACGGAGCTATTCAAGTCCAAAATACTTGCGGGCGTAGAAGACAAAGATAGCATTTGTCCAAGCGAAGCCAGCCTGACTTGGATACATACCATCATGGGGGCTGCGCTCCGGGTTTACCACATTATACTTCTCAATAAACTCTCCATGCGACTCATACCAGTGTAGATTTGTGGCTATCCATTTTTTCGCAATCTCAGCAGCCTGGTAGCTAAATCCGTACTGTTCAAGACCTTCAGTCACAATGTAGTGCAGGGGAGCCCAGCCGTTCGGAATCGCCCACTGTGTCTTCATCGAACCAAATATCGACATGTCAATCAGGGGGCGGACCGTCGCACTCAGACCTCCTACGTGCATAAACTTTGGCAGAGATTTTGCCATACCGGCAGCTTGTTCCTGACTGGCCATGCCCGCCCAAAGAGGGTAGAACGAAGCCAGTGAGAGGAAGCTCGACTGAGTGCGCTTGACATAGTTGTAATCAAAGTACATTTGCTTCGCTTCATTCCACATCAGCTCATCAACGCTTTTCTTGCGCATACGAGCGGCGTGCTGCCAGTCCTTGTGGGCTGTCTTGTCTCCACTGATCTCAGCCAAGCGCGCAAAGTCCGACTCGTACTTATAGAGCAATGCGTTGAGATCTACTGGATAAAAGTCCAGGCACTTGCGTTCAAAACGAGGCGTCATATCCCAGCCGCTCTCGGCCTCCGCCAAATCATGCAGTGCATTAATGTCATAGTACCGATTGAGCACACCAACACGTCGCCAGTTTGGCTGCTGTGCACCCATCCAGACAGTGTGATACTCGCGCTCAGCTACCGCCATACGTTTGGCGAGCCAAGCAGTCGACTTATTATAGTGATCGTAGAGATAAAAAATATAGCTCGTAAGAAGCGGCGGCTGGGAACGGCCCGTGAAGTACATTCGATTGGCAGTCGGGATAATACCGAAGCGCTCAAATAAGTAGATGAGATTGTCGAGCATCCCCTCGATCATAGCTTCCTTATTTGGGCCGTTATATCCGATAGCAGTAAAGTAAGTATCCCAGTAATACTGCTCTTGAAAAGAGAAGTGCTCACTGGGTGTGGCCGGGACAATGTATTTCTCCGGAAGACCGATCAATGTACCCGAGTCTCGAGGAGCCTTGTGCTCAAGCTGGCGCCATTGTTTGCGGACGAAATCGAGCGCTTGGCGCAGGCCTTCAGTGCCGGAATCGTGTCGATCATAGTCGGCAGGAAATACAGATATCATACTTCTGAATGTAACTGCTTATGCTATCTGACGCAAGAGAGTCTAAAGAGCTGACTCGTCGACCTGGAAAAGCCCCAGCGTATTATTATCTGGGTCAAGAAAGTAGCCTTGCCAACACTTACCAGGCACGGCAAACTTCTCTAGCGCTACGATTCCGCCGTTAGCTAGGATCTTCTCTGCAGTTGCGTCAAAATCCTCAACTTGCATCGAACACGTAAAGGCATTTGTGCCCTGACCCTGCCCCGGCGTTTCCGTCGGACGTTGGAGCAACCCACCATTAATACCCTCGGTCTTGATCTGGTAATACTCAATCGGTAGGCCATCCTGCTTGGTAAACTCCCAGCCGAAAACCACCTCATAAAAAGTCCTGAGCAGAGCCGGATTAGATGCCTGTATCTCAAAGAAATATACGCTGTTCATGAAGTCTCCTTTATATACCCAGTCTAACGAGGCCCATACTACCCGTCCATTGCTATTGACATAAGTATTATGAGGTGGTATATTTCTCAGGTTTCGGCATCTCCGAGCCACTTCTACGGAAGTTCGCACGAAAGGTGATACCTATGGCGCTCATCCGCGCAACCTGTTCAGACTGTGGAGATATCGAGCTTCGCAGCCGAGATCTGACAGTTCGCATCTGCAATGACAGTGGGGAAGGGACCTACCTCTTCCGCTGTCCCGTCTGCAGCATGACCGAGATCAAGGATGCTGATGACCAAGTCATCGACATCCTGACCGCAGCCGGCGTGAAGTGTGTCGAATGGACGCTGCCCAAGGAGCTCGATGAGCGGCCGACCGGCGAAGCCATCACGCACGACGATGTGCTCGACTTCCACGAGCTCCTCAGCGGAGACCAGTGGTTCGTCACCCTATCAAGCATGGTCCAGCTATGAAACCATCGTGTAGCTCTTGCGTTCACCCGCAAGAGCTACACGAACACTCAAGCGCATACTATATAGAACAATAATTAATGCGAATATTCTATAGTTCAATTACGCCAATTATTGTGCGCATAGACTAAGTAAGATAGACTGTGCCGCAAGAGCATACACTGCTCTGAGCACCTCATGACCGACCAAGCCCTTTGAAAGGGGTGATGATGACTACCTATACTGAAGACGACGCCGAGAAGTCAGTGCGTGAAATGCTGCCACATCATCCTGCTCCCTGGGAAGTGGAACCTCGAGCCGGAGGCCACTGCGTCATCGACGCCAACGGCGCCATCGTCTACCACTTCGCCAACCAAGACCTGGCCGAAAGCAAGCTGCAGCTCCTCGAGAAGCGCCTGTACGACCTTGGTTTTATAGACTCACTGATCGTGGCCTGCCGCCAGACTGACCTCTCCTACGAGATCTGCGAAACGCTCCGTCTCATGACAGCCAGCGAAGCCCTGCGAAATGCACTCGAACTCCTGATGGAAGCCGGCATCGATGCCGCATCAGACTTCCTCTACGACAAAGGCGTACGACAGCTCTCAAAGTGGTCGCGATACCGACCCACATAACGGCCCGGGATTATTCCCGGGCCTTAGCATCTCTGTCGCAGGGTTTCCAGCTGCCAAAAACCAGCTGTTGGTAGACACATCGAGGACTGTTAGTATAAGGACTATCAACACTTCATGAGGAAGTCATGCCAAAACAGAAAGCCGCTAGGAAAAAACCAACGTCACGTAATGTAGCTACCTCAAAAAAGCTCATTCGAGCGCAACGGGCCCCTGATATTCGGCTGATAGCTGTCCTCATACTCAGTATCATCGCGGTTCTTGGCATCATTTATCTCAGCCTTACGCATGTCAGATCAACACTCATCATTCCAGGCAAATACGATACCCCGGTTGGCGTCATCTTTGTTACCCCGACGCCGACCATTACGGCACTAGCCCTAGCTGCGTCGGGCTTTTAAGCAGGGCCGAGGAGACGCCATGTCACAGCCAGCACCAGCATACTATCTCTACGTTCTACGCTGTGCAGACAACAGTCTCTATACTGGTGTGACAACCGACGTCGCTCGACGTGAAAGAGAACATAACACGAGCCCCAAAGGTGCCAAGTATACTGCCGCGCGACGTCCGGTACGTGTCGTCTATACCGAGACATACGCCGACCGTTCATCAGCACAGGTAGCCGAATCTGCCTTCAAGAAACAATCTCGAGCAGACAAACTAGCTGCCATATCCCATTCTCAGGCCGCTCTCAGGCACCGCTGAGATGCTAGAATAGACGTATAATAGGATGGAAGAAAGAGGAGGCTCATGAAAGATTCAGACCATCGGAAACAAGTTATTGCCGGACTAGCGGTGCTCGTCATCATAGCGGTGATTGTCGTAGCGACGCTGTCTGCTTCCAAGAAGAATCCCGCTGACTCTTTGACGAGCGCCGATACGAGCCCTACTACCGAGCCTGTGGTTGAGCTCACGGTTGCCCCTACAACCGGAGTCAATGCAGCTCCGACTGCGGCGCCCAAGGCCGGAGCACCCACCCAGGCCTACAGAGACGGCTCATACACCGCAACTGGTACCTACAGTTCACCCGGTGGCAACGAAGCTATTGCTGTTACCGTCACTCTCAAGAATGGCATAATCTCAGATACCAGCGCACAGCCCAAAGCCAACGATAGTGATAGTGCCGAGTACCAGGCTAAGTTCATCAGTGGCTACAAGTCTCTCGTCGTCGGCAAGAGCATTGACACCGTGAGTCTCAGTCGCGTATCCGGTTCATCATTGACCTCAAAGGGCTTCAACAGTGCAATCGCTACCATCAAAACCCAAGCCAAAACCTAGGCCGAGCTGGCAGCACTCGTATAGCGCCACCGGTACCACGTGGCATATTGATAGCTATGACGAGATCTCGGATGACGAGCGTGCGAGGCTAACACAAGCAATCGACCAACGGAGCCAGGAATTTGAACATACCTACTCACGCTTTCGGAATGATTCATTCGTAGCGCAGCTGGCGCGCGAAGCTGGCACATATCCACTTCCACCAGACGCTGCACCTATGCTTGATCTCTATCGCGAGCTGTATGAAGTGAGCGGGGGAGTCCTGACGCCCCTCATAGGGCAAACGCTGGTTGATGCTGGCTATGATGCAAAATACAGCTTCCAACCCAAGCCAACGATCAGTCTGCCTCCAAAATGGGAAGATAGTATCGATTACCGAGCCGGAAGCGATAGCCTCACCATGAAGCACCCTGCCCAGCTCGACTTTGGCGCTATCGGTAAGGGCTACCTAGTTGATCTCATCGCTACCCTCATACATGAAGCTGGAATTACGGGTTTTTGTATCGATGCGGGAGGAGATATCTATTGTCGCCACCCATCTGAGCCACTCGTCTTTGGGCTAGAGAACCCCGAGCGAGAAGGGGAGGTTATCGGTACCGCCACGCTACGGCGAGGCTCATTGTGCGGATCATCCGGCAACCGCCGCCAATGGGACCAGTACCACCACATTATTAATCCCCATACCGGACGATCACCGCAAGACATTCGGGCTGTATGGGTGACAGCTGATTCTGCTCGTCTCGCCGACGGATTGGCAACCTGCCTTTACTTCGTCCCAGCAGCCGTCCTCAAAAAGCGCTATACTTTTGAGTACATACTGGTTATGCATGATGGCAGCGCAGAACTTTCGCCCGATTTTCCCGGCCAGCTCTTCACCTAATCCAAAGGACACCATGTTTCTGATCCGCTCTTTTGATTCATTCCTCAACCGTACAACGATGTATCGACTCCTCATCTATAGCCTGTCGATCATTTTGATAAGTGGTTTTGTGGTGAGCTATTTTGATATGACTAGCTTCACTATCATCAACCTAGCTATCTCGATCAGCCTCCTATCAGGAGCTTGCTTCGTGACAAATTTGATTTTGTCGCGAGCGTTCGAAGTCCCGGCAAATCACGAGTCTTCGATCATAACGACGCTTATACTAGCCTGTATCGTGCAGCCACCAGAGACAACGGAACGAATGTGGGCCGTCGTCCTGGTCGGGATTATTGCTATGGCCTCAAAGTATCTGCTGGCTATCAACCGTCAGCACGTCTTCAACCCAGCCGCCGTTGCAGTTCTCATTGTCAGCGCAGCCGGACTCTTGCCGGCAACATGGTGGATCGCCACACCTACACTCGCACCTATAGCGGCCGTTGTCGGTGCCTGTATCCTCCGCAAGACGCGACACTTCCAGCTGTTTGCTGTCTTTGCGATAGCGTCGCTCCTCACAATGACTGGAGTGGGACTTCTCAACGGCGAATCTATCATCAGTACGCTGAGTCTGGGACTAACGTCCTGGCCAATCATATTCTTTGGCACCATCATGCTCACCGAGCCGATCACCATGCCATCAGAAAAGTCGTACCAGGGTATCTATGCGGGTCTAGTAGGTGTGCTGTTTGCCTCCCAGCTGAGTTTTGGCCCGATCTCAGCCTCGCCCCAGCTAGCTCTCGTCGTAGGTAATATATTTGCCTTTGCGATCAATCCACGCGGACGTTTCATACTCACACTCCAGTCCAAGCGCGAGATCGCGCCGCACATCTACGACTTTGCTTTTGCGCTCAATGAAAGGGACGCGGCCACAAAGTTTCGCTGACTGTCAGGACAGTTTCTTGACTGGACTTTGCCAGATGTCGGTTTTGACTCCCGTGGGAATCGGCGCACCTTCACGATAGCGTCCTCTCCGACTGAGCCAGTCTTGCGCCTGGGAGTAAAATTTTCTGACCCATCCAGCGCCTATAAGCAAACTCTCCGGGGCATGAAGGTAGGGGACACTATCGCGACGAGTCGGCTGTCTGGCCACTTCGTGATGCCACGAGACACAAAGCGACCGCTTGTATTCATAGCCGGCGGCATCGGCATCACTCCGTTTCGTAGCATGGCAAAATATAGCATTGATACAGAAACCACCCGGGATGTATCTCTTTTTCACCTCGTCAATACCGCTGCCGACGCCGTATATCAAGCTGACTTCAAAGCTGCGCACAAGGTTGGTTGGGCTGTCCGGTACGTCGTACGGGAAGGCAAACTGCCTGCACATACAAAAGGACTGATCGGGGAACTCACTCCAGAGATTCTGCGAGCCACCTGCAAGGACGTGGCGTGAAGCATCTTTTATATTTCTGGGCCGCCACCAATGGTTGATCACTATGTCGCATTACTCAAAGGCATGGGCTGTAAGCGTTCCCAGATCATGACCGACTTCTTCTCTGGTTACTAAGCTACAAACCATAATCAAGCACTAGCTTTTTATGCCACCGAAACCTACAATCAATGTTATACACGTGTACGACGATTAATCTAGGAACAGCATGCCAACCCAAAAATCTTCTCCATCCTCGTCTTCTCCCAAACTCAAACGGGAGAATGTCCCCAGCGGACGTAGCTTCAGAGGATTGACGAGTCGAATCAGTAGCGGGAAGTTTAGTAAGAGAGAAGCCCTCACAGCAGCAGCCGGCTTGGTTGTGATAGCTGCAGTCGTTATCGTATTCGTCAGTGCGGCAGGACTACGAAAACGTATCAACCTGAGCTTCCAGGGTACAGCTGGTAATGTCATTCGCAACTCGGATGGATCGCTGGCCTTCAATAGCACGACACCAGGCACACCCAATACCGCTACGGGCAAGTTTTATATCGTCGGCAAACAGATCGTCGACCCCGATGGAAATGTCTTCCGACCCATGGGAGCTAATGTTGCATTGCGCCAGGCGCCTTATCTAGAAAATAACTACATCTTTAACTATTTTGGAACGGCAAATGACAAAAGCGAACAAGTGAAAGCCTGGGGATGGAATACGATCAGGCCGAATATCAACTGCGCATCAACCAGTAATCCGAGTACCACCGAAACACTAGCTGGTCTCGATCAGCTAGTGAACGAATATACCGCAAAAAAAATGGTAGTGATGGTTACATGTAGGGTTGTGGTAGGGGAAGATCACCCTTATACGAATGGGGAGATACAAGCTTCACTCCCAATGATTAAAACGATTGCTCAAAAATATAAAAACAACCCCTACGTATGGATGAACCCATTTAATGAACCGACTGCAAACCAGTCAGGGTGGATAGATCTGAACACCAAGCTGTATAACGATGTTCGTGCGGCTGCACCAGACATGATCTACTCTCCTGACCTCGCTGGTCTCGGTAATCAGATCGAAACATTAGTGGATGGCAATCTTGCAGCTGATTTCGGTGCTGGAAAATGCAACATCTTGTACGATTGGCATGCATACGGGTTCATTAATGGAAACTACGCAACAGAAGCTCAGCTCCAACAATACATGATCAGGCTCTCTGAGAAGAAAATCGCCATGATTGTTGGTGAATTTGGTGATCCACTCCTGCAAAATGGTGAGCCGTTTATGGTCAGAGTAGACCCCAAGACTGACGGTATCGCTGGGAGTCCAACACAAAACAGAATCGCCGCCAATGCCGTCCTAAAGTCTGCAGCGCAGCTAGGCTATGGCATGACCTGGTGGATTGCAACCGGCGATCAAAATAACAAAATTACCTACTCGCTCACGAAAGATATGACTTCACCCTGGACGGTCACTCAAGCGAACGCAGCTACAAAACTCGCACCAGCCGGCAAGCTATTCTGGGATGTTTCACATCAGAGTCACAACCTTGGAAAGTTCACTGGTAACATTCGAGATAGCGGTTGCGCTTCAGCTCGATAGTAGATCGCGAAGCACTAGCTTTTTAGAGGCTAGCTCACTACAATCATTAGTAACCGCTCGGTACACTTAACCCTAGGAACACCTATGCCCACCCAGAAGCCAACTCCTGCTCCACAATCCAATGTCCCCAAACAGGGACTCAGGGGAGCTCTCCATGGTCTAGATGTCCGCAAGTTCAACCGCAAGCAGGCCATTGTTGCTACGATTGGCCTTATTGTGGTTGCACTTATTGTGGTTGTCTTTGTAAATGCTGCCGGCTTGAGAAAAAATATAAAGCTCTCATTCAATAATCCACAAGGAAATGTCTCAACGAATAGCGATGGATCGCTATCATTCAACTCGCAGACAGTTCCAAGTACGCCAATAAGTACAGATAGCTATATGCTGCCAAATCAAACTTCGCAAATTTACCCTAGACTTACAGCTAAGTCTGGAATAGCCAATCCGCCACCTACCTTGAATGATAATATCAAGTCGATCTCATATAACTCGACAGGGGGAAATGGTACACAGGGACAATTCCGCGTCTATTGTCAGTATTCGCACTTCAACTATGACGATCCGATCGTGTATCCAGGAGCCAAGGGAGCTGCACACTTGCATATGTTCTGGGGGAATACACTCACAAACGCCCTTTCTACCAAACAGTCATTGACTACATCTGGAGGAGGAAGCTGTAACGGCTATGAACTCAATCGAACAGCCTACTGGATGCCAGCACTTCACGACGGGGAAGGCCACGTTGTCATTCCCAAAGCCATGGTGATGTATTACAAGGCAGGCTCTACGGCAGCGCAAGGTCAAGCTACGACTCGAATGCCACAAGGCCTCAAGATGATCGCAGGTAACTCTGCCGGAAACCCAACCCAGTCGACCTACTACCACAACAGTATTGAATGGGACTGCTACGACGGATCACAAACATGGTCATATCCGCCTGACGCAAATGGCGGACCGTCTGGCACCACCATTCCAGCTAGCTGCCCCGGTGGTCAAGACCTGAATTCACTGGTCTATTTCCCGCAATGCTGGAATGGAACTGGACTCGAAAGAAGCGACGTAGCATTTGCAAATAATGGCAATTGCCCTGCTGGCTGGAAGACTATGCCGCAAGTCAGCTACCACATCTTTTGGCCAAAGAGCCCTACAGGAAGTTATGCCAAGTGGTACTTATCATCTGACAGAGTAGCCGGTCAGCCGCCTAAGCCAAATGGCTCAACACTTCATGGAGACTGGTTTGGCGGATGGAATGACTCGGTCATGGATCAATGGATAACCAGCTGTATTAATCGGCTCTTGAACTGTGGTGACGGCCAAATGGGACCCTCAAATCAACAGCTCGTCAGAAACTTTCCAACTGACTACGCTGGGCCGACTAACTTCCTAACCCTCCCAACAAAATAGACCTGGTATACTAGATACATGACTACCCCGACTGTTCTCAATGCCCAAGATGTTGTCAAAACTTATGGCAAAGGCGCGGCTGCTTTCAAAGCGTTGCGAGGAGTTTCGCTTGAGATCAAACAGGGTGAAAGTATCGCTATCATCGGCAAGAGCGGGTCGGGTAAATCTACCCTGATGCACCTCTTAGCACTCCTCGACAAGCCAACCAGTGGGTCGATAGATGTTGATGGCCATGTATCGGCCAAGCTCTCCAATCGCAAGCTCAACGACCTTCGTAATAATAAGTTTGGCTTCGTCTTCCAGCAATTCTTCCTCAACGCCAACGCTACCGTGCTCGAGAATGTCATTCTGCCACTCAAGATAGCCGGCGTCAGCTCACGCGAACGTAAGCGACTCGGCATGGCCGTACTTGATAAAGTCGAGCTCGCGGATAAGGCAAAGAACAAGGCCAAAGACCTCAGTGGCGGACAGAAGCAACGTGTCGTCATCGCTCGAGCCCTCATAAATGATCCTCAAGTCATCTTCGCCGATGAGCCGACCGGCAACCTCGACAGTGCTACTGGCGCCAAAGTAGAGGATTTGCTCTTTGCTCTCAATAAGAAGCAGGGGATTACCCTCATTGTTGTAACTCACGATGAAGACCTCGCTCGCCGATGTGATCGCCAAATCTATATCCGGGATGGAGAGATCATCAAGACGACTCAAACGCAAAAGCGGAGGACGGTGTAGTGAAGCTTCTTGATATCATCCGTACAGCGAGCTCCAATACACTCCGCAGCAAGCTCCGCACCATCCTGACGGTCATAGCCATCTTCATAGGTTCGTTTACACTTACGCTCACGAACGGGCTTGGCTCAGGTATCTCAACCTATATTGATGCCCAGATTAATAACCTTGGAGCAAAAGACGTCCTCGTTATACAGGCCGGAGATAGTAGTGTTGGTGGAGGTGATACATCCGATAGCGACAAGCCAAAAGAATACGATGCCTCTAAGAAAATTGCCACTACGAGCTTCGGTATCGCAACCACTGTCTTGACCGACAACGACATCGCGAAGATCAAAAAGGTAGCCGGCATCAAGAGCGTTGAACCAAACCTCGCTCTGGCACCAGACTATATCGCCAGTGGACTCAATGACAAAAAATATCAAATATCTGCAAACCCATACATCACCGGCACCAAAGTAGAGCTAGCTTCTGGTGAACAGCTCAACAATGACAGCGCTGAGATTGACCTGCTCCTGCCGGTAGAATATGTAGAAGTACTTGGCTATACAGATAACCAAGATGCCATAAATAAGAAGGTTGAGATCGGCGTCACAGATGGCACAGGCCAACAACGTAAGCTCACAGCTACGATTAAGGGAGTTCAGCAAAAAGGCGTGACAAACGCGGGAGGCATGAATACCAATACGGCACTCACGAATGCGATCTACAAGGCACAGACTAACGGTCTACCAGCCTCAACTATCAATAGCTACACAGCACTCGTGGCAAAGTTTGATGCCAATTATTCAAAAGAACAGATTGATAGCCTCAAGAAAGATCTGAAAGATAAAGGCTATGCTGCGACTACTTTTGAGGAACAAATCGGCAGCTTCAAGCAAGTCATTGAGGGCATCGTCCTTGTCCTTAACGCTTTTGCAGTCATCGCCCTCCTTGCTGCCAGTTTTGGTATTATCAATACACTCCTCATGTCTGTCCAGGAACGCACCAAAGAAATCGGACTCATGAAAGCTATGGGCATGAGCAGCAGTAAAATCTTCATGCTTTTTAGTGCCGAGGCTGTCATGCTCGGATTCTGGGGGAGCTTCATCGGTGTGGTTGTGGCGCAGATCGTCGGCCGCATCATCAACTCGATTGTCTCCAATGGCATCCTCAAGGACCTAGCTGGCCTGATGCTCCTGTCATTCCCACTCCAGTCGACCGTCACAATCGTCCTCATCGTCATGGTGATCGCATTCCTCGCCGGTACACTACCAGCCTTCCGGGCTGCTCGGCAAAACCCAATTGACTCTTTGCGCTACGAATAAATAAACAAGGAACACCATCGTGCACTTCGATTTGAAAGACTTGATCCAGAGCGTTGGTTACTTCGGAATATTTGGTATTGTCTTTGCTGAGTCAGGCCTACTTATCGGTGCACTCTTGCCCGGAGACAGCCTGCTCTTCACGGCTGGATTTCTGGCGTCACAAGATATTCTCAGCCTGCCACTCCTCCTCGTCATCACCTTTGTGGCGGCCGTAGCAGGGGATAGTGTTGGATATGCTACCGGCGCGCGTTATGGACATCGCATTTTCAAAAAAGCCGACTCTATTCTATTCAATCACAAGCACATTGAACGAGCTGAAGCCTTTTACAAGCTACATGGTGGTAAAGCGCTCATCTTGGCCCGCTTTATGCCGATTGTCCGCACTATCGCACCGATCCTGGCTGGCGTCGGCAAGATGCCCTACCGCAAGTTTGTCAGCTTTAATATCATCGGAGCATTCCTGTGGGCGGTCGGGATTACATCGCTCGGCTACTTCCTTGGCAAATCCATCCCTGACATCGACAAGTATCTCTTGCCAGCAATCGTCATCATCCTCGTAGTCTCCATCGCGCCATCAGTCTTTCATGTCCTCAAAGACGCCGAGCAACGTGACAAGATCAAGCAAGCCCTCAAGCGCAAGAAGTAGTTACCTGGTAATAATCGTTCCGTAGCCATCCTCACTGAAGAGCTCTTCGATGAAACGTCGTGGATGCACGATAACTATCTTAGGAACAGTTCCAGACTGAACCAATCGCAGTGCCTCTACAACTTTCTTGTGCATGCCACCGCCTAGCTGTCCTGATGCATTGAGACGTTGTGCCTGAACGGCAGAAATATGGCGGATCAGCCCGCCGTCTGCTCCGTTCACACCGCCAGTTGGCGTAAAAGACACATACTCTAGCGGTCGCAATGCAGCGACGAGCTCAGCCGCTGCATCGTCGCCATTCACATTCAGCGGAGCGCCGTGCTCATCGTGGGCGAGACAGCTCACAATCGGTAATGAGTACTCCGTCACTGCCTGCTCAATTGACTCCTTTGCTACACGCACGACATGACCGACTTCGCCATACTTTGCCTGATCAAGATACTTGGCTAGGAATACACCAGACAAACCTACAGATGGAATACCATTCTGCACAAACGAGCGCACGAGAGCCTGATTAATATCAGTCAGCGCCTGAGCAACCAAACCAATAGCTTGCTCTGATGTAACGCGCAGACCATCCCGAAAGACCGATTCTTCACGGAGTGACTCCAGCGCCTGATTGATCTGGGGGCCACCGCCATGAACGACAACGGGGAAGTATCCCAGGGCCACTAACTGACTAACTGCCTCGATGCAATCCCGCATCAGCTCGGCGTCCTCGATAATGCCACCACCCACTTTGATAACGATCAAGCTACCGGCCCCCTTATCTCTAACGCGAGCATCAAGCTCATCTAGATATAGCTGGGCATTCGGGAATCGATTGAGTAACTCAGCACGCTGTTCACGTATCAAATCAGAGTTCATGAGCTTCATTCCTCAATTATATCGTGGCGAGATGAGCGATCATACAGATCTGTATAAGGATTTCATTCATCCGCACTGCTATTCAGGGATGCGGATACGCACTTTTGATGACAATGCCCTACAATGAAGGTAATAACTCCAAAGGAGGCTCCTATGACACCACAAGAAGTAAGTATTCGCGCCGTACAGACCTTTAATAGCGTTATTCAGCAAATCGAGCCCAATCAGTGGGAGATGAAGATGCCCAAGGACTTCCAATCCAACAGCGACGCAGCACCGACGCTCAAATCAGTCGTCGACTATCACGCCTACGATGACGCTTGGATACCGGACATGCTCGCTGGCAAGACTATGGACCAGGCCGGCCAAGAGAAGTTTAAGGGTGACATTCTGGGTACCAATCGACTCGTTATGTTTGCCGAGATCGCCGGAATCGCCGTCGAGGCTATTGAAAGCGTGAATGATCTCGAGCAAATCGTCCACTGTAGCTTTGGTGACTTCTCAACACATGCCTATCTCCAGCAAGTCATTTTCTTTCGTGCCATTCGTGCCTATGACCTGGCGAAGGCAATTGGTGGAACACACGGACTGACAGATGAGTTTGTTGCGGCTGTCTACAAAGAACTCCTCCCACAAGCTGAAGACTGGCGTAGGATCGGCGTCTTTGGGCCAGAGGTCAAGATCAGTGACGACGCCCCACAACTCGAAAAACTCCTCGGTCTGACTGGCCGAACGCTCTAAATAATCTGTTCATAAAGTCCCCGAAGTTCAGTTATCCTTCAGGTTGAGTCGGTATTCTATTGAGGTGCCTTCGCAGTAATGAAAGAGAGAAAGGGGAATGAATGAGAAAACTGAACAAAGGCCAGACTATCGCATTGTCGATAGCAGGCATTGGAGCAGCTACCCTCCTTGGTGTCGGCGGCGTACAAGCCGCACAAGATACCGCCTCCGGTACCTCGCTCGTAGACAAGATAGCCTCGCACTTCAACCTGAATAAGGCCGACGTGCAGCAAGTCTTTGACCAAAATAGAACCGAGATGGAAGCCAAGCATACCCAGGCAGAAGCTGACCGTCTCCAGCAAGCCGTTGATGCTGGCACGATCTCGTCAACTCAAAAAGACCTGATCGTAGCCAAGCAAGCCGAGCTCAAGACATACATGGAGTCACTCAAAGACAAGACCAACGAAGAACGCCGTACTGCCATGAAGTCTAAGATGGACGAGCTCAAGCAGTGGGCAACCGACAACAAGATCCCTGAAAACCTTCTCCGATCATTTGGCGGACGAGGTGGACACGGACCTGGTGGTCGTCCCGATGGTCCACCCCCAACCGACGCATCCACCCATAACAACTAGATAAATCGTCAAACCGTACAGATTAACCCTCGCGTCCCTCCCCGCGAGGGTTTCTGTACTTAGTGGTATAGTTAACGTATGAATCCACTATTGATTACACTTATCGTTTCGCTCGTCATTAACCTCGTCATGTTCCTCATCGCGTTCCGGTTCAAGACCGACAAGCTTACTGACATCTCGTATGCTGCCACCTTCTTTGTGATCGTTCTTTACGGGGTGCTTACAAATGCCATGAGCGACTACAATCTCGCGCTTTTCGGCATGATCACACTCTGGTCATTTCGCCTCGGCGGCTTTCTTCTCATGCGTATTTGGAAGATGGGGCGCGATAAACGATTTGACGGCATGCGAGACAACTTTCTTGCCTTCGGTAGATTTTGGCTACTCCAAGCCATCACCGTATGGATCGTACTTATACCCAGTAGCTTTGCTTTTGCGAGCAATCGACCGTTCGTAAGTGATCTGAGTCTACTCGGCATCGTTATTTTCATCACTGGCCTCATGATCGAGGCCAATGCTGACCTCCAGAAGTATCGCTTCAGCCGGAACCCCAAGAATAAGGATAAGTGGATCGATGAGGGGATCTGGCATTATTCACGCCACCCCAATTACTTTGGTGAAATGCTCGTCTGGGCTGGTGTCTACATCTACGTCTTCCCGGGTCTCGTCGGCTTCCAGCCGCTTATCGGCGTCATTAGCCCGCTCTTCATTACGACCATGCTACTCTTCGTGAGTGGTGTACCGATCCTCGAAAAGTCAGCCGACAAGAAGTGGGGTAAGCAGGCTGCCTACCAGGAGTACAAGCGCACAACTCATCTCATCATCCCACTCCCACGTTTCAAGTAGGTATTTACAGTATCTATACAATAGTGTATAGTACAGATTCACCTACACACAGGGAGATTCTGCCATGCAGACCACTGACTGCGATACGCCAGTCTCGATCGCTTGCCCCACCAGCCCCATCGATGCCGATGACCGGCAGTGGGAGATCGTCGATGGCTACCTCGAAGTCGTCACCGGCGCTGAGCTCTTGCTGAGGGAAGCGGCAGAGAAAGCAGCCTTCCGCGAGAAGATCCAGTCCATCAGCTTCATCGGCGCACCCAGGGTGCGCGCCAGCCGGTGCGACACCTGCCCCTTGAGGGGCCGCTG
This sequence comes from uncultured Candidatus Saccharibacteria bacterium, assembly GCA_937996675.1. Classification (GTDB taxonomy): domain Bacteria; phylum Patescibacteriota; class Saccharimonadia; order CAILAD01; genus CALKUN01. The sequence goes on from CALKUN010000134.1 coordinate 23,376, forward strand.
CTAAGCAACACCGCTGCACGAGGGGCTCGACAACAGTCGAGCCCCTCCATTCTTTTAATCATCCATCAATTGGCGCAGGTGTAGAAGTGGACAGATATTTATTTACAAGAATAAGCTTTACCGGCTATGATAGACGTCTGCACCCGACAACCAAAGGAGCCTGCCTATGCAGACCTTGATCATCACCCACCACCCACTGACAACCATGGCGACACAGATCGACGGCGTGGTACTCACACCGGACCACATCGGATCCGACTTCGATCTGGCAACCCCGCTGGACCCCGCGGGCTTCGACCGCCTCCTCGACGAGATCGACGATCACCTCGCCACCACCACGCCGATGATCGGCGTGACGCCTGACGGTGGCACCGAGGGCATGGCGGTCCTCACCAAGGTCGGCTTCGACGGATCCACACCGGATTCGCGCTGTCCCGGTCTGGCCGGCTTCGGCTACGACACTGGTCCGAGCTAGGCCACCAAGCTCATTCCCGGAGGGTCCGACATTCGCGTCGGACCCTCCGGGCCATTTTTTATTTACCTGAGACAATCATTCTTCTGTACAAAAACCCATATTACTGGTATAGTGACACACGAGGAGCAAGTCTTTTAGGGCTTGTCGACAGCGTGTCCTGCTCGTTGCCCAACTGCAGAACGTGAGTCTTTAGAAACATTACGCAAGTAATGTCGATAAATCCGAGATACATCAAGAAGAATACTGGGCGCGAGGAGAGACCTTGTCTCGAATCAGAAGTAAGGAGATCCATGGAACTTAAAAAACTATTCGTAGGTTCACTACCATACAGCACTAACGATGAAGAACTCCGCGAACTTTTCGCAGAAGTCGGAACTGTTGAGTCAGCTACTGTAATCATGGAACGCGAAACTGGCCGATCAAAAGGTTTTGGTTTTGTCGAAATGTCATCAGCAGCAGAAGCTCAAAAGGCTGTTAAGGAACTCGATGGTCGTGAAATGAATGGCCGACGTATTGTCGTCAACGAAGCACGTCCTAGAGAAGACCGTAACTAATAGTACGATCTCTCGCCTCGTAAGAGGCAACAAAAAGCGCACCCGCAAGGGTGCGCTTTTTGTTGTGAGCGTTTTTATCAAACTTATTTGATACAATAGAACAAATGCAAAACGCTCAAGCTCCACAGTATCCTACTCAGCTCATCATTGTCCGTCACGGTGAGAGCGAGATGAATGTGCGTAAGGCAATCGCCATGGCAAAAGGTAATGTAGAGCACATTACGCTCGAGCCGATTCGTGATGCAGATGTGATTTTGACTGAAAAAGGCAGAGATCAAGCCGACAAGACCGGTATCGGTCTTCGCACTCACACCGAACACATCGACGTTGCCTACGTGAGCCCCTTCATTCGTACTATGGACACATTTCGCCATATTCTCGACTCAATCGGCTACGATATTCCACTCAAACAAGAAGACCGCTTGCGAGAGCGTGAGTTTGGCATATTCTCGCAAATGACCATGTACGGCATCGAGAAACACTATCCACAAGAAGCGCACCGGCTCAAACTCGAAGGCGACTACTACTACCGGCCGCTAGGAGGGGAGAGCTACCCAGACATGGGACTACGCCTCCACAGCTTCTTACACTCTCTCTACCAGCACCAGCCAGGCAAGCGCGTACTCATCGTGACGCACGCCGATGTCGTCCAAATGCTGCGTAAATTGCTCGAAAAGTTTGACGAAGCCCAACTCCTTGAGCTCAACCGATCTGATGATGTGTTAAACTGCGGAGTAACGAGCTACTACTTTGATCCGACTACGGACTATCTGAAGCTTCATCGTTACAACCAGATTTTTTACTAGAAACGGACTACCTATATGCAAAAGAAAAAACTTGTCTTTGACCTGGAATTTGTTGGCGAAGACTTCGATAGTTTTGACGACGTCACCAAACACGACCTAGCTAAAAACTTGCCCGACAAAGAGCTCGAACCGACTCGATACCAAGTCGAATATGAAGCAATGAAGCAAAAGCTTGTCTTCAGTCCGCTTACCGGTAAGATCATTACTATAGGCGTCTACGACCCTGATAACGAAAAAGGTGCCGTCTACTACGACACAGAAGGCACAGACACGGAAGAGCGCGAAGAGGACGGTATCAAGTATGTACCGATGACCGAGCCAGAAATGCTCACAAAGTTTTGGGCACTGGCTGAAGTCCATGATGAATTCATCACATTCTTCGGGCGCCGCAGCGATGTGCCGTACATGATGATTCGTTCAGCCATCCATGGCATCCGCCCAACCCGTGATCTCACCTCAAACCGATACAATAATCTCGGCGCGCCATCAGCTACGCATTACGATGTATCCGAGCTCCTGACTTTCAATGGGCTCGCCATGTACAAAGGCAGCCTCCATCGCTGGTGCCGAGCCTTTGGCATTGAGACCCCAAAGACTGACGAAATGGGCGGAGACAAGGTAGGACAGGCCTTCAAAGACGGCAAATATTTTGATATCGCCAAGTACAACTCACTCGATCTGAAGTCTACCGCCTCTCTCTACGCCTACTGGGAACGTTACTTTAAACCGCAGATGTAACAGGAGACTGACTTATGCCAAAGCAACGAACTAGGGAAAAAACCAATCCTGCCACAAAGACCATCATCATTGGGCTAGTATCTTTCTTCATTTTTCCTTTTCTTGCCATAGTGACTGCTGGTATGGCCCATTCGATTGCTGATGTCGGCCTGAGTGGTGGATTAAATCTCTTGGCCATCCTTCTTATGTCGTACGCATTTTTTGGTGGCCTCGGGCTCACTATTTGGGGCATCATCAAGTATGAGCGTATCCGCAAAGCCACTAAGACACTCTAAGCAGGGAGGTACAAACATGATTACTATTGGAAAACCAGCCCCAGATTTTACACTCGAAGATCAGAACGGCGAGACACATAGTCTAGCCGAGCAAAAAGGTCACCACACGCTCATCTACTTCTACCCAAAAGACGACACCCCGGGATGCACCGCCCAAGCATGTAGCTTGCGAGATAACCTCGAGGAGCTCGAAAAGGACGGAGTCAAAGTCTTTGGCGTATCTGCCGACAATGTTGCCAGCCACAAGAAGTTTGCCGACAAGTACAGCCTGCCGTTTCCCGTCCTATCTGACCCGGAGAAGGAAATGATCAAGGCATACGGTGCGTGGGGCGAGAAAAACATGTATGGTCGCAAGTACGAAGGAATCATCCGATCATCACTCCTCATCGGACCTGACCTCACCGTAGAAGCCCACTGGCCAAAAATTCAGCCCCTGAAGACCGTGACCGAAGCCCAAAAGTTCCTCGCAGAACATTCGCATGGCTAGAAATACTTATGCTCGCACAAAGCTTCAGATCAGTTTAAAATAGCTCTCTATGTTTTGGCTTATCTTCATTTCTATCATTATCATCTTTAGCTTCGGGATCGGAGCGTTCATTGGTGCACCATGGGTACCGGCTTTCGAGCAGGACTTTGATGAACTCCTCACCAAGACAAAAGTGGGAAAAGGCACTGAGTTTATCGACCTCGGCTGTGGCAATGGCAAAGTGCTCGAGGCAGCCGCCAAGCGAGGGGCCATTGTGACTGGCTATGAGATCAATCCTGTTTTGTGGCTTGTCTCTTGGTGGCGTGTACGCTCGTACCCCAATGCCTCGGTATGGATTGGTAATATGTGGGGCGTTCACTTAGATCACTACGACGTCGTGTTTCTCTTCCTAATCCACCACCACATGCCGCGCATGGCTCGCAAGCTCTCGCACAGTCTTAAGCCAAATGCTCGTGTGATCTCATATGTTTATGAATTTCCTGGCATCAAGCCTTCTCACAAAACACGCAATAGCTTTTTGTATCAAGCCAAGGCTTTCGGTACAATAGATACTAAAGTCCTACCCAAGAAGAACTCTGGACTACAGAAAACAAAATCCAAGCACACCAAGTAAGATATTCCACTGCAGTGGGGTTTCTTATGACTTATACTAGAAACATCTAAAATAGGAGAGAATATGAGCCTAGAAGCAAAACCTCTTAACTATACAGAACTACCTGGGATCAGCGAGAAGCAATTAGCCGAGCATTACAAACTCTATGAAGGCTATGTCAAGAAATACAACGAGCTTTCGACCATCATCAAATCCGTAGACCCGGCTGCATCCAACGCGACCTACTCAGAGATCCGAGAGACAAACCTTGAGAAAGTCTTCGCCCTCAATGCGATTAAGCTACACGAGGCCTACTTTGAAAACATGTCAGCCGATACACAAGAATGTAGTGGCGCTATCAAGGAACTCATTGAGAAAGAATGGGGGAGTGTCGAAGCCTGGGCGACCGACTTTGCCGCCCTCGGCCTTAGTTCTCGTGGCTGGGTTGTTCTCGCACAAGACAATCAAACTGGATCAATCCAAAACTACATTTGTGACGCCCACAATCAAGGTGGCGTATGGGGGACCACACCACTCCTAGTCCTCGACGTATATGAACACGCCTACTTCTTCGATTACGTGACTGCTCGCAAAGACTACATCTCAGAGTTTATGAAGCTCGTAGACTGGAACGTCGTCAATACACGAGTCGCTCAATAACCATTAATACAACGAAGGAGAAACTTATGATCAAACTCAATCAGCCAGCCCCAGACTTTACAGCCGCAGCTTACCAAAAAGGCACCAAGGATGATTTCCGAGAAGTCAGCCTAAAAGACTACGCCGGCAAGTGGCTCGTCCTGTTCTTCTACCCACGAGACTTTACCTTTGTCTGCCCAACAGAAATCCAGGGCTTCCAAAAGCACTACAAGGAATTCCAGGATGCCGGTATCGATATCGTCACCGCATCGACCGACACGATCCAGAGCCACAAAGCATGGTTCGAGCGTGACCTCGACGACGTCGAGTTCCCAGCCCTTGAAGACCCAACACACCGTATCTCAAAGGCTTACGAAGTTCTCGACGAAGAGAATGGTCAGGCCGAGCGTGGACTCTTCATTATCGACCCTGACCAAAACATCCGATACTTTGTCGTATCAGATGGTAGCGTCGGACGATCAGTAACTGAGACCCTGCGAGTAGCGAAAGCCCTCCAGACCGGCGGGTTGTGCCCAATAGACTGGCAGCCAGGCGAAAGCAATCTCTCTAAGAGCTAGACTTCACTCAAAAAAAAACATTCGGAGGCCCCAGTATATGGGGCCTCGTTGTGCCTATGGGGAGCGGACCAAGAGCTGCCCCAAATACAACTCCAGTGTAGTACGAGCATTTGGCTCGATATCGAGTTCAGCCAAAGCATCGCTGGGTCGAACCCACAAATAATCTTGTGCTTCATGATTGAGCTCCACTGCCTTACTCTCCACCTGCACCACGTGATCAACAAATATGTGCTGCACGCCACCTCGGTAGTAACCTGAGCCCTTGATCTGATCAAAGGTACAAATATGTCGGCCGACCGCACCCTTGAGCTTCGTCTCCTCCATGACCTCGCGCAAGAGCGCGCTGTCGAGTCGTTCGTTGCGCCGCACCTTGCCGCCCACGATCGAATACCGGTGCCCCCACTTGTGCGTCTTCACGAGCAAGACTTCTTTTTCACTCGAGGATGAGCGAGTTTGGTGTTCAATGATCGCCCCTGTCGCAACGATCGAACCGGGTACCATCAGATCTTCCCAGAGCTTGTGAATATGTTTCTCGTTTGACTTCACATAGGAAGGGGGAAGAGACCGCTTGGACATGATGTAGTCTGCCAAAGCATCTGCCGATCTCACCGAGCGATGATGCGTGTAAGCCGGATGATCAGATAGCTTGTGACTGAAGAAACACTGCACGTTGGTGAGCTGCGCAATACCCAGCTCGTAGGATGCACTTGCCCCGATATATCCATCTGGATTCACAAAGTAGCTAAACCCGTTTCTGCCAAGTCTCTTCAGGTTATGGAGGTAGAGAAGCTCGACCAGGCGAGGATCTTGACCGATCTCATCATCGAACAGGGCGAATCCGTCTGGGCCTGGCTTGAGCTCGCCGTCTTTTGGGGCAAGTACTTTAATACCAGCTGAGCGGAACACATCTACCGCTCGACGAATCTCGTCAAAGTGTTTCGAAAAACTGCCGTGAATAATGCATCGAAATTGCGTGGCCATTACAGACATTGTATCTCACGCACTATAGATCTGGCGTCTCTGACCAAAAGCGGTATAATGGTCGTATATTCATTTGATACATAAAAAGTTTTTTATGCCCCCAATTACTCCCCAACAACCAGACACCCCAACCAGCCAGCCTGTCCCATACGCGGGACAAATGCCAGCCAACTTCGGCAGTGGTATGCCGGCGCCACCTCCGGCCAATCAGCAGGCTCAACTTAAAACTACCGAAGATCAACTCAAGCGCACCAAGCTCTTTTGGTACATCTCTCTTGGTGTCGCCGTAATCTTCATTGGGCTCACTCTATACTTCGCCACCTCACTGGGGTCCAGCCAGGCCGCCAATGCCAAGAAGTTTGACGACGGTAAGAAGGCCGGCAGTGAGGAACAGCTCAAAAAGGATGACACCGCTCGCATTCAGGATGGCCTGAAGGATACCCGTACGTATACTTCAGCCAACGAGCTCGGTCCGTTTACTTTTGAACTCCCGAAGAGCTACAGCATATCTACCTCAGCCAACGGTAAGGACCAGCTCGCACTCCTTGCTAACCCAGACAAGGTCAATACCCAGGCGCAGTTTCTGGCTTTCCGCCTAACCGTCCGCGACGAACTCTTCGCCAAAGTCCGCGAGAGCTATGACCGTGATGCAAAGTCCAAGACTGGTGGCCTCACCGGTCCAGAAGAGATCCAAGTAGATGGCCGTACAGCTATCCGTTTCAAGGGCAAGCTCGAACGACGCGATAAGGCTGGAACAGTTATCCTCGTAGAAGTACGCGACAAGACCATGATTATTCAGACTGACAATAATGAAGAAGCCACCCTGCTCGAAGGCTACAATTCTATTGTCAACTCACTTCGCATTCCGTAAATCGACTTTGATTGCGCTAGCGCTTGCGGCAGGCCTGTCAGGCTCATAAGCTAAAAGTATGCAGCTTGATGAAACCGCCCGCAGAGTCATAGACCAATTCCTCCAAGCTCGACTCCACAGCGCCCAAGCCTCACTCGAAGGTGCCCGCCAGATTGAAGACGGCGTGCTTTCGGTAGATGCGACTCGTTCGTTCATGAACGTAGCAGACCTCTTGCGTCGCTGGCACGATCTCGAACAAATGCCAACGCCGACCAGGGAGCATCGCGGCAAACTCCTCATGCAATACTTACAGGGAAGTAGTCAGTTTGTACTCAATAGGCAGAAGAAGCTTCCGCTTCTGCTCGGCGACGAGCTGGCTCAGACTCGCCTCATCACAGACCTCTGGAAAGAATTTTTCTTCACTATCAAGCTCATCCCTGTACGGATTAGCCAAAGGGGAGACCGATTGGCCTTACGCTTCGACTACAAACGCCTTCCGCCAGCCTACCATCAGGCCTTTAGTCTCAAGAATAGTACGAGCTGGCTCCTCAGCAACCTCACACTCCAGAACCTCACAGCCTGGCTGTGGCAACAGGAGCTCCTCCAGGCCGGGATCCGACCATCGGCCATCACCACGCAGCCACAGCGGTTCTCACTCAACTTCACCGTCATCACACAGCTCACACTTCCGCTGGAGTGATAGAATGGAATGATGAATGTGTTAATCGTCGATGAAGACACCACCTTTGCTGCCGTCTATGCAGCAGCTCTCATGAAGGCTGGCTTTGTTGTACATACCGCCAGCGAAGCGCGCCAAACTCTCGCGATCCTAGATCGGGAAAAGATCGATACGATGATTACCGAGGTACTCTTGCCGGGACGAAATGGTATTAAGCTCATCCAGGACATACGCTTGCGTGAAGACACCATCGATCTTCCGGTATTTATTCTCACTACTCTAGAAGCTGCTGATGTCGGGCTAGCCGACAGTCTCGCCGAGGTCCTCGGCGTGAAGGGCTACTTTACGAAGCAGCACACCACCCCCGACGCGCTCGTCGAGCATCTTGAAGCATCCTCAACGGCCCATTAGGTAAACATATGCACAAGCATAAAACGCTCACCGGATTCGTCATCGGACGCCAGCAACTCGGTGAGGCCGATCGCATTTTACGTCTCTTCACTCGTGAAGAGGGGAGAATCGACGTCATGGCTCGGGGGATTCGTCGAGCCGGCGCCAAGCTCGCCAGCCGGACCGAGCCATTCTACGAAGTCGAGTGGCGCCTCGTCGTCGGCAAACAGCTGCCAATCGTCACTGGAGCCGAAGTCATACATGCGCCAGACAGATTGACGTCGCTTGAAGCACTCTCTCTCGGTCAAGCCTTACTCGAGCTCACGGAACGGTCCTTTCATACTGACGAATCATCTGAGTATTGGTACAACATGCTGAGCGAAGCTTTTCGCCAGATCACAACCAATCCGCATGGCGTCATCTGGACTGCGGCACTGGCCCGCAGTCTTGATCAGCTCGGTCTCACGCCCGACCTGCCATCATCTGAGACGAGTGTACGCGTGAAGCTCAGCGACGGACGTGTGGTTGAACACACCAGCGAGGGAGGGGAGGAGTTGACGAGCCGCATGCTCAAGCTCTGGAAGGCCTGTCGGTCCCTAGCACTCAAAGACGTCTTGCGTATCACCGATCTCGACGAAGAGAGTCGAGTGCTCAGTAGCTTCCTCGAGAGATTCTGGCAGTATCACACCGGTATTGAATTAAAAGCTACCAAGCTCACCTAAGCAGCAAGAGTACTCCTAGATAAGCTTATCTGGTAAAATAACAGCATTATGCCAGAAGAAACCACCCCACCAACTGACGACACACGAATGGAACTCACCCTCGAAGGGCTCACCGGCTTCGCCAAGCGCCGAGGGTTTGTCTTTCAAGCCAGCGAGATCTACGGTGGCCTGGCTGGATTCTGGGACTATGGCCCGCTCGGTGTAGAGCTCGTCAACAACATCAAGGCTAGTTGGTGGAGAGAGTTCGTTAATCGGCGCACCGATATGGTCGGTCTTGATACCTCAATTATCCAGAACCCAACCCTCTGGAAGGCCAGCGGGCACGTTGATGAATTTGTGGACCCTATGGTAGATGATCTCGTCACGCGTAAGCGCTACCGAGCTGACCACTTGGCCGATCTCGACACCACCGACCTCGCGAAGCTCAGCGAGGCTCTCAAGGACACACTCAGCCCAGACGGCAACCCACTGACTGAGCCGAAGATGTTCAACCTCATGTTTACGACCAATGTTGGTGCCGTAGAGGGGGAGTCGACCCAGACTTACCTCCGTCCTGAGACAGCTGGTGGTATCTTCACAAACTTCAAGAATGTCCTCGACACCACTCGTCAGCGCTTGCCGTTTGGTATTGCCCAGATCGGGAAGAGCTTCCGCAACGAGCTCACACCAGGCGAGTTCATCTTCCGTGTGCGCGAGCTTGAGATCATGGAGCTCGAATACTTCACCAAGCCTGAGGATGCTCCGGCAGCCTTTGATGAATTCTTGGCTCTTCAGAAGGAGTGGCTCGCCTCGATCGGCCTCGATCCAAACCACCTCCACGAATATGAACACCCCGTCGATGGTCGCGCGCACTACTCAGACAAAACGATTGATCTTGAGTTTGACTACCCATTTGGTACCAAGGAAATGACTGGTATTGCCAACCGTACGAATTACGATCTCACCCAACACGCCGAGTTCTCAGGCAAGGACTTGCGCTACTTTGATGAAGAAACCAAGCAGCACATCGTACCGTACGTCATCGAGCCTACCTTTGGCCTCGGTCGCATCGCGCTGGCTGTCCTGTGTGACGCCTATCGTGAAGAAGAGGTGAACGGCGAGAAGCGTATCGTCCTCCAGCTCACTCCAGAGATGGCACCGATCAAGGCGGCTATCTTGCCACTCTCGAAGAAGCCAGAGCTCTCCAGTCTGGCCAAGGAGATCTTCGCCGATATCGCCGGCGACTGGCGCATTGAGTATGACGAGACGCAGTCTATCGGTAAGCGCTACCGCCGACAGGACGAGATCGGTACACCATACTGCATCACCGTCGACTTTGACTCACTCGAAGACAAGGCTGTGACCGTCCGCGAACGGGATACAATGAAGCAAGACCGCATCGCAATCACTAACCTTAAAGCCTATCTTCTCGAACGACTGTAGGAGCACGTCCCTAAACAAAAACCCGCCAACACGGCGGGTTTTTGTTTGAGTAAGAGTTCACCTAGGGTGTGCGGAAGAAGATTCCTACGGCAATTCCGATCATAGTCGCGATACCACCAACTACCAGCACCTTCACGGCGCTCGCAGCAGGGGACTTACCGGTGACCTTACCACGCACATATCCGAGACAGAACAAGCCAACAAAAGCTGCAGCGATAGAGGCAGGCAGGGAATACTCGGCCGGCAGGAGCAAGACTGGTGTCAGCGGAATAAGTCCGGCCGCAAAGTACGACACCAACATAATGAACCCACCGATGATCGGGTTTGTGCGGCGACTTGAGCTACCGAGATCTTTCTCGGTCTCTTCACTCAGGAACTCACCGGCGGCCATCGAGATAGCTTCTACAGCGATTGCAACGATGCCAGCCACGATAATAAAGTGTTTATCAGTGGTAGCAACGGAGACACCAGCGATTAGCCCGGTCGTAGAGACGAGGCTATCTTCGATACCGAAGAAGCTAGAACGGACATAATCACCGACGAGGCTGCTCTTTTTATTTCGCTTACGCTTCATATAGCTATAGTATACCAGGCGAATATCAGACTCATACCCATATAGTAAACGCCCCTTCCTAAGAAGGGGCGAAGAGGTGGCGCCACCACCTCTGCTGACGCAATACGGCGTCTGCGTGGTCGCGAGCGACAACGAGCGCTTGGAGCGCAACGTTGGCTTCGTTCTGATAGTTGTGGCCGCCCAGGAGAACCTGCCCGTAGACACGAGCATCTCGAGAGAGCGTATCGGCCACTTGTCGCAAAGAATGGATGTCCGGCACGACCTGGGCCCGATTCTTGTCTTTGTGGACCTGAATCAACGAATTGATCGTGGAGGAGTGGTTGTAGCTCCCGAAGCCGAGGACGGCCAAGAGACCAAGCGGAAAGATGACGAAGCTATAGTCGATGGCGTTTCTGATCATGATGACCTTTCGGGTCGAGGTGCGAATAGAACTATCACTAGGTATATCACAGATGCCCCTCAACAGATAGTAATAGGCACTTATCCACAGGATTGTAGGCTCAAGAGAACACATTATGTATCCAATCCATTGACCGTGGGTAAGCACGAGCTCTATACTGGTGTCAGTGGGTAAATGTGGGTAAGACAGAGAAACTAAAACAGGTTCAACATCTCCCACATGGATCACTTCGAACGAAAGCTAGACGACAAAAACCGCCTGACGATTCCAAAGGAACTGCAAGCGGAGTTTGGCAACGAAATCGTGATCACACGTGGTTTCGACCACTACCTGCACCTTTACTCCAAAGCAATCTGGGACAACGAGATGGAACCCGCCCTCAACGGCAACATTCTCGACCAACAGACTGCCGACCTCAACGTTCAGTTCCGCACCGGCAAAGTCGTTGCGAAGCTTGATAGCAAGCAGGGTCGTATCACGCTCGAGTCTCATCACTTGGCCTACGCCGGCATCGAACGCGACATCGTCGCCGTTCGGGCAGGCAAGTACTTCCGCCTCACCGCGAAAACTAGCTAGCCCAACTGATGAGACTGGAATACCTTTCAGTCTAAGCACTTTAAAAACCAAAATAAAAACCAAAAATGTTTCCAACAAAAATTTCAGATTAGCTATTTGGCAGTCAGTGGCGCTATCGAAGCCACGGCGTATCCAAATTGTGGCACGTACATTACATTTTGTAGATTCTACAAAAACTCCACCTCACAAACTTTCAACTCCGCTGCAGATTTATCTGTAGCACCAGGGACTTATTTAATAAATAGTCCTTGTCACAAAATTCGTCTTTGCAACTGCAAAGACACCACCTCACCTCACTTTCCGTCGATAGGCGGAACAAAAAAACAAAAACAAAAATCGACAACTGGCTGCTAAATAGGTAACCTTGAAAAATGAAAACACATACACCGGTATTACCAACCGAAACGTTGAACGCGCTTGCTCCGCAAGTGGGTCAAACCTATATCGATACGACAGCCGGGCTCGGCGGACACGCAGGGCTCGTACTGAGCGAGATAGGGGAGACAGGCCAAGCTTGGCTCATCGATCAGGACGAGACCGCCATAGCGGAAATCACCCAGACCTTTGAAGGCCAAGACAACGTCCACATCGTGCAAAGTAACTTTGCTGATGTCGACTGGAGCGCCCTTCCACCTGCAGACATGATCCTGATGGATCTTGGTGTCAGCTCAATGCAGCTAGATACACCAGATCGCGGCTTCTCGTTCCAGACTGATGGTCCTCTCGACATGAGAATGGATCAATCGACCGAACGTAGCGCCTACCATCTCGTCAACGAATCTCGTGAAGACAATCTTGCCGATATTATCTACCGCTACGGAGAAGAGCACCGTAGTCGCAAGATAGCCCGTGCCATCGTCGCAGCTCGACCACTTCAAACTACCCAAGAGCTGAGACAGGTCATTCACGACGCCATAGGAAACGGCGGGCGTACCGATTCAGCCACTCTGACCTTCCAAGGGATTCGCATTGCTGTCAACGAAGAGCTCAAAGCTCTCGAAGACACTCTGCCGAAAGCAGCAGCCCAATTGAAGCCAGGCGGTCGACTCGTCGTCATTAGTTTCCATTCATTGGAAGACCGGATTGTAAAAAACTACTTTCGCACCATTACGACCCCCGAAGTCAGCCCGATTACCGGTCAGCCGATAAGTAGTGTGTCTTTCAAAAGCGTTACCAAAAAGCCCGCAATAGCGCAGGCCACCGAAATTGAATCCAACCCACGCGCACGGAGCGCAAAGCTCCGTGCCGTTGAAAAGCAAAACTAAAATACAAAACCAAAAGGAGACATCTATATGTCAGTTTCAGTACGAAATCTCAGCCCACGAGTAATCAAGCTCAAGGTCCGATCCATCTAGATTCTCTAGCACGCATTACATTGAGCCGAGACGTCCATCTATAAGATCTCACCGTACAGTGTCACGTCTCGACACCCTTCCACAAAAAACAAAAATATACCAAAAGAAAAACCCAGGAGATTAATACTAACAATGTCGTACTACGCCCAAAATCGACTCATGCGAAACCAAAACTTGGTCCGCACCCAGGCCAACGTCCAGGCCGGTCCTATCTCAGTCAGCTTCATGCTTGTAGCCCTCGTTGCAATTCTGTCATTGCTTTACCTCAACCAAGTTACGAAAGCTACCAGCTTGAACTACCGACTCTCGAGCCTACAGAGCAAGCGCACGGAGCTCCAAGCACAAAAGGAACAGCTCCAGATTGATGCAGCTCGCCTCAGCTCCATCGCTGCTGCCAAGACCTCAGAAGTAGCCCAGGCTTACACACCAACTAACAGCGTCAACTACTCCCGATAAGGATACCCTCTCCTGGTATAGAGCACCCACCACGAGTGGGTGCTTCGTTTAACAATCATACTTCTAGATAACCTAGATCAGGTATAATAATACTTATGGCATACAATCCTCAGCGCACTGTTTTCGGGAGCAAACCCTACCGTGTCTACGCACTCACGGCTATCCTTGCTTTGCCTGTACTCGCAATAGTGGGACGGCTCGTCTATGTGCAGGTCGTTAAATCCGGCGACTACCGGGCACGGGCGGTGGCGCAGCAATCACGACAGT
>CALKUN010000135.1 GCA_937996675.1 uncultured Candidatus Saccharibacteria bacterium
ATCATTGATCGCAACAATATTCAGATAGATGGCTACACCGAAGACGTCATGCCACTTGAGTCACTGGCACAAAAATGGCTGGCTTTTGGGTGGCATGTGCTTGAAGTAGGTGGCCACAACATTGAGCAGTTTGTGACGGCTTGCCATCAGGCTCAGGCCACTTTTGAGAAGCCGACAGTCATTATTGCGCATACTATTCCCGGTAAGGGGGTTGATTATATGGAAGGTGAATATGTGTGGCATGGTATGCCACCCGGAACAAAGGATGTGCCTGGAGATCCAGCTAAGGCCGACCAAGGCAAAGTTGCGCTAAAGGAGCTCCGCACCCTGCGTGGGCGTATCCGATCGGAGCACGAATAATGAATGCACATTACGCAGATCACTTATCAAGGCAGCTCTTCCATGACGCGATCGATCACACGCCGACTCGCAAGGGCTTTGGTGACGGACTTGTGTTAGCTGGAGACGCCGACCCTCGTGTGGTTGCATTGAGTGCCGACTTGGTTGAGTCTACGATGATAGAGCCCTTCGCCAAGAAGTATCCGGATCGGTATGTCGAGATCGGCGTGGCTGAGCAGAATCTCGTGACGGTTGCCTCTGGCATGGCTTCGGAAGGACTTATACCATTCACGAGCTCATACGCAGCCTTTTCTCCTGGGCGAAACTGGGAACAGATCCGTACAACTATCTGCCTCAATGAGCAGCCTGTTAAGCTCGTTGGCTCTCATGCTGGCGTATCGGTTGGACCGGACGGAGCCACTCACCAGATGCTCGAAGATATTGCTCTTATGCGTGTCCTCCCGCATATGACTGTTGTCGTACCGTGTGATGAGCATGAAGCTCGCAAGGCTACTCAGGTGATTGCCAAGACGAAGCAACCGGCTTACTTGCGTTTGGCTCGTGAGAAGACACCGATTGTGACTACTGTGGATAGTCCGTTTGAGTTTGGCAAGGCACACGTCTGGCGCGAGGGGAGCGATGTGACTCTGATCGTAGCTGGTCCACTGGCTTATGAAGTGTGCAAGGCAGCAGAACTGCTCGCCAAAGAAGGCATCGAGGCTGAGATTATCAATAGTCCATGGATCAAGCCACTCGACAATGAGACTATCCTCAAGAGTCTCAAAAAGACTGGCGCTGTCGTCACGATCGAAGAGGCTCAGGCAGCTGGTGGGCTCGGAGGCGTGATCGCCGAGCTGTCATCCCTGAAGTGTGTCGTACCTATGGAACGGATTGGTATCCAGGATGCTTTTGGGCAATCCGGCACGATTACTGAATTGTGGGAATACTATCATCTGACCGCACCGTATATCGCAAAGGCAGCCACTCGGGCCCACGAGCGAAAGATCAGCTAATATGTCCAAGAAATCCACACCCTACGATGTGATTACAGTCGGTGCAGCGACCCTCGACACGTTCCTGCTCGCCAAGGATTTCTCAAGCTATACCGAGGGGCACGAAGAATACTTAATCGTACCAGCCAGCACAAAGATAGATATTCCTGATATCGCTACCGAAACGGGCGGTGGGGCTACCAATACTGCGGCAACGTTTTGTCGGGCTGGTCTCAGGACTGCCTGTATGGCCAAGGTCGGCCTCGACGGACCAGGTCGTGAAGTCGAACGGTATCTCGAGAAAGAAAAAATCACTTCTCTTCTTGTAACTGATCGATCGCACCAGACGGGGGTGTCGGTGGTACTCAAGGGGAAAAATGGAGAGGATACTATCCTGACGCATCGTGGAGCAGGGTATGAATATCGTAAGTCAGACTTTTCACTAGTCGGCCAGCAATCAAAGTGGCTCTATGTCACATCCCTGGCCGGGGACCTTGGACTCTTGGCGCGTCTCTTGAAGTGGGCGAATGAACAAGGTGTGCGAGTGGCCGTCAATCCCGGTAGCTTGGAGATCACCAAGCGCACTCGACTTGTTCGACTCCTCAAGCAGGCAGATGTCGTCGTGCTCAATAGCGACGAGATGAAGTCACTCCTCAACGTGCCAGATGTACCGACTGGTCTTGAAGAGGCTCGTCGGGCTCTGTGGCACACGGTAGTCGTGACTGACTCAAAGGACGGGAGCTGGGTACTCGATGGCAGCTACTTGTATCACGCCGGGATCTCGAAGAAGGTAAAAGTCATTGATCGTACGGGAGCCGGTGATGCCTACGGGGCTGGTCTGATCGCTTCAATCATTCGTGGGCAGAGCATGCAGGAGGCCATGAGTTTTGCGGCTGCCAACGCCACATCAGTCATAAGCTATATTGGTGCCAAGGTGGGTATCCTTCGGAGTGTAGATGTCGATATAATGAACATAGACATTAGCGTGTTCGAGCCAACCAAAAAAGGGAGATTTTATGCCACACCACATTGATGTACTGAGTATCGGGGATGTCGTCACCGATGCATTTATCAAGCTCCGCCCGACCGAGGCTGAGATCAACAAGGATCCTGTTGATAAGCATCCATTACTCTGTATGACATATGGCACTAAGATTCCATTTGAGGAAGCGATTGTGATCGAGGGAGTCGGGAATAGTGCCAATGCAGCAGTTTCCTTTGCTCGGTTGGGTCTCAAGTCGTCGCTCTATGGTAATGTGGGTGACGATGATAATGGACGCGATATTCTAGTGGCGCTCAAGAAGAATGGCGTGCAGACCCAGTTTATGCAGGTAAACAAGGGTAAGGTAAGTAACTATCACTACGTACTGTGGTACAAGGACGACCGTACGATTCTCATTAAGCACGAAGAGTACAAGTACAAGTTTCCAAATATTGATAAGTCCGATACGCCAAAGTGGCTGTACTTGAGCTCATTTGCCGAACATGGCGCCTATCTCATTGATGAGGTTCTCGACTACATGGATGATCACGCAGAGGTGAAGCTCGCCTTTCAGCCCGGGACCTTCATGATGAGATTGGGCTTTGACAAGCTCAAGCGACTCTACAAGAATACTGAGCTCTTTGTGGTGAACGTCGAAGAGGCTCAGATGATGACCGGCATGGCTGGTGAACGTAATATTCGCAAGATGATGGAGTACATCCACGAGCGTGGACCGAAGATTGTCTGTATTACCGATGGGCCAAAAGGCAGCTATGCATCAGATGGCACAACTGTCTGGAGCATGCGCAATTACCCAGATCCAGCTGAGCCGTTTGAGCGTACTGGTGCCGGCGATGCCTACACGAGTACGTTTGTAGCTGGACTCATTACGACTGGTAACCTCCAGGAAGCCATGAAGTGGGGACCGATCAACTCTATGAGCGTCGTCCAGAAGGTCGGTGCGCAAGAGGGTCTCCTGACGAGACCTGCACTCGAACGGTTCTTGGCTGCTGCACCAAAAGACTACGAGCCAAAAGAATATAAGCACGGATAATCCATGCAGCCTAATACAGCCACCAAACAAGCCCCCGTGCCAGCCACCCTGCCCGTCGAGGAGCCCAGCGCAGCGACCTACGACGCAATTGTGGTCGGGGCTGGGCCAGCTGGCATGGCGGCCTGTATCTATCTAGCTCGCAAGAAGCTCCGTGTGCTTTTGCTCACCAAGGATCTTGGTGGCCAAGCCGCCAAATCAAGCGATGTTGAGAATTACCTTGGCTACAGCATGATTAGCGGGGCAGACTTGACCAAGCACTTCCAGGAACACCTGCAGGAGTTTAGCGAAGAGATCACGCTCAAGTTGATGAATAAGGGGGTGGATGGCATCTCGCGCTCCGGTAAGAATTTTTCGGTCCGACTAGGCAATGGTACGACCGAAACGGCTCGTGCTGTTGTGATTGCGAGCGGCAAAGATCCACGTCACCTCGGCATACCGGGAGAGGAAGAATTTTTGAACCGAGGTGTGACCTTTTGTGCTTGGTGTGACGGACCACTTTTTAAGGGGAAGTCGATTGCGGTAATTGGCGGCGGGAATGCAGCACTTGATGCAGTGCTGGCAGTTGAGAAGATCGTCAAGGATGTCGCTGTCGTGAATGTCACGCCAGAGCTGATTGCTGACGAGATGTTGGTCGACAAGGCTGTCGCTTCACACTCTGTCAGAATAATGAATAATCATACCGTGACTCGCATAGTGGGCGATAAGTTTGTGACCGGTATTATGGTACAAGACAACGAGACAAAGAAAGAGCAGGAGATTCCCGTAGAGGGTGTTTTTATTGAGATTGGCTCCGTGCCGGCCACTGAGTATCTCAAAGGATTTCTTGATCTCAACGATGGTGGAGAGATTGAGATCGACGACTACAACATGACTTCAATAGAAGGGGTCTTTGCGGCTGGGGATGTAACAAGCATTATTGAGAAACAAATTATCGTTGCGGCAGGTGAAGGGTCTAAGGCCGGCATACAGTGTGCCAAATGGCTGAGCGTTCACTGAGGATTACCATCCGACTCGTTTCTGATGCGCTGGGCTGTGTTGGTCGCTCGAAGTTATTTCTCACCGTACGTTAAAGTACGCCTCAAAATAACTTCGAACTCCGCCTTGCCCAGCATCACCAGAAACAACCCTGTACTAGGGTGGAAGTAGCCACTATACAATGAATAGTGTGAGGGTATATAATAGAGTTAATATCAAGCGTCACAGAGGTGGCTTTTTAATCAGAAAGAGGACACTATGAGCGAAACTGCAACTACCGATAAAGTAATCGTCTATACGACTCCAACCTGTGTATTCTGCAAGAACGTCAAAGGCTATCTTGAAGACAAGGGTATTGCCTACGAATCAATCGACGTACTGGCTGATGCCGACAAGGCACAGGAAATGATTGATAAGTCTGGCCAGATGGGTGTCCCTGTCACTGACTATAAGGGAACGATCATCGTAGGCTTTGATAAGGCCAAACTCGACGCCGCAACTGCATAGTACGCAACGCATATTGTCAGCAAGCCGCCTTCTGGGCGGCTTTTGCGTGACTCGAAGACCATTAACTTCTGCTATGGTAAGCTACGGTAAAGATGGTCAAGTCGCCCAGATCAAAGTCAATACTTCATAGACTACGCGTAAGGCTGCCGGTATTCTGGAGGAGTGTTTTGGAATGGTTTAGTAACCATCCCTATGTCTCAGCGTATCTTGTTGGCTGCGTGTACTACGGACTGACCGTGTCTTGGATGTTTGGATTGCGCACAGCTGAGATCGCAACTGGCGTGGCATTTTATGTCGTATCCATCTCAGCCGCCTTAGTTATGGTATCGAGCTTCTCACTAGGCCTAGTGTTTTTCGTATGGCTCTATCGACGACTAGATCTGTCGCTGGCTGATCCAAAATGGTGGCTCATCCCGGCCGCATGGATAGTGTCAGAATATCTGCGGGCAGTATTCTTTTCGATAGTGTCGATGGGTCCTGGAGGGCGCATCGGACCGTACTGGACATTTGGTAATGTCGGCTACTGGTTGGTGCATACACCATTTGTGTACGCCGCACGATGGGGCGGGCTCTATCTCCTCAGCTTGATTGTGGTAGCGTGTGTAGTTGGCCTCATCCGGGCATTCTTGACGCGAAAACTGATACCGCTCGCTGTGCCCTTGATCGTATCGGCGCTCCTATCGGTGAGTGGCTGGCTGGTATATCGGACATCAACTGGTCCTACCAGGCAGTTGGGTGTGGTGCAGTTCGCAAATGAGTTTAGCCCAGAAAACTTCTCCAGCTCGGCTAACGAAGAATTGGCTAAACGTCCGGCACAGTCGTATGATGCATTACTGTTGCCGGAGTATTCGCACCTGTGGGAGCGCAGTGCGGCTAGAGATACGGAGGCTATTTCGCGGGTACTCAAAGATCCTCGCGGACTAGTCATAGACAGCGCTCCTGAAGTGCAAACCGAAGCCAAGCCGGGGCATAACTTGGTGACGTATCACTCAGGAGACGGCACGCCACTCTTTTCGCAGCAAAAATGGTTCTCGATTCCAGGGGGCGAATACGTGCCGTATTTGTACCAAGTCATCTTAGCCTACGCCGGACAGGAGCAAATGCTTTTGCACTTCAACGATCAGAAGTCTATTGATCATGGCGAGGTGCCTGAAAGACCATTTCTCTACGACGATGTTTCATGGGGAGCGATGGCCTGCAGTGGTGTGGTAGCGCCTGAATTGTATCGAGGGATGACGGTACGGGGCGCAACAGTGCTGACCAACTCAGCGTCACTTGATACGATGGGCCTAGGTATGGCGTACCATTACCAAGCGAGGGATATGGCGGTACTGCATGCCGTGGCAAATGCTCGCCCTTTTGCCCAGTCTGCCCGAGGTGGCTTGAGCTACATAATTGATCAGAATGGGCATTACGTAGCGCAGACTCATGAGCGTGGCTATGATTTCCTTGAGGGTACGATCCAGATGAACAAGGCCAAGACACTCTATACGGCATGGGGGGATTGGGTGGTGTGGATATCAGTTTCGATAGTGCTGGGGGCTTGGCTCACGAGCTTGGCGCCAATGCGAAAGTATTGGGTGAGACACTCCCGCAAACAATAGTTTGACAGCATGCTCAGAATGGGTGATTATAAGCATAAGTATTAACACAACCAGGAATCATCCATGGCAACATCAACACCAAAACAAAAACCATCTACAAAGAGTAATACCTCAAAAAGAACATCGCTAAAAGCATCCAGCAAGTTTGATATTCGTATCATTGCACTCCTTGCTGTGTTGCTCGTGGCTGTGGTGGGGTATTTATTCATACGATTCAGTAAGGCAGGCACCGGCACTCAGTGGCTGCCAAAGGCTTGGACGAATCAAGCGACAGAGTTTGATAGCCCGGCTGCCGGAACTCTAGTAGCAGGAACATGCGACTACGTAAATGATTATGTGCAGAATGGCATCCAGTACACCAAGCGAGTATGTACGCCGGTTGGAGTTTCTGCAGGGGTTGGTGGTAAGACAGCATTTCAGCTACCCGACAATACATATATAGTCGGTAAGCCGTCTAAATATGTCGATTTGCAGCACAAGGTACCAGCTAGTCTTGCTTCACCAAGTGAATATTGTATTTCTTATAGCTCAATGAAGCCAATCTATCTTAAATGGAATAATAAAACCGTACCATCCTCTCCTGATTACGTCGTTGGTGGTGTCGCTGGGAATGACTCGGCAACCTTGCCTGCTACAAATGGTGTAGTCTCAGAGTGGTGCTCTGGGCCGTATCCGGCAAATCCGGGTGTGGTCCTTTCGCTGGAGCCAGTTACGAATGAGAGCACAGCGTACATTTATAGTGCTTCGTCTCGTATGGCTGCGTCTAAACTCTCGTGGAGCGGTAACGAGCTCAGTCCGATTGGCACGGGATCAGTAAGCGGGTCTAATCTTGTGATATCTGCCGGAACGACACCGGGTGGATTTACCTTTACCGACATGAGTAACTATGGAGCTGGAAAATACTGCTACGCATCATCCGGATATACCGGTGGACCAAATACAAAACTTGAATGGATCAGCCAAGAACAACGATGGGATAATGACGTCACCTGGGATAATTCGGCGTCACATGGCGGAACTGCCAATGTTATGCTTCCGGCTGTAAAATCAGCCACGGAGTGTATAACTGTACCAGCTGTGAGTCCTGGTAACTCACCTCGACGTACTCTGACCTTCCAGCTCACAAGTGGCAATATGAGTGTTACGAGGGTGTACTTCACGCCAGCATCGACAGCCACAGCTACAAATACGCCAACATCTACAATAGTCGTTACGCCTGCCACTACGAAGACACCGGTGCCGACTGCAACCGTTGCTCCGACGGTACTTCCGACTACTCCTGTACTGCCAGCGACCACCGTCCAACCTACTACCGTTGCCGAGCCAGCTCCAGCTGCCAGCTCATAGATTTTTGTTTGACAACATCCTTAGCTTAGGTGAGAATAAGCATAAGTATTAATCCAACCAGGAACATTCATGGCAACATCAAAACAAAAACTAGTTACAAAGAGTAATGTCGCAAAAAGTAAATCAATCAAGTCCGCTAGCAAATTCGATGTTCGCATCATCGCACTGCTGGCGGTTGCACTAGTAGCAGTCGTTGGCTATTTGTTCATTCAATTTAGTAAGGCGGGTGCAGAAAAAGACTACGCTTACAACCTCACTCATGATAACGGGATCACAACTGTTGCTGTGTGGGACCCTGCTGCGCAGCCTCTCGTTAAGACTTTTCCACTACCAGCGCTACAGGCTTGTTATCCAGGAGGATGGGCGCAGAGCTATAGCAGGGTACTGAAAATGCCTGGGACCGATTTTGCATACGCAATTCCTGAATTCTGCGCCGGATCTTACATCCAAGGTACTACACCTGATCTCACGAGCAAGGTAGCTATTATTAATACAAAAACTCACGTCTACAGCGGAAATCAAATAGATGTGTCTTTCCCAAAGACTGCTGCAATTGATGCGGTCGTTAACCCTCAAAAAAAACACCTATACCTATACGATACAAACTCAGGTCCAGGTAACCTTTTGGTGATTGATGCTGTAACCAATAAGGTCATCAAGAGGCTTACCCTGAACACGTATGGTCGAGCTGTACAGGTAATTCCAAGTGGTGATGGTACAAAGTTGGCTGTACTTTACGGCCGTCCTGACGGCACCATTGCCCAGACAGCAAACTCGGCTCATCTCGTAACATTAGACACAACTTCTTATGAAGCGGTAGCACGTGGTAAATTCGGTGAAGGTTTCGGATATCATGGAACTACTACGAGCGTTATGGCGACCCCTGACGCCAGTGGAAAATACCTGTACGCCGCTCTGCCGTCCTTTGTTGCGGGTACGTCAGGACACTACACAAAAATTCGCATAGCCAAGATAGATCTTGCGACAATGCAGGCTACCTATAGTGCTGATCTTGATGTTATGGTCAACTGCTATACCTCTAAGGGTATGGATTTGGTAACGACAGCGCGAGGAGTCTATATCTTAGCCGCAACAAACTGCCTCGGCACTTCTGAAGAAACGGCGGAATCAAGGCTGTATCTCTACAATCCCACGTCACAGATAGTGACGCAGGTACTTGGCAAAGAAGTGGGAAATGGTTCGCGACTATTTGCAAAAAGCGATGCAACTGGACTGTTTATCACTGCAGTCTACCCGACAAGCGGTACATTCCTATCGGACTACAACTTTGCAAATGGTGTGTTGACCAAGGTTGTTTTGGGTGATATAAAGTCAGTCATATCTGGAGGAGTTACATCCGTGTCGACTGCAGTGCCACTGCCAACAACGGCGACAACACCATACATCGATCCGTCAGGAACAATACATCCTGAACCATCGGTGATCATCCCTACGACACCGGTGACCCCAGCACCGGCTGCAAGTTCTTAGCCCACGCCACAGACAAACCAAACACCGCCCACTTTCGGGCGGTGTTTGGTTTGTTGTATACTATGAGGACTATGGCATTCAATCTTCAGTCAAAATATCAGCCATCTGGCGACCAGCCAGATGCGATCGCCAAGCTCTATGCCGGGCTCAAGGATGGCGTGCGGGAGCAGACGCTTCTCGGTGTAACTGGATCGGGCAAGACTTTCACCATGGCGAACCTCATCGCCAAGGTAAATCGTCCGACGCTCGTCTTGTCTCATAACAAGACGCTAGCAGCCCAATTGTACGAGGAGTTCAAGGCCTTCTTCCCAGACAATGCTGTGCATTACTTCGTCAGCTACTTCGACTTTTATCAGCCGGAAGCCTATATCGCTCGATCTGACACCTATATCGAGAAAGACAGTGCTATCAACGAAGAGATCGATCGGCTCCGCTTGGCAGCGACTAGCTCACTCCTCACTCGACAAGACGTGCTTATTATTGCCTCGGTCAGCTGTATCTATGGTATCGGCTCGGTCGATGACTTCAGCTCGATGTCTATTCCTGTGAAGGTCGGGGAGCTGCGCAAGCGTGAAAAGTTCCTCCGTCTCCTGACCGATATCCAGTACACCCGTAATGATCAGAACTTCATGCGCGGTACCTTCCGTGTACGGGGTGAGAATGTTGATGTGATCCCAGCTGATGGCGAGCATGGCTACCGCATTCAGTTCTTTGGCGATGAGGTAGAATCAATTACAAAGCTTGAGCCGCTGACAGGCGAAGTGATCGAGCGACCGGACAGTGTCACGATCTTCCCAGCCAAACACAACGTGGCACCTCGTGAGCAGCTCATGAAGGCGATCGCCCAGATCCGAGAAGAGTCAGCTGAACGTGTGGCGTGGTTTAAGGATCACGAACAACATCTCGAGGCCCAGCGTCTTGAGCAGCGCGTCATGTATGACATCGAGATTATGGAGCAGACTGGCTATGTGAAGGGGATCGAGAATTACTCACGCTACCTCACCAACCGCGAGCCGGGCGAACAGCCAGCTACGTTGCTCGACTACTTCCCGGATGATTTCCTCATGATGATCGATGAGAGCCACATCAGTATCCCGCAGGTGCGCGGCATGTTTAATGGTGACCGTGCTCGTAAAGAGACCCTTGTCGAGTACGGCTTCCGTTTGCCATCGGCTCTGGATAACCGACCGATGCGCTTTGAAGAATTTGACCGACATATCAATCAAGTCATCTACGTCTCGGCCACTCCGAGCGACTATGAGCTATCTCGTACGCTCGAACACACCGTAGAGCAGGTGATCCGTCCGACGGGGCTCTTAGATCCCCTCATTGAAGTAAGACCAGTTGAGCACCAGGTCGATGACCTTGTCGCCGAGATTCGCGAACGTGTGAAGCGAGGAGAGCGTGCTCTCGTCACGACGCTCACCAAGCGTATGTCTGAGGACCTCACCGAATACCTAGCTGATATCGGCATCAAGGTGCAATATCTCCACTCAGACGTACAGACCTTGGAACGTACTGAGATCTTGCGCGATCTGCGGCTCGGTGTCTACGATGTCCTGATCGGCATCAACCTCCTCCGAGAGGGACTAGACTTGCCTGAGGTATCTCTGGTGGCGATTATCGATGCGGATAAGGAAGGCTTCTTGCGCAGCGAGAGTGCCATGATACAGACGATTGGTCGAGCCGCTCGTCACCTTGATGGTCGGGTGATCATGTACGCCGATAAGGTCACGAAGTCGATGAAGGCAGCGATCGATGAGACGACCCGTCGCCGTGCCATCCAGGAGCAATACAATAAGGACCATGGCATTACTCCCGAGGGTATCAAGAAAGCCATCGCTGAGAGCATGCAAGAAGACAAGACGGCCGAACTTGCCGATATGAAAGAGTTTGACCTCCACAATATCCCAAAGGATGAGCTCAAGCACCTCATGAAGCAGCTCAAGGAACAGATGGAGATCGCCTCTGCGAATCTGCAGTTTGAGAAGGCAGCTGGCCTTCGTGACCAGATTGCCGAAGTGCGTGATTACGCTGCTGGGCAAAAGATCCGCAAGAAGTAAGCTTAGCAGAGGGGTTCTTGCTAGTGACTCACCTGAGCATAACCAGTATACTGAGTAATTATGAGTCATGAATCCGAGCACACGCCCGATGAGGGGCAGACCCAGTCTAGTCACGCAGCCGCTCTCGCCCAAGAGCTAAGAGATCTTGCTCCACCTCCGCCACGGCCACAGACTGAGCTGCTTGAGAACTATTCAGGCGAACTCCCACCTGAATATCATACTGATGAACTATCTCTACCTGAGCGTGAATCGGAAGAGGAGTTCTACGGCGCAGGCTCTGAAGTCACTCGACATCCAGTAGTAGATACTGAGTCTCCTGTGGATACCGAGGCAAACGAGCGTCTACGAGAGTTGGCAAAAGGCGATGCAATTACCCTTATTGATGGCATGACCTTAGAGCTGATGTCCAAGGTGAGCAATATTAATGGGTATCGAGCCGACCTTGTGGACGAAAGAAGACAGATTATCCGTGTGCTGGGCACAAGTGTTGTCGATGGGCTTAAGACGGATCCACTTTTGCGTGATAGGGCAGAGGCTAGACGCAAAGTGGAGATTCTCATGGAGGGGTTAATCAGTCCAAGGAATAGAGTAGAGCCTTCCAAAGAAGCTGACGAAGCCATAGACAAGAGAATGGACGACACGAGAAGCTTTGTAAGTGACGAACCGCAAAAAATTACCAGCGATCTCAGAACCGGCCAAATGGATGCACCGAAGGATCAGGAATATCGGTGGGTGGGTGCGGTGAACAAGGTGACCAACCTCCTTGACCTCGTTGATAAGGTGGATGATGCTGTTCGACGAGACTATAGCGCTCGATTGAATGAGATTTTACTAATCTCTGATCCTAATGCTGCTGCAGATCGAGTAGAACTCTTGTCGGAAACAGGCAAGGTTATTGTCGAAATGCAACGGCGACTGATGGCAAGAGAAGGCATGCTTACTGATCCGGCAGAGTTTAAAAAGAGGCTCGTAACCGACACCGCAAGATGGAAGGGTGATTACAAAGCGATGGCAGAAAAATGCCAAAGCTTTGCTGATACACCTCCTATAGCGGCTTAAGTTCTGCCCTAAAAATAGTATTTCTGCTAGAATATAAGTAAGCATAAGTAATATGAGGTCCGACATGCACGCTGACGATTCACACAATGACAAGCCAGGCTTTTTTTCCAAGATATTCGGTCATGGCGATGATGCAGCGACTACCGTCGCGGATCCAGCTATTTCTACGGCTCAGGTAGTCCAGCCTACCGCCGTGGTGGAGCCAACTCTTCCCGTGGCGCCTGTTGAGCCAGACGCTCCTGCGCCCGAGCCAGAACTGCAGGCTGGCAGTATGAGCGATGTACACGCTATGCCGGGCGGGCCATCCGAGGCGCTGGATCTCAGTGCTTCTGCAACCAGTGCTCCTGAAGTGCCAGCACAGCAAGAGGTAGCGACTGAGGCACCATCCGACGACGATATGTTCCAGATGCCTGATATTAAGGTAGCCGATGAAGCAACAGACCCACAGGTACCAGTAGTAGTACCTGAGAATCCATCCGATGAGTCAAAGGACGAAGTCTTGTTTGATAGCACCCAACCGGTTGAGCCCGAAGCTCCAACGGCACCTGTTGATGTGCCGGCTCCCGTTGCTGAAGTACCAGCCGAACCAGCGGTTGCGCCAGCCGAGGATGTTGAACCGCCAGCCCCACCTGTAGAAGAAGGGCAGGCCTGGCAGGCAGCTCATGCTGAGTCAGAAGCTGACTCGCAGGCACCGCAAGCCGAGCTCCTTGGTGCCCAGACTCAAGTTAACTCTATTCTTGCAACTCACCCTGACCTCACAACTGATCGAACAGAAGATGCTACGCCAGCCCCTGTTGAGCCAGTTGAGGCAGCATCACCGCTCGAGAAGGATAGCCCTACTCCAGCTAGCGCTCCTGATGCTGATGCGCCAAACGACTCCGAACGCCAAGCAGCCGTAGTGCGTTTGACCAACCACATCGATGATCTAGAGGCCGGCCTACAAAAAGTTCGTGACGAACTCGACGCTCTCAAGAAATAA
This sequence comes from uncultured Candidatus Saccharibacteria bacterium, assembly GCA_937996675.1. Lineage (GTDB taxonomy): Bacteria > Patescibacteriota > Saccharimonadia > CAILAD01 > CALKUN01. The sequence continues at coordinate 13,393 of CALKUN010000135.1, forward strand.
CTGTACCTCCTGCAATACAATAAAACGCCCGTATGGGCGTTTTATTGTATCCGGTTAGGGTTACTTTACGAGTGTGTTGAGGACCGCAGCAGCAATGTTGATCCTTTCTTGCATCTCGGGAGTGATCGGCTTGCCATTTTTACGCAGAACTTCGGCTTCGCTCATAATCTGATTGGCGTTCGCATACATTTCATCTGCGGTTGGCAGCTCGGCACTTTTTTCGGCATCGACTGATTTCAAGTTTTCGGGGACTGGATTGCCACCGGGTGCTGCTGGCTCTGAGTAGTGCGGCATAGCGGCAGCGTATGGGTCATCTATATGTACTGTAGGTGATGTATCGGTGAGGGTGGTACTAACCGGCAGTGGGGGTGCGTCCGTGGACGCGCCAGGTTCAGGAAGGGTAACGGAAGGCACAAGGGCTGCTGATGCGTCACGAAGAGTCGGTGCGGTGTCGGGTGCGGGGGCTGGGGGCAGGGCGGAAGTAGCCGCCTCTATAGCAGCTGCTCTATCTGCATCTGCAGCGAGACGAGCGGCGTCAGGGGTGCTCGCTTGTTCGGCGGGCGTCTGGAGTCCACCTGTGTCAATTCTTGGTGCGGGAGCTGCATCCCCAGCGGGAGCGTATGATTGTGTATCGTTCATGTTTATTTCCTTTATGCTTTTGCTTATTATAGCAAGAATGTGTGCGCAAAACGATGTTTTGGGCAGTTTGTATAGAGTTGAAGTACTGTTGACTTATCTGTATAATAATCGGCTAGTTTCAGGGTAAAACAAACAGCCGTCTCAACCTGTAAATAAGGACTCCATCGATGCACGACAAGCTCATTATCCGCGGTGCTCGCGAGCACAACCTCAAAAACATTAGCCTTGAAATCCCTCGCGATAAGCTCGTCGTGATTACGGGACTCTCAGGCTCTGGTAAGTCGAGTCTAGCCTTTGACACGATCTACGCCGAGGGTCAGCGTCGATACGTCGAATCTCTCTCGGCCTACGCTCGGCAGTTCCTCGGCCTTATGGAAAAGCCTGATGTTGATTAATC
>CALKUN010000136.1 GCA_937996675.1 uncultured Candidatus Saccharibacteria bacterium
CCAGCTTGCACTTAGTCTGAAGTGTGCCACACTTGAGGTAGGAGGCAAGGAATGGACGAGTTAATGAAACGATATCTAGCATCTGCGCAACTTACCGCTGAGGCGAGCGCAGACATTGCGATTATGGAAGCTAAATTGCAAGCTGCCAAAGATCGATATGAGAAGCACAAGAGCGATCGTGATATTCTGAAGCGGGAGATGGCGCGGCAAGAATCGACGCCCGGCCGGCGTGCCTAACCAGTAACCCTAGCGATCCCCGTACCGTCCAGGTCCAGTGGATACAGGCACTTCAGCACCCCGTCATCCCCCGCTTTGAGCACGTAGCGCACGTCGATGTCCAGCTTGACCCACAATCCATCCCCTTGCCCCTGAGACTGCGCCCAGCTCTCCTTGATGATGTACGCCTCGACCCACTTCACGGTGAACACGTTGCCGGCGGTGCTCCCGTAGGGCTTGTAGGAAAACTGCGGGTTGTCCTGTACCGCCGTGTAGCCGTTGGGAAACTGGCTCAGCATCGCGTTGAAGCACTCCAGCGTGACCTCCATACTGGCCGTCGCGGTATAGAAGCCGAGCCCCCTGGTGAGCGGGATACCGTGTACACCACGCGGCTTGGTCGGAGTCACCATCTCATCCCAATTGAGGGACTTGAGGTGCGAGCTGGTCAGGCCGGTGCCCCACCAGGAACCTCGGAGTGAAGTCCAGTCCGTTTTGAATCCATTGATCTTGACCGGCTGGTTTATGCCTACAGGTGCTTGGGCCATCTATCTAACTCCTTTGACGTCTCAGCCACGTCTGCACATGGCCCACCGCATAACAGGCAACGACTTGCGGCGCGCTACCGCTTACGTTCGCCCGAACCGCCTGAACACGGAAGACAGAACGGCCTGAGTCACTAGCTAATCTCAGCTAACGCTAATTAGGCGCACCGACAGCGCAAGCTATTGTAAACTCTGCGCTTTTAGCTAGTGTAGCTACCGCGGTGGGCTATGTTGGGAGGGGAACAGGGGTGGGTTATCGGTGCAATGCAAAGCGATTGGCATGCGCTAAGCCAGCGTCACGCCGATATCGATCGAATACACAAACCCGAGCCGGCTAAACAGTACGTCTAGCCGCAACTCTCTGGTATCCTTCGCAGAGTAGTCCCGGCGCGCGGTGACGGTCTTGAGCGGAGCTCCCGAGCTGTCGGTGTCCGGCAGTCGGTTCGCGGAGGGGCGACCGTCGGTCTTGGGCTTGAACAAAAAAGCCTCGATAGGGGCTGTGACAGTACTCTCAATAATCGCTTGTTGCGCAACGGTGATGGCACCCTTGGGCACAACGCCATTACCTTCCGCAACAGAGATGGTCTCAATCGTGTCCAAAGTGAAAGGGAACGAAGCGAGCTTGGCGATGCGCCCGACCTGACATGCCAGTGACACCCACGGCTCCTGGGTATAAGCCGGGTCCACAGGGTCCGCGGTGGTAGCCGCGCCCGAGAAGTAGATCCCACCCGGCGCTTCACGGTAGCTCTGCGTGCAGATAAACTTGTCCGCCAGGCCGGGATTCACCCGCTCATCGTGGCTCGCTCCGGTCACGTTACGAATCTGGCCGGTGGCCACTCGCCCAAGGTTCTCATGAGCCGGGATAGAAGCGTTGCGGGCCAGCGCAACAAGAGCAGTTGGGCGACCGGCCACAGCCGCGCCGTTTACGTCCAGGGGGCCGTAGGTGTAGCCGGTGTACACGTCCGAGTGGACGACTCCGCCGACAGCTACAGCGGTCAAACCATGCGCAGAGTGGAAAGCGAGGAGCTCGGTTTGAATCGCCGTCGTGAAGGCAGCGTCCGTCTCACTCGACCCGTAGTTGAGGTCGCGCCCGGCAACGATCGCTTCACAGAAAGTCGCGCCGAAAGTGGACTGGATCAGCGCATCAAAAGTCACGATGTCAGAGAGCGTCATCGGCTGGACTACGGCGATGATTCCGAAAGACCGTGTGTTGTCGTTGAGCGCTGCGGTCGCAGCGGCGACCAGGGAGGCGACGCTGCTCGTCGGGGCAGTTGCGGAGCTCGTCCACCTGTCGCCGATCGCAGAGCCGGCAACACCGGCACCCGCGCCAGGTCCCTCAAGCACTCCGGTGAAGGTTGCGGTGAGCCCGGAAGTGAAGTTCGCGCCGGAGAGCGCCACGATTCCCGACGCGGGCACGAGAGTCTCGGCACTGAGCGTTGAAGTAGCTGGCGCGGGTCCTACCTGACCGTCAATTGTCCATTTGATTGTGGCAGTCCCAAGAGCGCCACCGCGAACAGTCTGGACTACGATCGAGGGCATGTAGTCAGTCGGGTTACCCGAGAGAGTCATCGCCGCAGTAGAGCCGTACTGCAGGGCGGTGAAGCTTGACGGCAAGATGCCCAGAATGCCGGTCCCTGCCCCGACAGGCGCGGCGACTACTTTACCAGTGATTGCATTGATCAGCGTGACCATCGCGCTGGCAATGCCGGTCGGCTCGCTGTTGATATCGCACCCTAACGCGATCGTTAGGTCAAGCGTCGAGTAGGAGGCTGCAGCAGACTGGCTAGAGCCCGTAGTCAGCTTGTAGCGGTATCCAGACGCTGGCGCAGTGAGTGTGATCGCGCCGTTGTCCATTGGCGTTGCGGTGATCGGCGTGCTGTTGGCGTTGCTCGCTTTGGTGCCGTAGAAAGTCGCAGACACTAGAGCGCGGGCTGCTGTAGCTCCAGCGTCAGCACTAAGCCAGAACGTCTCGAATAGGCTGGACGCCGCCGCCGGACAAGTAAGAGCCACGGTCCAAGCGCCGGTCGAGCCAGTCACTGTTGCAGAGTTCGCACCGACTGCACAACTCAAGGTAACGCCTGGTACGATGGACTGGAATCCGATGTCGCCGTTGTTGTCAGCCCCAGCGAGCTTCAGGTAGCCACCGACGTAGGTGATTACTCCGGCGCTGTTAGGAACCTTCACCA
>CALKUN010000137.1 GCA_937996675.1 uncultured Candidatus Saccharibacteria bacterium
GATCTACACAGGCGAAGACACTCTTTCCCTACACGACGCTCTTCCGATCTCCGCAACGCCGCCTCGACGTGGTCGACACTCGGACAACCCTCGCGAAACTCTACTTCCTGCGCAGACTCGGACATGCTCGACTCCTCAAGCTGAATGTAACCGTTCACCGTATACTCGACGCAACCATGTCGTACATCAGGCGCAGATGCTACTTCGGTAGCGTAAAAGCTGCCCTTCAGGTTGCCGACATGTACGACGATCGGCTGATGCAGCCCACTCCATGCGTTGACGACACCACACGCTGCCAAGAACCAATCGGTGACACGAATCCTAAAATCAGCACCCACCGTCATCGGGTGTTTTGCTGGTGCCTCGTTCACAAACAAAGCTACACGCTGCTCTATGAGCTCGTGTAGGTCTTGTATCGGCGTCTTCACTTCGTCGACACTACCACGACGCTCTGACGATGTCAAGCTATGGTAGCAACCCTGGACACTCGCCGGTCTGGATGAAGTACGCCTTCTGCATGAAGGCTAGTGTCGTATCATACTCGCCCGCCAAGCACTCGGCGGCCAGCGTTGTCTTTGCGGCTTTGTAGCCGGCCAGATCATTGACATAGAACGTATGTGCATCGAGAGCCTCACTTCTCGATCGAGCGGCTGCTGAGCATGCTAGTGCGTTGTCTGCAAACCAGCACCGAGCAGCCTGAATACTGTCGGCGTGTAGCTCAACGCCGTTGAAGCGTAGCTTGCTGTCCATTTGTCGTATCTCCTTACCCTGTTAGTGCGCGTTGTGGCCGCGGTAGTCGGCGACGATACGAGCACCCTGCCGCACCGCCAGGTCTACGGCCTGATCGCGCTCCGTCGCCCACGTCTCGCCGAAGGCGGTGTCGCGGCTGCGCTGCACAGTGACGCCAGGCTGCGAGCTCGGCATCGACTCAAAGGCGTCAGGCTTTCCGACCGCGACCCAGCCGTCGAGGGCCACGACGTTGGCGCCGTAGGACTGGACGAAGCAGCGACGCTTACGACAGCCCCGCGGGATGTAGCTCACTTCGACGGCCTGCGAATACTGAGCGTGCGGGATGAGGCGGATCTCCAGGTCGCGAACTTGCTGCACGTTGTGGCCGAAGCCCGTGTCACCGAGAGTTACGAGTGTAGCCTTAGCTACGCGCTTGACGTCGGAGACGACGTAGCCAAGGCTACGCATGGCGTCATCTGCGTTGTGATAGCCGTGCAGGTACGTCGATCGGATGCCGCTCGCGTAGCAGCAGACGTCACCGTAGTAATCAGTCTCAACGACTTCAACGCCGTCGTCGACCATGACGGTGCCGTCGCAGCTCGACTGACCGGCCTTCATCACGATGGCGACGCGGTAGTTGTTGTCGAAGCAGATGTAGAGGGTAGCGGGGCGACTATACTTGCTGGTGACGTCTCGGTGGGCAGCTGCGGTGTTCATCGTCGTATCTCCTTACACTTCAAAGCATGCCGAGTCTGCTCAGATCGGTCAAGCACAGATCTGTTGATTTCTTCTAAGTACGCGAAACTACGCCGAACAAAGTTACTAGCGCTGAAACATCACCACGCCGACGAAGCTGCCGCTGCGGACGCGAACAGGCTGCGACGGCGACATCTCCAAGACGACGTCGGGGCCGCAGCACGCCACGGCGTCGCGTAGGAAGGCCGTGGAGACCTTGGCAGTGCAGGCGCTGCCAAGCGGCAACCGTAGAACTTTCAGCGGCACCTCGATGCTACCATCGCCAAGTCGTCGCGTCGATGTGTCGTCAAAGACAACATAATCCAACATAAGCACACCGCTGCCAATGCTCAACCTGATCGACTCGGCCGGGCACGACTTCAGCGTCGACATGAGGACGTCGCGATCTAGCGTCAGCGAAGCTGCTACGTCGCCACCGTCGCGAGCGATGCGTCGCCACTCAGGAAAGGGCTCAGGAGCGCGACGACAGAACAGCGTCCTAGTACCGATCGGTGTCGTCAACCTGAAGGCGACGTTGTTGACGCCCACCACAACGCCAAGATACAACGTGCCGATGTCATCACCCCCTTGCGCGGCCCCCTTCTTCTTGGACTTCGTCGGCTTCACAGCGACGGCGCCGAGTATGTCTATCACGGCGCCGACGCAGCTAGGCGGCAGCGTGAAGGCGCCGCCACGCCATGACGTCGTCACCCAGTGCATGCGGTTGCCGTCTGTGCCGACGACTGAGCCGTCGGGGTCGACGCGGACGCCGCTCGGTGCTGGTCGCGCTGGATCCGACAACATGGCCGCAGAGGCGCAGCTCAGCGCCTGACACAGTTCTGTAGCAGCGTCGACGCTCAGATCGCGCCATGCGTCGTCGGGGATCTGATGGACGGCGCCGACGCGACCCTGCGCCGCGATCTCGCCGCGATAGCTGCCGCTGCGCAGCTGTAGCCGGGACGTCGTTACGGTGAGTGCGACGTCGTCGCCGGGCAGCGCCTTCACCGTCGCTGTAAGCAGCTTCGTCGGCAGTGTCACCGACGAGGTTGCGACGTCGAGAGGCAGCGTCGTCCACAGGTTCGTCGACGTCATGGTGTACATGTCGGTGCCCGTGACTGTTAGAGAGGCTGTGTCGTCGATGGCCAGCCTGATGTAGTCGCCATGAGCTGCCTGGGCGACAGCGTCGACGAGGTGGCGACGTGGTAGCGACAGCGTCGTCACGACGAAGCCTCAAGGGCGTCGAGGCGCTGAAACTCATTAAGTTCTGCCTCGGTCGCAGAGGCGACTGCGAAGTCCTCCAAGCTGTGTGCCAGTAGCGACTTGCCTGCGAAAGCGTTCTCGTCAAGGCGTGTCAAAATGGCGAGGATGAGTCGGCGACGTCGCCAGAACGGATGGTCTGGATCGTCCACGTCCGAGTCGACGAAGTGCTGCAAAGCGCGTGTCTTCCGAGGCGATGGTGCCCAGTCGACACCATCAAGGGCCATCTGTGCCAGATCGTGCGGGCCTTTCTCATAGCAACCGCACTCGTATAGTGGACACATCTTCGTTGTACAGCTCTCATCATGCTCAAGACCGACGATGCGTTCAAGAGCAAGCCTGTATCGATCTTCGATGGTCACGATGCCTATTCGTCCTTCGCCGCCGCCAGCACCTTGACGCCGAGTTTCTGCCGCGCTGCCTCGACGTAATCGTGAAGCCGCAGTTTGTCCATGTCCGCCAGTACGCCAGGATCAGCGTACACGAGCAGCTTCGTCTTCGTCGTCGTGGCGTCGAGGTACAGCGCCTGCTTGGCCTCAGCAGCGACGCGGGCGTCGCGTGCGATCTCGTCGCGGATGCGATCTCTGACGGCGTCGCCTGCGATGAAGACGTCGCCGAGGTCGATGCGATCTGGCAGCGTGTCAGCGTCGGCGAGACGCCAGCCAGTCGGCAGTCGCCGCGTGCGCAGAAACGTCTTGACGGCGTCACGTCGGAACACATGCAGGCGTCGCTCGCCCTCCCGATAGTCGGGCTCGATGTTGCGGATCTTGCGCAGGTGCTCGCCGACGAGATCGTCGAGCTCGCGGATGTACGAGCGGACGGCTTCGCGGGTCAGGCGCTGCGGGGCTGGGAGCTTGGAGGGTTCGACCTTGTGGACTGGTTTCTTCGAGGGCATCTAGCTATCTCCTGTGATGAACAAGCCTTACCCTATCGACCCTATCAAGACGTTGCGACGATGTCAAGCTATAACTTGCCGAGGCCGAACTCAAGTCGGATCATCGTCTCCATGTTGCGCTGCGGCCAGTGCCCGAACCTCTGCCTGAAGCGTGCTCCCGCATAGCCAGGCTTATACGGCGGCAGCCCCTGTCGTACTCTAGCAGCCATCTCGGCGTACCTCGCCCGCAAGAACGACTCCTTAATGCCAGGCGTCG
>CALKUN010000138.1 GCA_937996675.1 uncultured Candidatus Saccharibacteria bacterium
GTGTGTATGGATTGCTACCCCTATGTCTCCGACAGCCAAATGCGTTGGTATGAAGACTTTGTCAACCAGCCTCGATCATGGCGATCTCATGATGGAATAAAACCTGTCGCTTGGTCCGTCCTCGACGACGAGGTCGCCAGGTTCAAGGCTACCAAGACGCCGCCAGCACCAGCAGCTCAACCCACCCGCAGGTTCAACGTCGGCGACGCCGTCATGTGTTCGACGTTCAGCGACGGTACTGCTGGCGTCCGCATCGCGGCCCCGCAAGACATCGCTCGCAACCTCGGCGTCGGCAAGATCGAGGGTTGCTGGCAGGACCACTCGCGCTACCGCGTCCGCAACCTTGGCACCGACGAGGTCCATATTTGGCCAGCGTCGGCGCTACAGGGCGTCGAGAACTGGGGGCTGAAGGTCGGCGACGAGGTGGTGACGCCGAGGTTTCAAGGGTCACCTGGCTTTAATGAAAATAGCATGTTAGAGTATGTTGACAAAGTGGGTACGATCGCCACAGTTGCAGACGACAACACCGTCCGCGTACACGGCTGGTGGTGGCCCACCTACGACGTCGCCGTCATGACGGCGAAGGCGAAGCTGCGCAAAAGCAGCGAGGCAGCGTCGTCGCAGCCAACACCGCAGTCGGCACCCGCGCAGAAGCCGGTTGAGTTTCGGCAGCTTACTCGCGGCATCATCGAGGCGAACCCAGGGCAGTTGTGGGAGCGCAACCCGAAGCATGCTGGTAAATGTTCTTTGTATCGGTTAAGATATACACAGAGCTTTGAATATGCCGACGAACTTGGTAAATATTGGATTAACTGGTTCGGCGCTTTCGACAACGAGTTTCGTCCCATCTGCGCCATCACGAAACTTCCCATATCATGGGACGAGCTCAAGCCCAGCCTCGACGAGGCTAAGTCCCTGACGCCGCCTCGTGACGGCGATCCCGTCACCGTCGAGAGTATGGTCGCCGTAGCCTACGAGGGTACACGACGTGCGCTAGAGCAGCATCTCGGCACCACTAAAGACGACACAGGCGTTATTCGCTACGACGTATCTGGAAGTCCGACTTTTACCTATGTATCCAAGCAACCCGCACCACACACCACACAGGAGACTACTATGCCCACCATCGACACCAAAACAGTAACTACCAGCAACCCGACCACCGACAACCCGACCACGACCACGAAGAAGCCTTCTCGCGGACGCTTGGCGATCGATGCCGCCAAGACGCGGGCGCCGGTTGAACTCGGCCTCAACCGCATGCACAAGATCGTCGCCAAGAAGGCTCTCAAGATGTTCAAGGGCACGCGGCAGGAGAAGGCCGTCGTGCAGCGCTTCCTGTCCGACGTCCTCCAGTCCGAGTACGGCAAGGCGTTCATGGGCGCAGCTGCCGCCACGATCGTACCCTACGGAGCGTCTCTACCGGGCCTAGGCAAGCACGTCGACACCCTCGACGCCGTGGCCGACGAGCTCGCCAAGCGCAGCGCCGTCGTGCTGGCCGTGGAGCTGGGCGGGACGTTGCTTGACGCAGTTGAGCCGCTCATCGCCATCGTGTCCGACATGGTCGCCAAGACGGCGGAAGGGAGTAGCAGTGTCGAGGTGGTCGACGTGCCCGCTGAGGCCGCTCGGCTGTCGGCGCCGCAGCAGAGTAGCCCTGACTTCAGCGGTAGCATCACGGCGTCGTCCATGCGCTGCCGCACCTCGGCGTAGCCGCGCTTCACTACCTCGACCTCCGCCAACCTCGCCACGCCCTCCACGATTCAATTAGCTGCATTCTGAGCCCTCGCAACGGCTCTGCCATAGCGCAGCACTACCTCGACATCAAAACGGCCTCCTAGCGCGAATGGCTGCGTTGCAGCAGCCGGCACGTTTTGTAGTCTGTCTGTTTTGCTTCGGCCTCGCCTTCGGCACAGCCACGTCAATCTGTGCTTACATTTCCCTACAAATGTCCATTACGCGCGCACGCGCGATCGGTACTATATAAAATAAAAATCCTAAAATAAACCACTTGGGGGTATAGGAAATTTATAATACGATACTTCGGCACATGTAAATACGACGCCTACTTCGCCGCATACGGCGAAGAGGTCGAACCATTTTTGGACTACGACTAGGTGATGGCCCTGTTGACGGGCTGATGACGGCCTGGCGGCCTAGAAAAGGCTTTGATTACGCGGGTTGCTGATGACTATGATGGTCGTGATGGCCTTGACGGCCTGTTTACTTCGGTAGCTGCTCGGCTGCGACCTCGCGAAAAGTGTCACAGGTCATCATAACCATCATTTCACTGTGGCTACGCATACTTAAGCCGTCACGGAGGCCGTCATGCAGACCGTCAAGGTATACATCGTGACCGTCACTGTGGAAATGTAGGCATACGCGAGCATGTCGAGAAGGTAGTCTACGCGATATCACCGACGCTGTCAAGTCTTTCCACAGGACTCCATAGAGCTTGACATAGCGGCGCCGTTGCGGTAGAGTCGTCGGCATGTCACAGCAGTCCACAAAGTCAGACCTCGTCGCGACGCTCGATCGAGCGCACAGCCAACTAACACAACGTGCCGATGAGACCACACCCATGTCGACGCTGGCCATTCGAGGCCGCGCAGCCGTCGTCGTAGAGTGCTTCCGCCAGGTCGTCACGCAGCAGGCGATCGCCGCGCTGGGCGTCGACTTCGTCACGGCGGCACAGTGGCTGTCAGGCTACTACGAGCACGCGGCGGCCGGGCTACAGCAGGCGCGACCGACGCTGCTCGGTGCTGACGGCGCCGCGTTGTCGTCGACGCCCGCGCAGCTCGGCCGCGTCGGCGAGATGGCGTCGATGTGGCGTGAGGTCGCTGAAGCGGCGCAAACATATGAGGCTGCTCTCTTTGATTCTGCTGGAACAGCAGCGCCAGATCCATCACTTGATGTCGCCACCGTGCCCGGCATCCTCCGCATCTGGACCGCCGTCACGGCGTCACTGGTGCAGACGGTGACGACGTGGCGAGGTGGTCGGCAGGAGGTCATCCTGCTCACGCAGGTCATGGCACAGACTGCACGCGAGGCCGCCGTGATGGCGGCGATGCTGGGACAGCAGGGCGACAGTCAGGAGGCTGCGTCGTGAGCGGCCCAATCAAGCCACAGGACGTCATCAAAGCAAAAGCTGCGACGATACCCGACGAAGTCTTCGACGCCTTCAACGAGCTAATCGCATCGAAGTGGGATGGTCGATCTGCTCGTGTTACCCAGGACGAAGCTGCCAA
>CALKUN010000139.1 GCA_937996675.1 uncultured Candidatus Saccharibacteria bacterium
CCCTTCACGGCGCGGCAGCTCTTCGACATGCACGCGAACCGCGACGGGCGGGCCATGGACGTGGTCGGCGCCCTGTGCGAGCTGACCAAGAGCGCGGACCCCCGGAGCTCGGCGAAGCTCGGCCGGATGCTCGGCGCGATCGTGGGCCGCGAGGTAGTCACGAGTGGGCGCAGCGTGCACCTTGAGAAGCTCGGCGCGGTGAACGGCATCGTCCGCTACTTCGTCCAGGGCCTAGACATCAACGCTACGGGGCCTGGGAGCGCTCAGGAGGCGCGATCTGGCGCGGGTGGCGGCTCGGGTACGGGGTCTGGCTCTGCGCGCCCCGGAAGCGCGTAGATTTGCGAATTTAAAGAGGTGGTAAAATGAAGGTTATTTCAGCTCCTGTATGGTGGGAGTTTACATGCAAGAAATGCTCTGCTGTATGCCAGGCTGAGCCAGCAGACGTGACGAAGCGCCCGAACATTGACTGTGACGGCGATGTGGTCGGGCAGATTCCAGTAGTAGAGTGCGGTCGATGCGGAGCACAGCACGACGTGCCCGCAACGAAGAGAACGCCGCGCATTGAGCAGCGAATTAAGCGACGCAGAGGTGAAGAATGAGCGACGAGCGCAGGCAACTGAAGCACGAGGTCTACATGCGGATGGCGCAGCAGCTCGCGCGGCTGTCCACCTGCCGGCGGCTGAGCGTCGGGGCCGTGCTGCTCCGGCGGGACGGCAGCGTGGCGGGCGTGGGCTACAACGGCGCGCTGCCGGGGCAGCCCCACTGCGCGCCGGAGACATGCAACCCGTCGGCGCGCTGCTTCAACACGCGGCACGCGGAGCGCTCGGCGCTCGACTACAGCACGGGCGATATCGCCGCGGCCTACGTTACGCACGAGCCCTGCCTGCGCTGCACTCAAGACTTGATCGCGAGGGGATGCCGCGCGGTATACTACCTGCGGAGCTACGACATCGCGGACGCCGCGGAGGCGCGAGCGCGGCTGTATCACAGAGAGACCAACAACGTGAGCTGGATCAAACTCAAAGAAGAGGAGTAAATATGCGATATTTGATAGGTATCGGGGGACTAAAGAGGGCGGGCAAGGACACCTTCGCGAGGGTGCTGCGCGAAGTCGCAGTCGAGCGCGGTTTCGCCTTCGTCACCGTCGCCTTCGCCGACCCGCTGCGGCAGGCCGCGGCGGCGGCCTACGGCGTGGACGTGAGTGCGTTCACCGACGACGACAAAAAGGACACCGTCTGTCCTGAGTGGGGCATTACGTACCGACAGATGCTCATTAACCTCGGCGTACCCGCTACGCTGCTCGGCGACGACCACGACCACTGGGTGAAGCGCTGGCGCATCGAGGTGGATCGGCAGCAGACAACTCTTATCGAAGGCGGCCGGACTATCGATTGGCGCGCTGTACTGCGTTATAGCCATCGGCTCGTGGTCGCCGTGCCTGACGTGCGCCGGCTCAATGAGGCGGCGGCGATCCACGATGCAGGCGGCGTAAACGTGCTCGTGCAGCGGCCGGGCGTCGAGTGGAACGGGCACGTCACCGAGCTGCTGGCTGGCGCGTCGCAAGATGACGGCCCCTGCAGCTACGCTGACTTTGTCAGCGATGATCTAAAACAAGGCACCTGGCACCCCGCGGACCCACGGCGCGACGTCTTCGACGCTGGGATCTGCAACGACGGCGACGTGGCGGCGCTGCGCCCGCGCGCCGAGCGCGTGCTGGACATGGTCTTGAAAGGAGCGAAGTAGATG
>CALKUN010000140.1 GCA_937996675.1 uncultured Candidatus Saccharibacteria bacterium
GTACCGTCTGTGTTCCCGTCGCTTTGGTACTGACAAGTCCCGTCGTCCAGACGCCGCCATTTTTTGCATCTGTCGCCGAGACGACACAACGCGGTGGCGTCGCAAAAGCTCTACCCAGTGTTATCGTCGCTGTCGTGAAAGCCGACATGTTGTCAGCACAATTGACTGACAAGGTGAAGATCGTATCGTCGCCATCGACGCTATTGAGTGTCGCGGGCGCCGTGACCACCGCGCTGAGTGTGCCCGCGCTGGCGCCCAACTCATGCTGACTACGCAGATCGCCGACGACGTCGACGAGGTCGCCCGTAAACGTGTACGAAGTGTCGAAGTCGTGCGCGACGCTCTCCGCGCCGCCGAGGCCCAGCCACCCCGTCACGTAGGGGAAGCGCTCGTCGCCGCCCTGCCACCCCACGAGGACCTGGCTGCCCACTTTCGGGACGTATCGCTGCCCGACTACGGGTGGCAGCACGGGGATCCCTTTCTTCGACTTCAGCTTCGTCGCGGCCTGGCCGACGTCGTCGGAGACGAAGACGACGCCGACGAGTCCTGACGGGAAGATGTCGGACGACTCCCACTCTACCACACGTGCGGGGTAAAGTAGGTTAAAGTTGAAGGCGTCGGTCAGTGTAGATACACGTAGTTGTATCTTCTGCCAGGCCGAGAAAAAACGATCTTCCTGCATCGACATGCTTGTATTCCGAAGGTGACTGTGCTACCCTGTCTTTAAAGAGGTGGTGCAATGCAAGAATGTTGGGAAGTGTTCATCAATACAGACATGTTAGAAGGACGTGGCTCGGACGTCACACTAGCGTTTTTTACAAATGAAAAAGATGCGCGGGATGTTGCGCAAGGACGGGGACCGATGGGTACACTTGCAGGTGTACGTAAACATAAGGTCTTTACCTCCATCGAAGCATTTAACAATGCAAGTCGGTAGAATTTATCAAGTTCCGGCCATAAAACATCCAAGTTTAGAGGTATACTATCCAATCTGTGGACCTCGTCATACAGATTCCGAGTTCTTATTCTTTAATGTGCCGCACTATCACTATGATGTACGTTTCTTGGATCTTAATCTGACACCCGATATCTTGGATCCTCCTTCTGCGTTAACACTCGTTCATACAGGAGAGGGCGTACCCACACTTCGTCCAATGAAAATGTTACGAGAAACACCCGTATTTCCTGTGGAAGAAGCCTACTGGTTGTCTACTTTAGAAAGTGCATACGCTGAAGTTAAATTTGATTGCAGAACTTGCCCGCATCGCGGTATTATTATTGGTGATCAACCTCAGCACAATAATATTGTCGTCTGCCCAGGTCACGGTCTTCGTTGGAACACGTTGACCGGAAAACTGTCAGCGCGAAAGCAAACCACATGAACAGAATCATAGATATGTATAGGCTCGTAATGAGTGGGGATTATCAAGAACGGTCTCGAAAAAAAGATCAAAAAACGGCTTATGAACGCTGGGTAGATCGTGTTACCTGGACCGATGCAGATCAGTTTATCATCCATAAGTACGATAGCGCTGATTTGTATAGAGCTATACAAATTCGTATTTCTCCAGCAGGTAGCCCATTTAAGCCTGGTCACACTCCCGGTGTAGATAAACACGGAAAACAATCTGGTGGAGGTGGAGGTGGAGGTGGAGGCATTGGTGGAGTTAATACCAATCACGAGATTTCTAAAGAAGCCAATGCCAGCACGCAAAATGCCAATCAGCAACAAACGCCAGAGACTCATAAAGAGGCTTTTAAACAGCATAACAAAGCAGCTAATGAACATATTCAGCAAGGAGTTCAAGCGGAAGGCTCACAAGCAAATAATCATTTTGAACTTGCCGAAAAACATAAAGCTGTCGCCGCGCAGCATCTTGATAAATACAAAGAACTTACTGGCACTAAGGTCGCAGCGTTCGATAAGCCTGCTACTTCTGACTGGCACGCGATTCAAGGCGATCAACACGCCGAGAAGTGGACTGAGCAACTAACCAAAACTGAAAGAGCTGCTGTCAAAGAGTATGTTGCGGGCGACTATTCAAAAATGAATGGTGGATTGCGCAAAAACAGTGGTAACTTGGACGCCCTCGATCCTGCTACACGCACCTATGTAGAAAATCTCGATGCAGCACTACGCAAATCACAAGCTGTCGACACAATTCATGTAGAACGTGCGGTATCTGGTATTCCTGGAGTTGATTGGGGTAAATTAAAAAAAGGTGATACCATTACAGATCACGGCTACATGAGTACATCAGCGGGCGGTGAATTTAGTCCTCAGAACGGGTATATTCAAGCTCGTTTTCATATTACGGTACCAAAAGGCACGCCTGGCGCATTTATAAAAAATCCCAAAGTAAAGTTGCAAAGCGAGCGAGAATTTCTTTTGCCTCGTGGCACTAAACTTGTAATACATGGCGTAGATTCAAGTAAAGGTTTACATGAAGTCTATGCGTCTGTCTCCCCAAACGGTATTTGACCATGTCGACGATTCTTGTTGAGATCCGCGCCGCCGAGGGCGGCGACGACGCTAAGATGTTGGTGCTTGAGCAGCTGGGCATCTATGAGAAACTGTGCCAGCGGAGGTCACTTTAGCGTCGACCTCGTCGAGCAGCGCGACGGCTTCGTCGTGGTGGAGGTGTCGGGCCACGACGCCGATCTCGTCTTCGTCAACGAGCCTGGCGGGCACAGGTGGCAGCGGCGCCCGCCAAACGATCGCCACGACCGCACCCACACGTCGACGATCACCATCGCTGTGATGCCTCTCGTCGAGCTTGAAGCGCTGTCGCACGTGCAGCGTCGAGAGATCGACGAGCAGTTCACGAGAGGATCGGGAGCTGGCGGGCAGCACCGCAACAAGACCTCGTCGGCCGTCATCCTGACGCACAAGCCCAGCGGCATCGTCGTCAGGGTCGAGTCGGAGCGCAGTCAGTACCAAAATCGACGCCGGGCGATGACGATGCTGCTAGAGCGCCTGCGAGAGCGCCAACTGTCGGCTCAGGATAGCGCGATGGCCTCGTCGCGGCGGCAGCAGGTAGGCAGCGGCATGCGTGGCGACAAGCGCAGGACGATCGCGGTACAGCGTGGCGATGTCGTTGACCATGCGACAGGTAAGCGTTGGAACTATAAGAACTACGTTCGCGGCATCTGGGACTAATTGTAGGTCCTACAGATACCAACACATCGCAGTAAAAGACTCACTGTCGAACGTGTACAAACATCGATCAACATTCCGAATCTGCCCAAACGCCAGCACCGACCTACCCGGCACTACTCGCGTGTCGGTCATTCCTAGATACAAAAGCCGCTCCTGCCCCCACGCCCCGAGCTGCGCGAAGTCGGTCTCGGTCTCCGTCACGATGCTGAAGTCATCCTTAACCAGCGCGATGGCGCCGTCGTCCTGAACACGCCACGTCACGAGGGGGTCTTGCACCAGCCGACTGATCCTGCCCAGACATTGACGCAGAGGCATCTGGGAGCGCGTCCAGTTGGCGCAGTAGACGTCAAGCAGGCTCCAGTCGCCTGCGACCTCTCCCGCGTCTCCTATCGCGTCCTGCGCAATCTCGGCGGCGCCGTAGCCGCGGTAGTCTCGTGGCTCTAGCAGCGGCTCGTCGAGGTGGCCGCGGCCGGCGACGAGGCGGCACTTGATCTGCAAGTAGTCGCCGCCGACGTCTACGACGGTCATGAGCCTGCTGGTGTCCTTCATGACGAGCTGGAGGGTGTCGCCTTTAGAGGGCGGCGACGTCGTCGAGCTCAGAAAGACCTCAGCCGTCGCGGCGCCGAGACGGCAGAGGTCAAGGTTGCCGCGGACGAGGGGCTGAGATCCTAAGAGAAAGTCGGCCATCTAGCTTCCCGTCGGGCGACGTGCTTGGCCAGCTTGATTCTGCGACGGCGTCTTGACGTTGCTGGGCGCTTGCCTTGCCGTCGGGCGCTGTGTGTTCTGATTGTTGACGCCGACAGCCTTGGATTTGGGTTGTCCAAATTCATCAGTTGCACTTGCGCGTGATGTTTGAGCGGAATCTTGCACAATCTTAGCATTACCGTTACCGTTACCAATTCGTAACGTCTTCGGGTTAAACCCGCGTAATGTCACGACAAAAAAGTTGCCGTGGGAACGACGAGGAATCGACCGCTCGGTGAAGATGATCTGGTTGATGCCCTCAAGATTCAGGAACGGGTGGTAGACGGGGACGGCGTTGCGCTGCGACAAGAAGCGCGGTACCAGCTGCGCCCTGATGCTCTCATAGTCGGCGTACCAATCGCGACCGGACGTCAGGTCCTTGAACAGCAGCAGCTCGATCGTGATCGGCATCGTGTCGATGCCGTGGCTGACATAAGACGAGTAATCGCTGCCCGGCTGCTTCCGCTTCTCGACGTCCAGCACCGTGCCAGTGTCGATGGGTGAATTCAGCGGCAGCGTCTTGCCCAGGATCTCGACACGGTCGAGCACCGCGATCGTGGCGGTGCCCGGTAGCGGCCATCTGACGAGATTGAGCGGCATAGTCGAAGGTGCCCTTGGCTGCGGCTACGCTTCGAGGGCCTTGCGCTCTAGAATGGCCATGAGGACGCGCTCGACGGTGACGTCTGCGATGGTGTTAGCGGCCTCGGTGGGGTCGCCCATCCCCGACAGCGACCCGACCTTGACGTCGACGTAGATGTCGCGGATGCCGCGACCACCTGGCGACGCTGCAACGCCCTTCTCGGTGCCCATGACGAGGCCCTTGGCAGCGTCTTCGCCGACGCGAGCCATGGTGCGGGACGGGGAATGGCTGTCGAGCTCTTGTCGAGCGCCTTGCTCTAAGCCCATGGCGGCGTCTTTTCCGACGTCGGACATCTTCTGAAATGCCGTCAGGGCGTCGCGGCGACGCTGCTCTTCGACAACTTGCTTAGCGTAATCAACCGCGCCGAAGTCAAACAGATCTTTGCTGAAATCGGGTGTCTTGAATCCGCTCTTTGTACGTGCTGCTGCACCCGATTTAAAAGCCGCAAACGCTTCTTTGTTGCTGATAC
>CALKUN010000141.1 GCA_937996675.1 uncultured Candidatus Saccharibacteria bacterium
GCGTATATTGAGAAATATCATCCCGATGAAGCGACAGAGAACAAACACGAGGCGGCAGAGACGAAAGGAGACAAGACGGTGGAACTGTTGTATAATCCTCAAGAAACGCCGAAGGTTGAAGATGCCGTGATAGCGTTGACAGACAAGCTCGCCAGTGTCAACCGAAAGGTGACTGTCAAGGCCCTTCCAGACGACATAACCAAATACACTCAGACGCCAAACGTGGATACATTTGTCATTTACTTTCATGTTACGGCGACGAGACTTGGTCGGGGAGATCTGAATCATTGCCTTAAACACGATGTACCAGGTATGATTTCAAGAGTTTGCGGTCGTATTGAGGCTCATTTGGTGGATTGCAGAAAGTCTGGGACTGCATAGAATCCTCGTTGTTGCCACCAAAGTCGTGGGCCCTGGATCAAGAGACCCCCCCCCCTCAGTGCAATACCAGGATCTTGGCGTGGAGCTGACCGTTGGAATGACGGCTGAGGTTGAAGGAAATATCACCGTCAACGATGACGCAGTGAACCGGATGGTGGCGTATATTGAGGGAGTTCTCAAGAGTACGAGGAGGTCACGATCACGGGCGACCTCTGCACCGGTAGTGTCGCCCCCTGCGCCGGTAGTGCCGCCCCCAGCACTGGCGGTATTGGGCAAAGTAAACACGCGCTCTAAGGGACCTGGACGCGTGATGCTGCAGCCGAGAGACACACAAGTACACTCGCAGATGATGACGTGTGATCCGCAGTTTGTGGGCGGTAGTAACTTTAACGCGGTGCGCGAGAGCATTTTACAAGGCGACTTGATGATGAAATTCGAACCGACTGGTATCATAGCTGACGATGAAACAGCTATGATGAGCGGATACTCGAACGGTTCTGCACAATATAACCCTACGATTGCCGGACTTCGTCAGGAGTTCATCGGCATTGCCATGTCGACAGAGCAGTGTCTCAGTGCTGACCACGCGCTTGACGTTCCTGTGGCCGGTGCGGGTGTCATCAGCACCTTAAATCGCAGCAACGACCAGAAATCGTTTCCGGCCATGTACCCCATTGCTGTGGACGTGTCTACTGGTTTCGAAGAAGCCGACACGGGACGAATAACCGCTTCGCTCGATTCGACGCGATGGTCAAATCGCACACACGCCAAGCGGATTCGTAATGCGTGCGTGGATACCAATCTCATGTCCATTGCTCCTAGCAGGTTTTCGGAACAATTGGATGTGGTGGTACATTTATGAATACACTCTAACGAAAAGAGGAATTACTTACAAACATGGATCATCTACAACAATTAGAAATCCCCGCATGGGAGGCCAACGTGAACATTCCGTGCGTGCCAAGTTACGGCGAGATGCCGGTGGATGGCGATCTGGTCATGTGCCTACCTGACAACGTTGGTGATCTCAAGTCACTCGAGATAGACACCGCCTCGGCGTCCAACGTGCTGGAGACCACCATTCGATATGCCGGACCTACTCAACGATTTGTGGGTGTTTGCTACGTTGCCAACAGCAAGCTCTCACTGGACGGGTACACCGACACCTCCTCGCCGGCAGCCATGACGGTGGCCATTACTGGAGTCACGGCTCCTTGGAATCTGAGCCTCTTCCCCTGGAAACCGCTCGACAAGCTCATTGTCGGTCCTGTCGCCATCAACGAGACGACCGGAGCACAGATTCACTCCAGAAAATCTGGGATGGGCGACGCGACCTTGTGGTCCGCTCATCCATTCTTGTGGGACGGCGACTTTATCGACGGCGTCGGTTACAACAACATACCGGATGATGTATTTGCCAAGCTAGTCAAGTCGACTGCCCCATTCACCTTAATGCCACTATACGCTCGTGTAGCATATGATACACTCAAAGCCAACGGTGTTTTTAGGGACGAGATCAAGAAGGCAATGTACGAGTATGACGCACAAGGGACGACTGACGAGATGGTTGACAGACTCAGCATCGGGGATCAGTGGGCTCAGCGATATCTCTTGCCAGAATGGAAAAATTACGTGTCCAAGTGGAATGAAGTAGAGATTCTGGAAGCATATTTTATGAAGATCGGAAGAGCGTCGTGTAG
>CALKUN010000142.1 GCA_937996675.1 uncultured Candidatus Saccharibacteria bacterium
CCGAGCCAGAAAAAAATCGGGCAGCCAAGACGAGTCTTGGCGAGAGGTACGAAAACACAGCTGATCGCACACATTCGCGATCAGACTGATGTAGCCGCTGTAATCGACTGCGCCGTACCCCCGCCAATGGCGCTGTTAGTGCGCAGAGTAGCGCGAGTGTCGTGGAGCTAGCAGGCTTATGTAATGCGCAAGTGTCAGCGGAGTAAAGTCGCGGTGGGGTAGACGCTGGTGAAGTGTACTTGGTAGACCATGGTCTACCGTAGCCACATGCAGGTGCCGATGGGGACACGCCTCTGGATGGCGCTGTACTTGCGGTCGCGCTGTTCGTCGGTCAAGCGACCTGCAGCCACGTCCTTCTCTAGACGGTTGAGGTCTCGTGAGATGTTACGGCATCGTTCAGCGGACTCGGCCAACCCGAGCGTGTGGTTGACCCCCTGCAATACGGCTGCGCTCACCGAGAACGCGAGTATGATGGTGTTGGCGTCGGCCAGCTCCTGGCCCGCGGGCGTCGCTAGTCCAGCAGACACGCAAGTGAGCGTGAGGGACAGTACGGTGGCGATCGTCGAGCCGATGGAGTACAAGCGCGAGATGAGGAAGAAGCGGCACGCAGCAGTCTTGAGCGTCATTATACGTTACCGCCGCAAAGCCTGCTACCACAACAGTCGTGCAGTGTAGTACATGGGACTGAGCGGGTTGTTACGGGTAGCAGCGATCAGTGAGGCGAATCGTTGGTGGAAGCGACGTCTACGCTCCTTGTCATGGTGTTGGGTGTAGTCTTCCATGCTACTGTCCCCGAAGTGCACCACGATCGTGCGCGGCCGTTCTTGGACGGCGTGCTGTGTCGTGATGGTGACCATCCACTTTTTGGCTGAGCGGGTAGATGGCGCGAGTGTCCAGGCGGCCACCTGTCGTGGTTTGGCAAGGCGCTCGAAGCGTTCAGCGACCGTCAACATCGACTGCAGTGTCCAAACGAGTTTGGGCGACGTTACTATACGAACCATGGCGCGATTCATCCAGGGAACCTGCGGACTGGCCAACATCGACAATGATGATCGCATCAGGGCCGAGGACGTGACCTACGACAACAGTGACGGGCTGTACCCGCCCGGTACCGACACGGTGCAGCTAGCCCTCGAGGCTGCTGGAGGCGGCGCGAGTGTAGCCGAGATGACTCCAACAGTGGCTGGCACCGCCTACGGACTACAGGACGACGCAAAAGAGCTCAATAGCCTAGGACGCGACGTCTCTCTTACAGCTACCCGATCGACCGCGCGCTACCTCTCTGCTGGTGGTGCACCACAGGACGCCACCTACACGAGCTGCATCTTCGATTCTAACCGCTCTGGGCAAGACGCGACCACTAACCTCTCAAACGCAATCGCGAGCATCAATGAGACCGATCTGACTACTGCGAACCTTACCGCTTCTACCGTGATCGCAAACACGTCCACTCTCACGAATGTTCCTTGTGGGAACAGCATCCTGCAACTGAACACAACGAACGCCAGTGCAGCTACACTCCTCGATAGTACGGTGCTCGCGAACAGTAGCTCTATCGCGAGTGCGAACCTCGACAAGACAGTTCTCCTGGCTACACGACTTAATGCTGCGAGCGTCCCTATGGAGGGTGGTGTGTTCATTGGTAATGGATCCAATGCGGTCGTGACACAGCTCAAAGAGAGCGTGTTCATTGGTTCTAGTGCTGGCGCGGTGGTTAGTCAGGCTGGTCAGCAGTCGCTCTATGTCGGCAACCAGAGCAGCGCAGAGACCGTCAACGGTCGCGAGGCCTGGATCAGCTCCTTTGATCGATTCTACTTGCGTACACTGCGTGCCGATGCCGCGCCTCTCGACGTATGCTTCTACAACGCAGGTACGGCCGAGGTCACGTACGGTCCCCCACCTGCTCCCATCCTCTCTACCGCTACCATCTCCTCAGCATGGTTTCCAGCTATGTACAACCCGACTACCAACGTTCTAGCCTATGCTAATGGTACCCGCATTAGCCGTGTTTGGCGACAACAGGGTACTACAGACCTCAACGGTAGCGTTACGTTCAATCCCGGCGGCCTTATCGCCGTCAACGCGCCAAATACCGCTATCACCGCTACTGTCGTGAGCTCAAGCGCCTCAATCGCCTATACCTGTTCGATCAGCAACATCAACAGCGGGACGTTCTCCATACAGGTGTTTCAGTCAACTAACGCTGTCGTGGGCTCTGCAACAATGGTCCGCGCTGGCTCTGGTCTTGTGGTCCACGTCACGCTCGCGTACTAACCCCACAGGTCTTCGACGAGGACGGCGCGCTCGTCCCAGGTGCCTACGAAGGACAGTACCCCGTGGTGCGCGCGAGCATCCTCGCGGCTGGTGGACCGGACTGTACCGCTGGCATAGCCATCTCAGGGTACGAGCCCGCCCTTACCGCCTGTCTCAGTGTCTGTTTGCAGCTCGCCTACAACACGCGCTGGCTTCTCGCGTAGCTCAAGTCAATTGTGTGTCCGATAGATATAGCCACCATCATGACCGCGAAGCAGCAGCTGCTCGAGCTTCTAGCTCTGCCATACAATCCCGCGAGAGATCTCGAACCCTTCTTCGACGCGCTGAAGGCCTACTGCAATGACCCCGCCTCGCGAGCCGATCCTGACCGACCGCGGCTACACCGGGCCACCTATGCGCTGCACGACGTACGCAGCGAGCCGCCTCTTACGGCTGAAGAGCGTCGCAACATCGGAACCCCTCACGGTCCAACCATGGTTGGACGTCTCACTGGCTACCCGTTCAACGCCTTGCCTGCCGACTGGTTCCGCCGAGCGTAGACACCAAGACGATCGAGCTTGGTGCCACCTTTTTTGCGCGGGAGGCAGTGGATGGCGGTCCAATAGAGATGTGCTGAGAGAGATATAGCCAACCATGTCCGCCGCCAACGCCATCAACCACCCCATCCACACCAGTCTCGCCAAGTGTCTCGAGCACGACTCGCCTCGCCCTGAGCATGTGGTGGTCGCCATCGAGTACGCCAAGGAGGCCATGGGCCGCCGCTACGCCACGATCACCGGAAACGATGATGGCGACGCGTACACTTGCCTGCTCGAGTACCTGGCCAGCCACTACGACGAGAGCAGCCGCAGCAACGGCGCCGAGTACGCCGTGCACGAGGTCGTGCGCAGCGGGCTCCCTCGCCGCGTGATGTTCGACATCGACTACAAGGCACCCGTCTCGCTCGAGCAGCTCAAGGCCGACGTCCAGCTCCTGCAGGATGCCTACGCCAAGTCGTTCGAGAGCTACGGCAACCCCTGGGAGATCGACCTCTCTCCAGCCAGCTTCACTCTAACGGTGAGTGACGACCGCGCTCCCTTCAAGGGCTTCCACCTGCTTCACACGCGCGTGGTCATGCCCGCAGCCTCTGTCGTGCGCATCTACGCAGCCATCAAGGAGCTCCTCGAACAGACTCCCGCTGGTCACGCACTGGCCGCTGTGCTGGACCCTGTGCCCACGCGCGAGATGTTCACCATGCGTCTCTACGGCTCGCCCAAGTTCATGCGCGCTCCTCGACGCAGGGCCACGCTCACGCGCCAGAAGCGCATCTTCAACGACGAGGACGAGGTCTGCTTTGAGCCAACCGAGGACATGCGTGACTACGTGATCCAGCCCGCGCATGGTGTTAGTAACGATCCCAACCAGACGCTCATCTACTACACGGCCCTGCACGAGGACGACGAGGGTACCACCCGCTCCGACTCTCGCGGGACCCCCGGTTCCCGCTTTGACTTGTCTGACGACGCTATCGCTCGTCTCGGCTCCTGCGAGCTGTTGAACGGCTGGGAACCCCGAGGAGGGGTCAAGAGCGGGGAGCTCAAGGCAGCGGGTCGCACCACTACCTGGTGGCGTCTGGACCTCACTCTGGTCGATGCCCAGCGACAGCTCTGTAGCGTCTGCAACCGCGTGCACGAGAACCGTACTGACTACCTCTGGCTCACTGGCGAGGGACTCGTGGACGAGACCAAGCCCATCTACGTGCGCTGCCGAGCCCGCTCCCAGACCAGCGAGGAGAAGGCAGCCAATAACTACAGATACAACGTGGTTGCCACCATTCCTGGCATGGATGACGTGCCCGCTCCGACTGTCAGGGAACCGCTCGTGGCCCCCACGCTCAAGTACGCCTTTAACTTCGAGGGCTACACGGGTAAGCCACTCAAGACCCCTCTGACCACCTTTCTGGACGCGCAGAAGAGCGCCCACTTGGTGGCCATCGAGGCCGCTGATCGATCTGCTGCTACCAAGCGCGCAGAGAAGGCTCAGCTCAACGCCGACCTCACAAAGGCCGTGGCCTACCAGCTCGGCGTAATGCAGCGGGCGCTCGAGGCGAAGGATGATGCCCCTAACCCTCTCTACGACGCTTTGAAGGAGCTCAAACGAAAGGGCGCCGACTACGCCATCCACGGCCAGCAGCAGTTTGATGATCTGGCCGACCGCGTGTACGAGAACGAGTACGAGATGCTTTGCGCCATCCACTGCAACGCCTGGACGCATGATCAGGAAGGTGCTGCAATCTGGGACGATGGGCGATGGACGTCTAAGAACTGGGATGAGCAGCGCATCAAGGACATACGTGAGCAGATGGTCTTTCGTATGGCGTCTGGGGCGACGTACAGCGGTTCGAAGTTCTGGAGAGCGATCTCCGCAGCCTACGCGCGCAACAGCCAGACTAGCTTCACCCCTCACCCCCTCGGTCGCTCGGCTATTGGTCTCCCCTCTCCTAGCCTCTGGTGTATGCGCAGGGGAATCAATAACTACGCTGGTCTGCATGCCTGCCCGCTGCCGCAGCTGAACCCCGACAGGCTCGTCCGTCAGCAGCACCGCGATGTCTTCGAGCACTTTCTACGCTCGCAGATCGCTGGGGAGGGTGACGAGTACTACCGATACTTGATGGGATGGTTGGCCAGCGCCATGCAGCGCCCTCACGAGAAGATCGGCATCGCCCTGCTCATCCGCGGTCCCATGGGGTGCGGTAAGAGCATCTTGATCTCGCTGCTCAGTGCCATCGTTCCCCACGCGACAACGGTGACCAACAAGGGTCTGCGCACGCTCACCGACAAGTTCAACACCGACCTCGAGAACCGCACCCTTTACATGTTTGGAGAGGTTGGGGAGACCAGTCGCGCTGGACTCACTGGAGATCAGGTCGCTGCCATCAAGACCCTGATCACAGACGACGTCCAGGAGATCGAGGCCAAGTTCAAGGCTATGAAGCGTCAGAAACAGTACCTGAACATCATCGTCTGCTCAAACATGCTCAACTGCATCGAGACTGGCGAGGGCGACCGACGCTGGTGCGTGCTAGACACCTCTTGTCCCGTTCACGACAAGGACGATAGCGAGTACTGGAAAAGGGTCTACCCACTCTTCACCAAAGACAAGAGCTTCGCTGCGTCAATCCAAGAGCTCCTCCTCGACTACGACATCCCCGCTTCCGGCTTCGAGCCCAAGGAGTACCCCAAGTCCGAGGCGCTCCAGGTCACGCGTAGAGAGCTTCCAATCACGAACTACGCCCTCAAGTACCCCAACCTCCGCCAGCGTGTCACCGAGTACTTGCGGGACAAGCCCGAGTACGAGCCAGACAGACCAGCTACCCTACGCGACATCGTCATCTGCCAGCGCATCGACGAAGGCAACGATGGGACCGGTGGCTCCCTCCGCGGTGACTCGATCGATCAGCAGGAACGAGACCTGTATTACGCCATGAGCAACATCCCCCAGGTCAAGCAGCGCTTTTCGCTACACCCAGACAACGACGGAGGTCGTATGACCCGCATCACCGCGGCTGGTCGCCAAGAGGTCCTCAAGCTCGCCATCGTCTGGGGTGAGGACGATTCGGCTCAGACAAACGAGGCTGCTGAAGCCTCTACCGCTGTGCGCGACCGCGACGCTACTATGGCCAAGATGGTCGCTATGATGAGGGCTGCTGGTCTCGACGTGAGCGAGTTCGTTCGACAGTACCCTGCGCTTGGTGATGGCCCTGACCGGTACGACTCGATGAGTAAGGTTCAGCTCCTGGCACTCATCCGTGAGAGGAAGATCACCCTCATACGCAACCCATCAGTAGCGCTCATGAGAAGCAAGCTTCGCGAGTCCGACCTGAAGGCCTAAGGGCACGGCTCCTTTTTTGCCCGGCTCGGCGGCTAC
>CALKUN010000143.1 GCA_937996675.1 uncultured Candidatus Saccharibacteria bacterium
TGTTTCCATCTTCTTAATGAATTGAATATCGTCCACAAAAAGCACATCGACTTCACGATACTTAGTTGTAAAGGCTTCGGACTTACGCACTGAATCCACAAATGACTTATAGAATTCCTCGATCGTTATATAGAGGAGTTGCAAGTCGGGATTGAGGCGACGGATTTCACCGTAGACGGCCCACATGAGGTGTGTCTTCCCTACTCCGGCTGGGCCATACAGAAAGAGGGGATTGTAGTCGGTGCCAGGCTTTTCAGTGACAAGCTTGGCGGCAGAGTATGCGAGTCGGTTACTCGATCCCACGACAAAGTGATCGAAGTTATAGCGATCCACAAGGTGCTGTTGGGGAGCAAATAAGTTTGTCTGATTACTATTTTGGGTAGTCGGGATACGCTTCTGTTCGCGACTGGCTGGCTTACTGGTCCGTCCCTGGAAGACTAGCTCATCATCACCTTGTGAAGCACTTGGCGTAGATTGAGACTTGTAGGCTACTCGAGTAATCTCGGGCATCTGCTTAGCGAGTGCCGATATGATTTGGGGTTCAAAGCGGGCTTTGAGCTGAGCGCTTGAGAACGGATTGGGCACGTTTATTTCGGCCACGCCATCTGTTACGGCAACGAGACTTGTTTGTTTTACAAAGGTCTTGTAGCTATGGTGACTCATCGATATTTCGAGCTCACCAAGCACACGTTGCCACATCGAATCGTAGTCTGCGGCAGCAGTCTTGTTCATCCTCACCCCTCCTTATCTCTTACCTCTAGTCTAGTAGTTTTCCACAGGCCTGCCAAGTGCTTATCCACAGACTGTACACAATATTCACAGTTAAGGGGGATAACTTTTGGATAAGCTCACCGCTACAGATAAGATATGTACCTTGTAATCTCTCGATAGAATGTGTATAATATCCCAGATATGAAGATGACACACCAACCCAAGAAACGTCGCCGACAGCGAGTCCATGGCTTTATGAAGCGTATGAGCACTCGAGTAGGTCGAGCAGTTTTGAAGCGCCGTCGCCTCAAGGGGCGTTCGCGCGTCGCTATCTAGCAATTCTTTTTACGGAAAGGTCCCATGCTCTCCACGAGTAACCGCCTCACCGCCTCAAAAGACATCATGAAGGTCCTGCGCACTGGTCAACGCACCGGCGCCGGGCCATTTGTTGTTTATGCGTTGCGCAACCGATCCGGCGCCACGCGAATGACAGTAGTGATATCAAAGAAAGTAGATAAGCGGGCGGTTGTACGAAATCGATGTCGCCGGCGGGTGAGAGAGGCTTTTCGCCCACTTCTGCCTCAACTAGAGCCCGGCTTTGATATACTGATATATATCAAGCAAGATATGGGCAATGTGCCGTTCGAAATTGTAACGAGCGATGTGACGCAAGGATGTCGTAAACTCGGTCTTCTCAAGTGAAGCGAATACTCCTCGGGCTTATTCGACTCTATCAGCACACCCTCTCGCCTGATCATGGTCTGTTCCGTGGCTTGCACCCATACGGATACTGTCGATTTCACCCGACTTGCAGCCAGTACACCTACGAAGCCATTCAAGAACACGGATCATGGAAGGGCATGTACCTGGGCGGACGCCGCATTCTGCGCTGCCACCCCTGGTCACCCGGAGGATTTGATCCAGTACCGCCTAAACGGAGCTAAGAAATTATTATGTTTGATCTCATTATCGTAAAACCACTCGCTAATATTCTCTTCACGATCTACGCATTCCTGCCGGGACATGACTTTGGGTTGGCTGTCATTATCTTGACGGCTCTCTTACGGTTTGCACTCTGGCCAGTTCTTGCAAAGCAACTCCAGTCGCAGAAGAAAATCCAAGCACTTCAGCCCGAGATTGCTAAGCTCAAGAAAGAAGCTGCGGGTGATAAGCAAAAAGAGAACACTATGCTCATGGAGCTCTACAAGGAGCGAGAGATCAATCCACTCGCATCGTGCTTACCACTTCTGATCCAGCTGCCATTCCTCTTCGGTCTCTATATACTCTTCAACAAGAGCGCTTCAGGTGTGGCTGGCTTTGAAAATCTGCTTTACGAGCCTATCAAAAACCTTAGCTTCATACAGGGTATTCTCGCTGATCATGCACTCTTCATTCCGAAGCTCTTCAATGTCATCGACTTGTCTGCAAAAGGGAACATTATTCTCGCTGTCATCGCTGGCGCCACTCAGTTCTACCAGGTGAAACAAATTACTCCCCAGAATATGGACAAGGATGATCCGAATGCAGCCATCAGTAAGATGACGATGTGGCTGTTCCCGCTTGTGACCGGCTATATCGGCTACACGCTTATCGCGGCACTTCCGCTCTACTGGGCGGTCTCAAACCTCGTCAGTATCTTCCAGCAGTCCATCATTATGGGTGGGGAAGTCGACAAGATGGAAGAAGCTGAGATCGTGAAAACCACGATTCGAACAGGCGACAAGAAAGCAATCTCAAATAGTAAAACTACCAAGAAAACGAAACGAGGGAAGTAGTACATGGACGTCTCATACCTCGAGACAGGTAAGGTGGTTCTGAACGAGCTCCTAGAATCTCTAGGATTCACAGGTGCTGAAATCTCCCAAGATCAACTCGACGATCAGCTTATGTTGGCTGTTTCGGTTCATGAACATTCACTCCTTATTGGACGTCGAGGGGAAAACCTCTACGCGCTTCAGACACTTTTCAATAGCCTAGTCCGACGCCGCGATACCTCCGCTCCTCTTATTGCGCTCGACGTAGCAGGGTACAAGAAGGACCACCTCGAGAAGATCATGCGTATCGCCGAAGACGCAGCGCAGAAAGTGCAGGTCTACGGGCATGATTTTGAGCTCAAGCCAATGACTCCGTACGAACGACGCATTGTGCATATGGTACTTGCAGACAAGGCGGATCTCGAGACCGATAGCATAGGGGAAGACCCACATCGCAAAGTAATCATTAAGAAGAAATCAGACTAGTCCGATTCTTGTCGTAGGCGCAATAATCTAATTGACGTGAGGAAAGTCCAAAGCTGACTTGTAGTTTGTAGTGAATGTATCAGTCTTTGTAACCTTCCCGTCAACGACAATGTCGCGGTAGAAAACTGTCTTTGATGGCTGATTAACATCGTTTGACCCCGATATAAAGTTTGGCCCCCGAATAACACCCTCTTTTTTCTTGGTTCCGTAGAATCGAAACTTCAAGGTTGTTCCCTTCATTTCGGTCTGAATTAATATGTGGCTACCGGTGTCGTTGCGGAATTTAAAGTCCACTTCTGGATAATAGATCGTAGCGTCTACTCCGGGTACTCCGTAGGGTTGAGTATAGAAGTCGACTGCATACGAATGGTTCACTCTCTCGACTATCGGTAGACCTGCCAGAAGGGCCGCGCGAAATGCGGTCGAGCTGACCTGACAGAGTCCGCCACCATATTCACTGGCTACTTTATTGCCGAGAATGACGAGACCGGGCTTGTACCCTTGTTCTGGTCCAACGTCGCCAAGTATCTTACCAAAACTGAACACCTCGTCTGGCTTGAGGAGATAGTTATTATAGAGAGCTTGTCCGACTCGCACGTTTGTTATCCTGTTTGCACTTGATCCAGGGAAGTATGATACTCCTTCGGACAACAGATCATGAATGCCTAGTTGGTCAATTGTGGCGTCGTTCACCTGAGCTTTTGTGAGTGCCACGACAAGCGCGACAGGACCGTTAGACTTTGTCGTGAGCTGACTGCGGATAGCTTTTGCACTCGCACTCAGATCAACAGCACGTCCATCCTGACTTTGTTGAAATACGCTTGCTCGGCTCCCATCAATTGTGAGCTTCGCATCTATAGCTGGCTGGTTAATCTGGGCAGCTATAGGTATAAGTGAGTGTTCGATGCGGCTTGAGTCGAGGCTCAAGGATGGAGCATGAATCGGTAGAATGTTGTAAAAGTCTGGAAGCTGCCTCGCAGCGACTGAGTGAGCCGTAATAGACGGTCCATACCATCCGAGTATTTCAGCTTGATTGATTGACCATGTTCGTCCTCCCTCCTTGAGTGTGAGGGGGTCAACTATGTCTTGAGCAAGGCTTGGTTGCTGATTCTTGAGAGTAGCTGCTGTTATCTGAGCGGGGAGTGCGTAGCTTCGAGCTGTGATAGCTGTACGATCGAGTTGTTCAACGACGGTGTGGAGGTCTGATAGGAAGCGCCCAAGATCGAGCCGAGTACCTGATGTGTCGGGCGCAACAGTGATGGTCGACGGTGCAGTGAAGCCTAGTCGAGCATCTACGACGGGCTTGTTGAACTGCGTAAATGCTGGGGTCATGATCTTGTATACGGCATAAGGATCGATCTCTAGGGGTGACTTAGGGGGTCGCGTGAAGCCGATCAGTAGTCCGAGCTCGTCGCTTAACTGCCGAAAAACATTTCCTTGCCTGCCGAGTGCATATGCTTGGTCAACCGCTCCAGCTGGATCATATTCAAGATACATATCTTTGATAGCTAGACTCGTCGGGGTAGAGCCCTTTGTATTGACCAGAACTTTTGCATCGGCGACATACTTCTGCGTCTCTTTTGTGAGGAGAGCGGTAGCTTCTTCTCGGGTTGTGCCACCAAGATAGATGCCGTAGGCTGATGCGCCAGGGAGTATGCGCCCACGATGGAAGAGTCGGATCGAACCAAGAATAACGAGACACGCAATCACAATAAGCACTATGAGGCTCGCTATCTTCTGACCTTTTGTCAGGTGGTGTCGCTGGGGCAGCTTAAATACGTCGTCCATAGGAAGTTCTTATGCTCATAGTATATCGGTTTGTGTTCGTACTTACGAGGTGTTTGAACAAAAGAATGCCTGTCCTAGCGCGGCCAACTATCATCTATATAGGCCCACCCGAGGTAGGGGTTGGTGAGACCGGTAATTTGGTGCTGCCAGATTGGTTTTGTGTCACCGATATAGCCCTGAGTAGAGATCACGAGACCGTTTCCAAGGGAGATACCGGTATGGCCATCGCTTGATCCACCGTAGAAAACCACTGCACCAGCTGGGGCGACGGTATCATGGTGAATCTGTCCGCGTTGTAGTCGCCACTGGTAGTGCTCGGCAGCTGAGAAGGCTCGCATGCGAGTGCCAAATGCGAGCTCTACAAATGTCTCGCAGCGACCTGACCAATATGCATTGATCTGATTGCTCCAAGCCGAGTTCTTGCTCTGGAGCTGAGCTGTAGCCCACGTGATAGCAGCTTGCTCTCTTGGCGTGACACAGTCTGGGGCAGTGCCCTTGCTGGGATATCTCTTCTGAGTCAGAGAGAGATCGTCCGGGCTAATGGCCTGTGCGGCTGACTTGCCGCCATAGCAGCGATTGAGCTGCTCGGTAGAAGAGATCTTGAGGCTGCCAAGCTCACGAATAATGTAGTGGGCAGGATCGACGGTCGGCGAACTCAGAACCTGACCGTTTGACCAGCTGACGAGAGGACGAGTCCCCGTTTCGGCTCGCCAGACGAGAGAGCCAAACTGAAAATCCTGTCGAGTCTCCCCCTCCCAACTATATTCCTCAGAGGTCGGCCAGCCGAGCTTGCCGCTGACGCCACCGTGATTTTGATGCCACTCACGCATGTGTTCGCGGACGGCATAGGCAGTGTCACTTTGCACTGATTGATAAATGTCGGTCAGCCCCCACTCGCCTCCAGAGAAGGTTTGCCATCGACCTCCATCCAATATTTGATCATTGCCAAGAGGGGATCCGAGAGCGCCGGAGCCACGAGATTTGGCGTAATCCCAGAATTCACCCCGTACGACTTGTGACCGAATGGTAGCAGGCTTCTTCTCGGATGTTCCTTCGGTGGTGGAGGCACAGGTATTTACAATAATGGCCGAGCTTCGAGCTCGACCACCAGAGTAACTCTGAACACATCCCGTTCCCCATACGCTGGGATCGCCGTCAGCCGTACCGAGACCTCCTTTGCCGCCTGACTTCTCGTAAGCAGAAGCGATGGCAGCCTGAGAGCTGGTTGGTGCCACCCATTTTGTGCTTCCGGCCTGAACTGTTTGAGGCCATAAAGTCATTAGAGAACTACATAAAACAACTATTCCGATAGCAGCTTTGCGCACGATCAACCCCCTTAGTGAAGCAACAATGACGAAAACAGGCCCATCCTAAACCTCGAAGCTTTTTAGATGCAAGCATAGGTATATTTATCGGGGGCGAGGCAAGCTGTTAT
>CALKUN010000144.1 GCA_937996675.1 uncultured Candidatus Saccharibacteria bacterium
AATTGGCGGGGCGAGACCTCGGTCCGCACGATAGTGCCCCTCAATATTTGGTTTGGCAGTACAGAATGGCACCCGGTCGAACAATGGCTGATGCGAGCTGTAGATATCGAAAAAGACGCCGAGCGAGACTTTGCCCTCACCGATATCAAAAAGTGGCTCGATTGAAGACCGGGTCGACAAAGTGGTCGATTCTTCCCAGAGCAGGGTATAATAAGGATCTCAATCACCTATGAAAAACGCTATCAAGGTCTCAAAACAAACCCGCAACTTGCTTGCGTACGTCATTGGCACGATCATTGTTCTCTTTGGGACAATCCTGCTCGTCGCTCTGGCGACTGGTTGGCAATACGATTTTACGACTGGTGAGCTCCACGACACTGGACTCCTTATTATTAACTCCGAACCCGATGGCGCCGCTATTACGATCAATGGAACGCCGCTCAAGCAAAAGACTCCCTATCGCTACACGAATGTTCTCCCTGGCGAATATGAAGTCGGCCTGACGCTGGCTGGCTTCCGGCCATGGGTGCGACAGACAACCGTAGCCGCCGAGCGTGTCGGCTTTAACGACTACGCTTGGCTCATTCCCGACACCGTACCAAGTCGACCACGCTTCACCGACCGCCCTATTACTCAGGTCATCCAGTCGGTAGACAGGCGGCGGACTGTGTTTGTCGAACAGCCGGTTGCAGTCGCGGGTCAGGCCCAGTCGGCGCCTCGCCTCAGCGTCACCACCGACTGGTCGCGCGAACCAACTACCCTCTATGCACCAACTGTGCCAGCGCTCAATGCCACTGCCCCAGCGCCTTCTCAAGTAGCAAGCTTTGATAGCCTCCAGCTCAGCGCTGATGGACAAAACCTCCTCGTTCGCCAAGTCCTCATCGACGGGACTACTCAGTACCTCATTCTTCCGACCAACCCGAGCGATAATCTCAGAGTCACCAATCTCAGCATCGAGGCGAGCCAAGTCTTTGAATGGATGGAATGGGGTCCGAGTGGCAACAACGAACTCTGGGTCAAAAACCAAGGCGCATTGTCTCGGTGGCTCGTCAACGAACACCGCCTAGAAAGTAGTGGCCTGAGCGACATCACCTATGCTGACTGGAGCTTTGAGAAGCTCCTCACTATCACCCCAGATAGTAGTGGCACACTGCGTCTGCAGGCGCGTGATCGGGATAGCCTCAGCGCGCCTATCACCTTGTCGATCGTGCCAGCTAGCCCCACCTACACGAGCGTGTACTTCCGCGGCATTGACCACGACTATGTTGCACTCCTCCCGGCCGCAACCGGGCAGCTCATGCTCAGCCGTGATATCTTCAGTAACCGGAATGATCTTGTCACCAGTATCGTAGGTCGCGATATCAGCCAATTTACCGTCAACCGTAGCGGCCGTCACCTCCTGATGAATGAAAAGGATCGTTTGGTCAGTATCGACCTCGAAAACTATCGTCGCTCACGCATGCAGGCCAGCCTCGTTGATCTCAGAGGCTGGGAGTGGATCAACGACCAGCACCTCATCCTCTCGATTGGCACTCAGTTCCGCATCATCGATTTTGATGGTCAGAACAATCAGCTCATTGCCGAGGGTATCGTACCCGGCAGCCCGATCGTCTTTGGCGAAAACAAATCTCTCCTCGGATTCACGCAAAACCTACCTACATCACCCACTACCTTCACGCACTACTTCCTGAATCCTGAAAAAATACTTGAATAATACTAGTTTTCTTGGTATAGTAATATATTCCCTCGGACCTGTTAGATCACTGAAAACTACCACAAAAAAGAAGCCGACCGTTCGGTCAGCTTCTCGTCAGTAAATTGGTGCCAGAGGTGGGAATCGAACCCACACGCGGTTGCCCGCACACGATTTTGAGTCGTGCGTGTCTACCAATTCCACCACTCTGGCTTGATATACTAGCTTTCTATAAGTGCATTCTATCAGGTACGTAGTCGTTGTATTATAATATGATTGAAGGACGCATGCCACAACCATCCGATACATCCAATAATGAGCTCAATATGAGTGACATGATTGGACAGAACGCTCCGGCGCCTGTCTCGGCTTCGTCTATACCTGAATCTACAGATTCCACACCTGATCCGCAACCCACTCCTGGATCAGCTACCCACCCGACTCAGCCGGCTCCAGCTGTGTTTCGCAACCCATACGCGGCCGGACAGTCGACTCACATGGCCGACTTTGGTGCCCCAGTCGGCGTCCCACCACACGCCCTCCCCACAAAGGTGACCGGCAAGCCATCCAAGCTACGACCAAATCTCGCGCCCCACTTTGATACCTTTGTCGCCCACGGCGTTTTACCACCGGAGCCAGCCCCAACGACCATCCTCGGCAAAATCTCCCAAAAGCTTCACCTCAAGAGTATTCTCTCGCACAAGAACATGAAGTATGTCGGTGTAGGCGTTTTGAGCTTTGCAATTTTCCTCTTTGTCTTCAACTTTCAGACACTTAGCACCCAGCTGGGCTACTGGCTCAATCCACCAAAGCCACAGGCACCGATTGCGGAGACTCTCCCATCGACTGAGGTCGCGACTACCGTTGCTGCCGACCAAGCCGAAACGGTCGATACCGGTGACATAATTATTATCCCCAAGCTCAACCTCAATAACGTACCGGTGATCTTCGAACAATCTATTGCCGAAGCCGCCATCCAAAAGTCACTCCAAAGTGGTGTCGTGCACTACGCGGGTACAGCCGTGCCTGGCGAGCGCAGTAATGCCGTCATCGTCGGACACTCCTCAAACGACTGGTGGGAGCCAGGCTCGTACAAGTTTGTCTTCGCACTCCTTGAAAAAATGGCCGTTGGCGATCAGATCCAGATCAACTACAAGCAGAAGAAATACGTCTACGAAGTCACTGGATCAAAGGTCGTGGAGCCAACTGAGATCAGTGTGCTCCAACCGACTACCGAGCCACAGCTCACCCTCATCACCTGCACACCTCCAGGTACTAGCTGGAAGCGCCTGGTCGTCACCGCCAAGCAGATCCAGCCACTCCCGAGCGTACCAAAGGCTGTCGTCGCAGAAAGCACCCCAGCCGCCGACAAAGAGCTGGCGTTACCAGGTAGTGCACCAGGCTTCTTCGAGCAGCTCAAGCGCTGGCTCGGCCTAGCGTCTGAGTCTAACTAAGACTTCAACAGATTATCATCTTGATTCAAAAACCAGCCCTGGGGCTGGTTTTATCGCTTGAGAGACCTCAAAACTAGAACGATGGCTCAAGAACAGACCGGATCATCTTGGCTGCTTCGACTGGCGATTGACCATTAAGCATATGCGCGAAGATATAGTGCGCCGCTTCAATTAGGTCGGTGAGCTCATGCGCGCCACGATCGGTCCAAACAGTTACGGCAAGTGCAGCAGCAAAGTTCGCTCGCATCTCGTCGACATTCATGCCATCTGGGATCGGTGTATGCACGACCTTGTGGACCGAAAGGATGTACGTATAGAGTCTCTCGGCGTCGTAGGTCATCACAAATGGCGCTGCGACAGGCAGTGCCGTGAGAATTGTACCGACATTAAATATGCCACGATCTGGAGCAAGCTTCACTCCAGTACGACTAATCCCCATAAGCTTAATGAGCTGCTGAAGTGACAAGAACGGAATAAGATGCTTGATGCCCAAGAGTTGTGGATTCGTTTTGTACAGTGGTAGGAGCTCATCAGTCACAAGCGTTGGCTGATCGAGGTTAAGTAAAATCTTCTCGAGCTCAATCTGAGCTGCGCTTGAGATATGTAATCCAATACCGGCGATAATTGCCTGGCACTCTGTCAGACTGCGCTGCAGCGGTGCACCACTCTCGAGCTTACCTGGTTCCGGCAGACTGTGCGCCTGGAGCCAAGGCACGGCGACTTGTGTAGCAGCAGGCACGAAGAGATCATGCTTGAGGCCAAGCTCGCTAAAGAGTCCGAGTGTGTAACTCAGCCCCGTCAGCATACCGGGTGATCCTCCGACTACCATTAGTTGTGGCCAGCGATGTGGAGCTGGAGCAAGGCTAAATAAGAGTCGATCATCGATCTCACTCTTGAGAGTAATCAACGAGTAAGCTGGAGTACCCTCCACGATGATTACGCCTCGAGGGCGCGCAGGTAGGCGCGAACTAGATCGTCTGGGCTTGCTTCTGCGAAGCTCAAACGTGACTGCGCAGGCATAAGGGTCAAGTGAGCCTTAAGATAGGCATCAATCAATTCCAAAGCCATTGCGTTGGTAATACGAAGATCAGTCTTGATGGTCTCAAGCGCCTTCGTCCAAGTCATAATCCGTTCGGTACGGAGTGCCTTTGGTGTAATACCAAAACGAGCACCCATACGACGACCAGCCATACCTGGCATAATCTGCCGGATGCTAGCGCGCTGAGACACAGGAAAGAGCTGGATCAACGTGCGGTCCAGGCTAAGAATAATCTTCTCCGCACGACGCGCGCTCATTGGACCGGCGTAACGTCTGAGGAGTTCTGTGGTAAAGTCACCATTCATAGGAGTTACCATACCACAGATGTGGTTATTTGTCTAGTATTTTCACGGTAACTATTTGATGATCTTTAGCTCTCTATACTTTTATCCATCTTGTATGTACAATGTAATTACAAATTAAGTGAGGAATGTATGGCAGGCACACCATCCGACATCATCAAGATAGGTAACTCACAGGGATTAAGGATCCCCAAGTCTCTCCTTCAGCAAACTGCGCTCAATGGGCCAGTTGAACTTGATGTACTTGATGGACAGCTGCTGATCCGTCCAGTGGGTGAACTGCCAGCCGTGAACCAATCCTCCGCCTCGATAGGGCTCAAGGTTGTTACGGTCGGAGGTGGTACCGGAGGTTTTATGCTGCTATCAGCACTCCGTCACTATGCCAACAATATTACTGCCATCGTCAATATGAGCGATGATGGTGGGTCTACTGGCATTTTGCGAGATGAGCTGGGAATTCTTCCTCCAGGAGATATCCGTCAATGCCTCGTTGCTCTCTCTACTACCCCAGAGTATATGCGAGAGCTCCTGAACTACCGGTTTGAAGAAGGAAGTCTAAAGGGGCATGCTTTTGGGAATCTCTTTCTAACAGCTCTCGAACAGATAGGCGGTAGTTTTGCAGAAGGCGTAAAGCTAGCCGAACAGATACTGCAGGTACGCGGTCGTGTCTTGCCTGTGACTACAGACAACGTACGTGTAATCGCCACCTTCCCACACGGCGAGGTTGTCGAGGGAGAACACGCTCTTCAGGGTCATGACTTTAAAGGTGAGCAGCCCACACTAACACTCTCTCCGAGCGCTACACTCACCAATGATGCAGCTCTAGCTATCAATGAAGCCGATCTGATCGTAGTTGGGCCCGGTGACCTATATTCTTCACTCATACCCTCCCTCCTACCAAAGGGTATGGCAAGAGCACTTAGGAACTCCAAGGCCACAAAAATCTACGTATGCAACCTTGT
Source organism: uncultured Candidatus Saccharibacteria bacterium (assembly GCA_937996675.1). Lineage (GTDB taxonomy): Bacteria > Patescibacteriota > Saccharimonadia > CAILAD01 > CALKUN01. Next base: position 5,451 of record CALKUN010000144.1, read on the forward strand.
AAATAAACCGCTCACCACAAAAGGACTACAAGTACATGATTATGTTGAAACCCTAGAAGCATACATTGGCGAGAATGCGTTCGACTATGTTATTTACAACACGGCATTGCCAGATCCGGCTATCACAAAGCATTATTTACGCGAAGGTGAGACCCCCATCCTGCATAGCGATACGGGCTTTGCAGGCAAATCCTATACTCCTATTGGAGAACCGCTCCTCACGAATGGAGAGGCGCAAAAGAAAAACGATACATTAATCAATAGGAATCTCATCCGACACAATGGGGATCGACTGGCTCGAGCGATTATGAAGGCATACTTTTCATGAATAGCAGAACGCTAGTTATCTTTGACTTCGACCGAACCCTCTTCGATCTAACGTCATTCTTAAGAGATATTCAAACACACGTCTGGCAGCTCCCCGCGCTCACAGACTCAGAGCTCGCCGTTCGTAACCCAACGCTAGAAGTTTTTCTCGATATTGATTCAATGACAAACGATCACGTCAGCAAGCTTTGGCTAGCACCAAAGCTCATGCCAAAACAAAACTATCTCTATGACGATGCAATCCAACTACTCAAGGAGTTGCCGTCCGACTATGAGCCCGTCATCGTGACACATGGCGTCTCAGAGCATAAACAATACTTTAAGCGTGGCTTTGCCGGCGAAATACATGATATACCGTTTTATGTCACCGACGACAATAAAGGATATATTCTACGAGACAGCATCAAAACTCAAAGCTCGGGCATTCATGTAGATCTACCGCACGTCCAAGGCAATTATGCCCGAGTTATACTGATTGATGACAACCCTGTATCATTTGAGCCGCTCACAGACTCACCTATTGATCAGTATCATGTAGCCCGGCCAAACGAACCACATGCCAACAAAGCCATACCTGCCGGTGTGCACCAGGTAGATGGTCTCACGGCAAAAATGTTACATCTTAGTACGTAAAGCTTACAGCTATTCGTCTTCAGTGGGCTCGGCGAACTGTGCTTTGATTTTCTTGATTTTCTGCTCGGCTGTTGCGAGCTGTTCCTGTAGCCGAGAAGCCAGCTCACTCCCCGTCTCAAAGTGGCTTATTGCTTCATCCAGATCAATATCATCCGCCTCAAGAGCAGCCGTTAGCTTCTCCAGCTCAGTGAGGGTATCACGAAAGCTCGATGCTGATTTGGGAGTCTTTGGCATCTTGGTCTCCTCCTGTAGTTCTGGTGTTAAGCCATCCATGACGTAATTGTATCAAAATCTCGCTACCAGGTGGCACTTCCTGGGGATCGGTTACGACCTTGTTATCAAGTCGCGCGATAGCATAGCCACGTTGCAAGAGTCGAGCTGGGTCGGCCCCATGTAGTGTCCTGGTGGCAGACTCTAGGCGATGCGTCCATTCCCGATGCTTCTCGCTCCAGGCCTGCACAAACTTGTCGTGCGCACTGCGTCGTGCCTGCTCAGCATAGACTTCGACCCTCGAGATAAGATCGACTAATCGACGAGCTGCCGTACGGCAGGCCAAGATCCGCTTCTCGACCGAGCGAGCCTGCCGATGCTGCATATCCCGTAGCGATCGCTTCACCTCCACTTGGTCCGGCGTCAGTCGACGGGCCGCATCGGTTGGCGTCGAAGCCCGTACATCGGCCACCAGCTCAGCTAGGCTCACATCATCCTCGTGTCCGATGCCGACCAGTGTCGGGATCTGGCTGGCGTAGACGGCGCGTACCACGAGTTCATGGTTAAAGGCCTGCAAGTCCTCAGCGCTTCCCCCACCGCGGATGACAATAATCGCATCAAGATCAGGCGACTCTCGGTTGAGGTGCTCGATTGCAGCCACTACATCTCCCGGCGCCTTCACTCCCTGCACATGGACATGAACGTGATCGATCTCCATCAGTGGCCAGCGATCATTTGAGATCGTCACGAAGTCATTGTAGGCAGCTGCCTCGGTCGAAGTGATGAGTCCCACGCGCTCCGGATAGTCCGGCAACACACGCTTGCGCTCAGATGCGAAAAGCCCCTCAGCCTCAAACTGCGCCTTGAGCTTGTCAAAAGCCAGCTTCACCGCTCCCTCACCCGCCAGCTCGACATACTTCACGGTCAGTGAAAAACGCCCCCACTTGGTGAGATTTGGCGTAGCTGTCACACGCACCAGCATGCCATCCGCCAAGGCCGTATGCAGCTGGTACTTGGTCATAAAACAGCTGATCGTCGTATCAGCGTCCTTGATATCAAAGAACACCCACTTGTCCTGGTTGATCTTGAAGCCAGTGATCTCCCCCTCTACAACAACCGACGGATAGGCATACCCAAGGGTCTGATTGATAAAGTCACGAAGCTCACTGACGGATAGCACTTCGTTTTCCACTAGTCCTCCTCATCCAGCGCGTGGCGCTTGTAGAAGTACAAGCCGACCGGGATAAACAGCCAAAACGCGATCAATCGATAGACGGTCGTCACCGAAAAAGCCAATCCAAACGACACACCAAGTGCCACAAATATTGCTACCATTGTCGCCTCATACACACCAACCCCAGCCGTGAAGACCGACAAGGCACTTGCGATGAGGGCGAGGACGTATGCTCCCCCTATGATGCCAGGGTTCACGAATTCACCAAAAGCTAGGAAGATCACGAAAATACTTGCCATCTCGAAGACTATACATAAGAAAGCATCGAGCAACGGACGGATTGCGCGACGAGGGTGCTTTGAAAACATGGTGATGAGGTCATGATAACTGTCCACAAAGCGATTGATATGTGTTTCGTTGAGCATGTCACGCTTCACCAACTTGAGAATCCAATTGGCGGGACGGGTCAGTATGAAAAGCAATTTCTTGAAGAGAAAGGGATTGAGCGTTACGACAATTGCGACGATTGCCAGCGCCAGAAGCACACTTATGAAGATGAGCGTCAAGCGGAAGCTTACCTGAATAATTGAGTTTGAGAAGAAGAGGACGAGAAAACTTCCAGCCAGAACGGTCACAAGACTCACAGCCGTAGCGATATACCAGAAAAACTGCGCCAGATACGATTGGCGACCGGTAATCTTGCTCTCATACTGCCGAGCGAAATAAGCTGCGCCGGACAATCCGCCCGATGGAACAACAGTATTGAGAAAGTTCATATTAATGACTCCCGGGAACAATTCTTTGTATGTCAGACGCTTATTAAACAATGCGAAGAAATGCTGGTAGTACCGTGTGCTTGACCAGTAGTATCCGTAGCGCGCCGGAAAGATAAGTAAAAGTATCCAAATATTGAGGCTTTTGAGCAGCTCAATAAACTCTGGGATCTTTCCAAAATTTCGCACCAAGAGGAGACCAAGCAGAATAAGGACGATAAAGAAGGCAAATTGGCGCATTTTCATATTCCCTATTCTACCGCTTTGGCCCAGATCATGCGACGGATAATAGACAAAAGAAGAACCCCAGCGAAAAGCCGGGGCTCTTCTCTGGGGTTGGTTGGCTGATTAGGCCTAGGCCGTGGTGACCATGGAGCGTATGTACTCGAAGAAGGCTCGGATGTCAGCCTTCTCCTGCGCAGAAACTTCACCTTCGACAGAATTGAGTAGCTCAAAGCCGTGGGCCTTGTAGCATGCACCGGAAAGTGCAAACTCGAGCGTCAGCGTGTAATTCGTGATCCACTCGCTGGTGAACCGCACTGTGTAGTCGACTCCTCCAAGACGCCAATTGCCACATACCACGCCACGAGCATCCATAGCGAACTCAAGATTGCTCCAGTTCGGCTCGGCAGACCTCGACAAATTGAGGCCTGCCACATCGTACTCGATCCGCCGTATCTCCCTCATGAGGTTCGAGAGGCGAACGAGCGCGAGGTTGTACTCATGGCGAGTCCGATTCTGCGCTTCGTTATGACCCTTCTTGTAGGCGAGCTGAACGGCGGTGCGTCCCTTGAAATGCTGAATCGTCAGAGCGATCACAGCAAGAAACAGCAACACAATCAGATACTTCATGTAAGGTCCTTTTGGTAAAAAGAGGGATTCCCTCTCGATGGCGAGGTGCCATGCTCTTCAGAATTCGTAATACTACATTACATTATTTTATTGCTTTTGTCAATGTATACAGCCCCTACTCAAACCGAGAGATTATTGACTTAGGCTGTAAATTATTCTGTTATATGTTATACTGCCTGAATGCAAGAATGGTTTTCACTCCTGGGACGAGAGACCGCACTCGGTGCTGCCGAAGTCGCTGCCCTCTCCCCTCAAGCAACACTTACCATCACAGCCTCTATCCTTCGTGGAACAGGGGTCATCCCTGATTGGGATCGATGTGGCAGCATTGTACGTGCTGGTAAAGTCCTCGGTAGTGGACCAATCCAATCAGCCAAGGACCTGGCCACGACGATCGTGGAGCTCATCCCCGCCAAGGATAGTAAGTTTGTCCTCGGCCTCAGCGCGCCGGGCATGGCCTCACCGCGCTACAGCAACCTCTGCAAGGCGATCAAGCAGGCCGCAGTACTCACCGATCGAAAAGTCCGCATCATTCGCTCACAGACTGGCACAGTGCTCAATACTGGCGAGCTCAGCCACAACGGCGTCATGCGTAAAGGTGCTGAGTTCATGATCTGGGAAGAAAAAGGCCATACCTTTATCGGTCAAGTTAGCTGGGAGCAAGATGTCGCCGCCTACGCTGCCCGCGACCAGGCCCGTCCAGCTCGTGATGCTCGTGTTGGAATGTTGCCACCAAAGCTCGCCCAGACCCTCATCAACCTCGCTCAAGTCCCAGCCGACCAAACAATCTACGATCCGTTCTGCGGCACGGGCGTTGTCCTGCAGGAATCTCTCCGCATGAGCTACACTGTCGGCGGCAGCGATCTGTCAGCTGATATGCAAAAAGCCACCAAGCAAAATCTCGCCTGGTATATCGAGCAATACCAACTGCCCGAGCAAGACTACTCGATCAAACAGGCCGATGCTCGTCATCTCTCGAGTAAAAGCGGCATCACCGCTATTGTAGCCGAGGGGTATCTCGGCGACGCCGGACTTCTCGAAGCCAGCCCCGAGCGAATGCGCACTGAGGCTAATAAGATCAGTACGTTCTACCGAGAAGTCTTCACCTCATGGAAACAGCTCCCCGACCTCACCCACATCGTTCTGGCATTGCCAGTCTGGTATGCCGGCTCGACGCAAATCACGCTTCCAATCCTTGACTCTCTCGAAGAAATCGGGTATTCTATGGAGCAGTTCGCGCCGAATGGCGACACCCGGCTCGTCTACCATAGACCAGGCCAAACCGTCGGTCGCATGATCGTGAAACTCAAGAAGATTTAATCAGGTAAGGATAAGAAACTATGTCACATACTAAAGCCGGTGGATCCACTCGAAACGGTCGAGATTCAGCCGGAAAACGCCTCGGCGTCAAACTGTTCGGCGGACAAACTGTTCAGCCAGGCGATATCATTATTCGTCAGCGCGGCAGCAAGTACGTTGCTGGTGATAATACCTTCCTCGCAAAAGACTTCACCATCCACGCTGCTCAAGAAGGCGTAGTCGCTTTCAAGCAAGTTCAGCAAAGACGCTTCACTGGTAAGCCCGATAAAAAGACCGTGGTCTTTGTCGACACAGCCACAGCCTAGCGACCAGAATCGCATCTCACTAAAAACCCACCGCAAGGTGGGTTTTTAGTGCCGGTCTAGTACAGACTCCTTTATCAAGATGCTGAGCAAGACAGAGCTTTTATATATTCTGAGGCGTACGGTGAAGAATATATCAAAGCGACTAACGCAGCTCAGCGCTTGAGAAATGAGTCGCGCCGCAATCTAGGAGGACGAAGGCGAAGCTTTGTCCGTCAGCCCCAAGTGTTTCTTCACAATATGAACCACATCAGCCATGGCGACCTGGCTCTTGATGATGTAGTCGTCGACCCCCAATGACTTGGCTCGTTCGAGATCTTTTTCACTCGAGAGGGCTGTCATCATGATCACCTTCGTATTCTTGGTCTGCGGTGTATTGCGCAAGATATCGAGGACATCAAATCCCGATACGCGAGGCATCATGATATCGAGCAGGATCAGTGTCGGTGTCTCGCTGACGGCTTTTGCGAGAGCTTCTTCACCGTTGGCTGCCCAAACAGTGTTCAAACCCTCGGCTTCAAAGCGTGCCTTGTAGACCTGCGCGAGTTCATCATCGTCCTCGACAAGCAAAATAACTGGTTTTCGTTCTTCCATGGTTTTTATATGCCCCTATTCGCCCTTTAATCTACTACTACCCGCCATTATACTCGTGGCCTGAGTACTTGGTAAAGCCCTTATGCTACTGGCGATCAAGCCGAGGAAGAGCGGATGGGGCTTGAGGGGACGAGATAAAAACTCAGGGTGGTACTGGCTAGCAACGAAGTACGGATGATCAGCGATCTCCACCACTTCTACGAGTTGGCCTTCATACGAAGTACCCGAGAAAGTCAGACCTTTTGCAGACAACAGCGCACGGTATTCATTGTTCACCTCATACCGATGACGATGACGCTCAGTGATGTCAGTCGTGCCGTAGACCTCGGCGGCTAGCGAGCCTTTAGCCAGTGTCGTGTCGTAGTCTCCTAGCCGCATACTCCCACCCATCGGTACGCCGAGCTGATCGGGCATGATGTGGACCACCGGATGCGGCGTACCACTAGAAAACTCTGTGGAGTGAGCATCGGCGAGGCTCGCCACGTTACGAGCGAACTCGATCACCGCCACCTGCAAACCAAGGCATATACCAAGATACGGAACGCCATGCTCACGGGAATATTGAGCAGCAATGATCTTACCCTCAACACCACGCTCGCCAAATCCGCCTGGCACGAGAATGCCATCAAGTCCTTCGAGCGGCTTGGTTGAGGTAGTGAGCTTCTCGGCATCAATCCACTTGAGTTCGAGCTGGTGATTATGGTCCCATGAAGCAGCCCGCAAGGCTTCAGCTATCGAAAGGTAGGTGTCTTCATGGTCCAGATATTTGGCGATAACGCCGATTGTGACAATTGGCTTCTTGGCCAGAATGCGATCTACGAGGTTCTCCAGCTCACCCAGCTCCGGCTTCCGACAAGCTAGCTCCAGTCGCCCACAAATATAGTCGCCGATGCCCGACTCCTCCATATTGAGAGGCACCTGATAGACAGTTTTAGCGGTCGGCATGGCCACGATAGCTTCTTTATCAACGTCACAGTAAAGCGAGAGCTTCTCGATCACGCTCGGCTTCACATCATGATCAGTGCGCACCGCCAGAATGTCGGGCTGGATACCAACTTCACGCAGATCGCGCACACTATTCTGGGCTGGCTTCGACTTTACTTCCTTACTGGCTGCCAAGTATGGGAGAAAGACCACATGGACATACAGCACATTATTCTCACCAACCCGTCGCTTAAATTGACGAATTGACTCAATTACCGCCAATGACTCATAGTCACCAATCGTACCGCCAACTTCACAGATATGAATATCAAACCCACGACCAGCCTCGACGATACGTCGCTGGTACTCGTCCGTAATATGCGGGATCACCTGCACCGTCTTGCCGAGATACGCGCCATCACGCTCATCAGCAAAAACCTTGGAGTACACCTGTCCACTCATGACCGAGCTTGAACGGTTCAGCTCTTGATCGAGAAAACGCTCATAGTGACCCAGATCAAGATCAGTCTCGGCTCCATCTTGAGTTACAAAAACTTCCCCATGTTCAGCTGGATTGAGTGTGCCAGCGTCAAAATTAAAATACGGATCCATTTTTTGAATGTTGACCCGTAATCCTCGCGCTTTGAGTATCGCGCCGATCGATGCTGATGTTATTCCCTTGCCAGAACCTGAAACTACTCCACCCGTCACAAAAATATACTTTGTTTGCTTCTCGCTCACGCCACCCTCCGTTTTATCTAGTGTACGTGGTGCTTACGCTTACCTGCAAGGGTTTTGTGAGCGATTTCTAGACAAGCCAGCAACTATTGGGCAGCCAGCTCGAGAGCCTTATCAAGCTGAGGGTCACGGCCAGCATTATAATCTTCGGAACTATTCTTGACCTCGACGTCAGGCGCGATGCCTTCCTTGGAGATGTTGACGCCCTTTGGCGTGTACCAGTGAGCGACTGTCACTTTGAGCTGGTTACCATCAGAGAGATTTTTGATCTCCTGCACACTCCCCTTACCGTAAGTCTTCTCTCCAACGAGTGTGGCTCGACCATTGTCCTTGAGCGCGCCCGCCGCAATCTCCGCAGCTGAGGCTGAGCCGCCGTTTACGAGAATGATGAGCTTCACCTTTGTGAGCGCACCGCCCGGGTTTGCAACCAGCGTCTTTGACTCCGAATGGCGACTGCGCTCTTCGACTACTGTCCCACTATCCAAGAACTCTGACGATACCGTCACAGCGCTATTGAGGTAGCCACCTGGATTATCACGCAGGTCAAGAACGATCTTCGTTACACCCTGCTTTGCTAAGTCAGCCGTTGCAGCTCGAATTGCCGTATCGGTGTCGTCACCAAACTGTCGGAGCCTGATGTACCCAATGCCACCTGGCTTCACTTCATACTTCACGCTAGAGACCGTGATCGTATCGCGGACTATCGTGAGCTCGAGAGGCTTGTCCGATCCGCGCAGGATAGTCAGCTTTACTTCAGTCCCCTTTTCACCGCGAATCTTATCAACTGCGGTATCAAGGGTCATCTCGGACGTATCTTCAGTACCAATGAGTCCAATGACATCACCAGATCGCAAGCCAGCTTTTGCAGCCGGTGACCCATCGAGTGGAGAGATAACCGTCAGACGGTTGTTCTTGAGACCGATCTCGATGCCGATACCTGATAGCTCACCCTTCAAAGAGTCGCTCAAGGCTTTTGATTGAGTCTTGTCGAGGAATGTCGTGTATGGGTCGCCGAGGCTAGCCACCAACCCACGCACCGCACCCTGTGACATTTTCTCGCCGTCGATATCACCGTCGAAGTTATCTTTGAGGATTTGCTTGACGCCTGCTAGGTCGGCTACAGCCTGCGAACCACGAGTAATCGTCGTACCACGTACGACCCAGCCAAAGCCAACTCCAAGCATCAAGGCGATGACGATGAAGAGCCAGCTCGGTGCTCGGCGGACGTGAATAATGGGTGGGACGTCGGGGTCAGTGATAGATTTCGGTTGTGGTAAAGGCTTTTTCATATCGTTCTATTGTACCGGGAAAATCCACTCGAGAGGCAGAGTATCCACACATTTTTTCTCAGATTTGTTGATACAAAAAATATCTCGCACAGCACTGGTCAAGGCTTGGCGTCCAGCGCTTTAGAAATTGGCCGCCTCCTAATGAATGAAGACGAGTGCAGAGGTAGGCCACAGTGACTGAGAGTACCTGCCATCCCAGTTCGCATTGAATTCCGACACCAATACCTGCTGTCCATTCTTCAAGACTGACTCAACAACCATAACGTGACCGTACTCACCTACCGGATATACCCCCAGAGCACCCACCTCAGGCACGCTATCTACGCGCATCTGGTACTGTCGAGCCCAATCAGGCCATTGTTTAGCATTGGCAGGGCCTAAGAAGCCCCATGCAGGTATCGGACGACCGATATTGGCTCGGCGCCACGCCGCGTAGCTGGTGCACTGACGGTAGTAAAAGCCCCATGGATCCACGCCACTATTCGGGAATGGCTCGGCGCCAGCCCAGGGGTATTCAGAAGTAATCGAATAGTCACGGCCAGCACTCTGAGCCGCAATGACAGCAGATTGCTGTGCGCGCAGCGTCGAAAGACGTGTATTATCGGCCGCAACCAGCTCGCGATAGACCTTTTCTTGTCCACGCGTCTCTGCTACAAGGGCTGCCATCTCTGCCTCCTGGTCACCGACAGCTTTTAGCTCGAGCTTCACTTCATTCTCTTGGCCAAGGAGCTTATTTTGGAGGTCTTCAATCGCCTTCTTAGCATCTCGGATCGACTCGACATTCTGGGTGACTTTGCCACGTAGTGAGGTGTAATACTGTTGCTTACTCACAAGATCGCTCAAAGTATTGCTCGACGCCACCAACTCCATTGGACTCAGACCCCCTTGTCGGTAGACGGCGGCTATATTCTCACGCAACAGCTCGGTCTGCGTCTCAAGCTGCTCTTTATTGGCCTGCAAGTCCTGTTCTGACTTGTCGATCTTAAGTCGAGTCAGCTGGAGGTTGGCACGGCCAGCATCGAGGTGGTCTTGAAGAATGCTCAGCTTATTCTGGAGTGTGTCGCCCTCAGCTTGTTTTTGATTAGCCTCAGCTTGATTGGTTTGAATCTGCTTCGTGACGGCATCAATCAGCGGCTGGAGATCATCGGCGCTGGCCCGATACGCCACAAACAAAGACCCCACCAGCATCAGGCCGAGGCAAAGCCCCCGGATACCGAGATGCGAGGTGAGGTGATGATGTTTGTTTGTTTTCATGTTGACTCGTTTGTTGTTCTTTTAGGGAATATTTCTATCGGATGAAGCGAGCGCCTCCGAGTGATCCCATCGGAATTGTTCGGGTGGAGAACCCTCCTCGTGGCGAGTAGTTGTACTCGCTCACCGTGATGGAGGATCCGTTGTTGGACTCCACGATTGCGACGTGACCGTAGGGTGAGCCTGGACCATATGGCCAGACTACGATGTCCCCATACTGTGGGTTTGAGGAGTTAGCGCGCCAATACCAATCGCCAGCATTACCCCAGTACATCGGTACAGTTCGTCCAATGGCATGGCGCTTCCAGGCGGCGTAGCTAACACATTCGCGATTGTAGTAGCCATAATCGTCGACCATGCTGTCTTGAGAAGCGTTACACCATACGTTCGGATAGCCACCGCCACACTGCCCACCGGCTCGGAAGCTACCGCCAGCCTGGGCATTACGGCGAATCTCTTCTGCTCGAGCCGCAAAGACGGCGTTGAGCTGGGCTTGATTTTGCTGAACGAGGCTCTGGTATGCTGACTCCTGTCCCTTGGTCTGTGTGAGGAGGCTCTGCTGTTCGGCGCGCTTGGCAGCGATATTAGCTACCTGACCGACCTCGTCTGCCGCCCGAGCATCGAGCTCGATCTTCTTCTGTTCGAGCTGGGACTTGAGGGTACTGATAGACGCAATGGTAGCTTCGATCTTGTCTTTGACCTGCGTGACATATTCTTGCTTACCAACAAAGTCACTGAGATTCTGGCTTGAAGCCAACATCTCAATTGGGGTCACGTCACGGTCTTTGTAGATCGTCTGAAGGTTTTGCTTTAGATTGTCTGTCTGCTTGGCAAGCTCGGCAGTCTGCGCTGTGATATCGGCCTGAGTCTTGGCGGTCTCTACACGGGTACGCTGAAGAGCGGCCTGTGCCGCACTAATCTCGCTATTGAGAGCTGATACTTTACCCTGCAAAGTATTCGCTTCAGCCTGCTTCTGTGAAGCAGCCGACTGATTATTCTTGATCTGCTGGCTCAATGCGTTGATCTGGCTGTCGTAATCGACTGCCAGAGCGGCCGGTGCCGCCAAGATGAACAGCAATGCCCAGAGAACCATAAACGTGCCTCGAGCACGCCATAACAAACGATTCAATTTCATACCCCTCCTTTAAGCGCCAGGCCATATCCAATCCGTGTGAGCACTTGTGGTTATTATAGCCTATGGCCAGAAGGAGCTAGGTGGTTATCCACAGGATCATAAGCACAATTAACGGTCTCGTACCAACTCGTCTTCTGGGAATGCTAGGTAAGGCGAGGGCTGAAGCCCGCAAGAGAACGTACTAACAGATACGGTGAGTGCGAGCTAGAAGCCCAAACGCAGCCCAGCGCCCCAGAAGTGAGTCGCGAAGTGAAACCGCTATAACTTAAGGTGTCTTGAGATTGCTAGATAACTCGATACAATACCGATGAATATACCGAGACCGTATGTAGCGAAGGCTACGAGCGAGATGCGATCCGCTACAAATGCGATCACTTCACTAGCATTGAAGTAGCTCACAAAGAGTGGCTTGGCGAAGTTGATGAGCGGGATAGATATAGAGATTGCAATCGTAGCCCCAATAATGCCGTACATTGCTCCCTCTACGAGGAAGGGTCCACGGATAAACCACTTAGTAGCACCAACGAGCTTCATGATCTCGATCTCTTCGCGTCGCGTGAAGATCGCCATGCGGATGGTATTGAAGATAATGAGCAGCGAGATGACGAGGAAAGCTGACGAGATAATTGTGCCGACCTTACTCACTGCATTTGAGATAGCCACGATGTTCTCGACAATCTTCTTGCGATCATCGCTGTCCTGAAGACTACTCGAAGCAATGATATCTTTTTGTGGCGCTTGCCCGAGAGTCTTGTCGAGCTCTTCGAGTTTCTCGAGTGAGTTGGTGCGCACTTCGAGCGAGGCCGGAAGTGGATTGCCAATCTCCACCGCTGTCTTGGCCAGCTTCTCCCCATCCTTTGAGCTGGTACGCAGACGGTTGAGCGCCTCGTCCTTTGAGACATAGGTCACATCCTTCACATTTGGCAGTGTGCGAGCGTAAGACTGCAGTTGTTGCACTTGATCGGGTGTCGCTTCGTCCTTGAGGAAGAGCGTCAAGTCTATCTTGTTACGAATTGACTGGAGCTGGTTCTGCAAGAAGAGCGCTGAAAACGAGAAGAAGGCCACGATAACGAGCGTCACCACCATGATGGCAGTGGCAGCAATAGAGAGCCAAGCGTTGCGGAAGAGATTGCGGAAACCAGTACGGCAGACACGCAAGAACGTGATCATCATTGACCGTATCTCCTATTTCTTTTCGTAAGCGAAAGCTTTATCTGGCGAGGAGGAGCGATGAGTTCTTGTGAGAAGGCATAGCTATGGCTATGACGCCGAGCAAAACTCAACGATACTTCCACCAGGAAAGCTTGCAGCCGAAAAGAAATATGTGATGCGGTCATAATATGTATCTCCCAACCTTTTCGTCCTTGACGATACGTCCGCGTGAGATCGTGACGACACGGCGCTTGAGAGCATTCACAATATCCTTGTTGTGGGTCGTGAGGAGAACAGTGGTACCAAACTTATTAATCTTGAGGAGAAGCTCAATGATATCCCAAGAGTTCTTTGGATCAAGGTTACCGGTCGGTTCGTCGGCGATGAGCAGCTTCGGGCGGCAGCAGAGGGCCATGGCGATCATCACGCGCTGCTGCATGCCGCCGCTGAGCTCGTGCGGATAGGCGCGGAGACGCTTCTCCGGCTGCACGATGCCCACTTTGTCCAGCCACAGAT
>CALKUN010000145.1 GCA_937996675.1 uncultured Candidatus Saccharibacteria bacterium
TCGAGCACGTCATAAGCTGCGGCAAGGATTTGGGCGTCCGCTGCATCGTGTCGCCAGGCAGTCAGTTTATGCCGCGCCTGAGCCTGCCGGCGGTGGTTGAGCTGAGCCGGGATGAGGTCATCGTGCTGAGCGCCCACAAACAGCTCAAGGGCGGGCACTACCGGGATGCGGCTTATGCTCGGGCTGCTGAGGGTGTGCATTACGGTCCCGGCCCTCGCCCACCGAAGGCTTTCAGTGATAAGACGGTTGCGCAGGTAATTGAGGCGCTCGCTGCGCGCAGCCTGCTCAAAGTCGCCAAGAACGGCGCGAGTCAGATCACTGTCGAGGGTAAGAACGCGCTAGAAGCTCTGCCGGCTGATAGGAAGGTGAGCCTGTGAACTCTAAATTTTACCGGCTCGCTAAGACACACTACCAATTAGGCTGGCGACTAAGGCGTACATCTGGGGCCACTGCAGAGCAATGTGAGCGCTTTTGGAAGCTGAGCGATCGATGGTTGACGCTCGCGGGTTTGCAGACAGCCGCATTCTGGCGCGTGAAGGATGCTAAAGATACGGCGGTGCAATCATGACCCCAGAGTGCACGGTTGCTTGGCGTAACTACGAGTGCAAGGTTAACGTCACCGGCTATGAACGCCGTACCCAGGATGCTTTTGTGGCGGGCTGGTCGGCGCATGAGGGAAGCGTGGCTAGTCCCGCGGTGGGCCATGTTTGCGAGGGCTCACCGACTGGACGCAAACCAGGGCTGTGTTGGATCTGCGGTCAAGCTTTGCCTCACGACTGCATAGGGAGCGCTCATGATATACCGGTGCTCACTGAACCGTGGTCAGGGCGCAAGTGGCCGATCGGTACACCTAGCCAGGTTATGTACACAGGACTAACCTGGGGCACGCGGCTAGCCGCAGCACGGGAGCACGCTAGCCTCACCCTTGACGCGCTCGCCCGCCGGCTTGACCCCCCGCGCACCCGCAAGGACATCTCAGCCATGGAGCACGGTCGACGCGGCCTCTCGGTGGAGCTCTGCGCGCAGCTTGCCGATGCTCTGGACTGCGATCGACTTTGGTTGGCTGGGTGGACGCTGGAGGGTGCACCGTGAAGGATGAGAAGTGGAAGTCCGCCAGCCCCAGACAAATGAAACGCATCACGCAGTTAGTCAGGCTATGCGGAGTGGGTGTCAACTTCCAGGGTGTACTCACTGGCCACAAAGCGACGCAACTAATCAACTGGATGGTCGTACAACTCAAACTAGGCCGCGGTAAACGACTGCCACCGATCGACGCCTAGTCAGCGACGGGCGAAAGATTCTTGTCTCTTTTTAGTAGACATCGGCCAAGGCTCTGCTAGAGTTATTTCTAGGAGCAAAGACGATGACCAACAACGAGAAAGCAGTCACCCGAGCAATCAAAGTCATTGAATCTGGCAAGGTACTCACCGTGAGCGCGCCACGCGGATACTACACCGCTGGAAGCTATACCCCAGCTGTCGGTGCCAAAGGCTTTGCAGTTTACGGCTACGCTACAGGGACAATCCCTGCTCGTGAGTTCACCGGATTCAGCGCTAGCGGACATGCAGCTTGGGCGCTGGTCAATAGCTGCGGCTCTACCCGAGTCCGAGAAGCCTGCATCAAGGCAGAACGCTAATGCTCACCCAATTCAAAGCCTACTCCCCCACTGATGGCTGTGCGCCGCGACGCTACCTCCGACGAGATCGCGGCCTACACCGCAGCCAACAAGCTTCGAGCTGAGCGTTGCCCTGTGCGCCGGGCCTCGTGTTTCGACGAGCGTGTGAAAGTAGGCGATGTCAGTATCGACATTTACACAGGGCCTGGCATCTGGTTTGGCGGCGCTGGGTTCTAACCGGGGCCTAACATGGCCCACCCAGGGAGCAGACGTGTGAAAGACAGCTGGAGCTCACGCTGTGGTCCTAGATCTGGTCGAGAGGGAAGGTCCGACCGTCCACTTGGTCATGGAGATCAGGATCTGCGCGCAACCGGGCTAACTGACTGCAAAGCGATCTGCATGCTCGTGTCTCTTTTTTCTAGACAAGCCCGCCGATCCTGCTAAGCTCTTTCTTAGGAGGCACTCACCGATGGCTTACATGAACCAGGAAAAGAAGGCGAAGATCGCGGCGGCGCTCAAGACAGTCATGCCCAAGGGCTGGAAGTACAGCCTGGGCGTCAATAACCACTCGACGATCGTACTCACCATCGCCAGCGCTCCGGTGGACCTTATCGCCGAGGCTCAAAAGGTGATCAAGTCACGATTGCTAGACTGGCAGATCGCCCAAGGCTACGCTGACAAAGCTAAGCCGACCGAGATGAGCGTGAATCACTACCACCTCGACGGAGCCTTCACGGGCGAGCTCCTGGCTACCTTCGAGAAGATCGTCGCTGCACTCAACCTCGACAACCACGATCGGTCAGACCCGCAAACTGACCACTTCGACGTGGGCCACTACGTTAGCGTGCATCTCGGTCGGTGGAATAAGCCATTTGTTGTGACGGCTTAACGATCGCTGTCTCTTTTTCCTAGACAAGCTCCCTTATTCGCGCTATAGTTTTTTCATGACTAAGCAAGCACGAGCGAAAGCAGGCGGCGAGATCGGTGCCAACGGTGAGCATTACGAGGGCGGCAAGTTCATCGCTACCCTCAACAATCCCAAGTCTCGCAAGGCGGCCTACCAGGCAACCAAGCGCCAAGAGATTGAGCACACCGTGTGGGCGACTCCGCCGGTTGCCGGTCAGCGTCCGATCTTCGGTCAACTCGCCGGCACCTTCAAGCTCGACCACGCGGCCAATAAGTTCATCGCCAATAGCCTCAATGAGCAGACGATCGCATGGCTCGGTACTGCCCGGTATGCAGCACTGCTCGCTTACGTCGAGCGCTACAATGCTGGCGAGCGTTGGTTCTAAGTCGTCACAGCCCAGCGGTGGGCCATGTGTGGGTTCACCGCTTTACTCACTACTTGGAGGATAAATGCACACTTATATACGACTAGAATCGCAGGCCGGTGCGCGCATTGAGAACGCAATTGCGGAGGCGAGGGATCATGCTCGACGCCTCGGCATTGAAGTCAAGCTCTGTTTTAATGAGGCTTGGGTGAACATAAAGCATACCGAAAGCCGAACGATCACAGAGATACTGGACGAGTACAACCAGCTGGCAGCTGAGATGGCTGCCGCAACACCGCGGAGGCGTCAAAATCGTAAACGTCGAGCGCGAAGATGTTCATAGACAACGGCTCTGGCCACCTGTTCGCAATCGGCAGCACCCTACAAGCCCACGCACCTAAAGCACCCCTTCCACCTACGGCAACTACAGTTGGCTCTGTCACCATGCTCGCGAGCTCGCCCGGCAGTATAAGCAGAGGTTCGCCCGAAAGCACGCCAGCGCTACCGTCGCTCAGTGGGCGATGCTGCACACACCGATCGGTGCTGGTCCGATGCTGCTAGCGCCGCTCACACCCTTCGCACAAGTGATGCCCGACCGCTTCCGCTGCCCCGATCCCGTCCAGGCTTATCGCGCCTACTATGCAACCGAGAAGCTCACCCTGCGCAATAAGCCGATGACCTGGACGGGCGGAGACAGGATGCGGCCTAGCTACCCTTGCTGTAGACGCTCCCCATAACATGGCCCACCGCTGAGCGCCGTCGAGACACTGCCAAGTGCTTTGCATCTAATAACGTCTAAGCTCACAAGTCGGACCCTTATACAACTACTTGTAAGACTCCTTTCTGATCCATTTTGATACACCCTACAGAGTCCTCGCTCCGGATTGATCCATTTTGATACAGTACAGGAGTCCTACCTGTACGACTAAGCCCACCTTGCACACAGCACACACCTCGCCTCAATTATGCTACTCTAGTCACCCCTAACTCACACCACCGCACTCTTAGCCCACCATACCCTACACGCCCAGATGCAAAGCGTTTGGCCTCCGAGGCACTGGCACGACAATTGCACTAGTGTACAGTAGGGCTCCCTATGCAGGGAGTACGAAGAAACCAGATGTAAGGCAATGTAGAGCGCTACACTTACCTTTTACGTGTAGCAGGTAGGTGTAACAGAAAAATTGAATAATATCAGATATGTTACACTTGTTACACTTGTTACACATAGACATAAACTTTATATAGGGGGATAGGTGAAGTATAGGAAAAGGGTGTATCTTGTGTAGCACGTGTAACAAGCCCGTAATCATTGAGCTTTTTTGTTACACGTGCTAGTTACAGCAAAAGGTATGTGTATCAGATACTCTGTGGTATATAGGGGCTGGCGGCTCAGTCGGTAGGTTAGGCGCTAGGATCTTCGAGGTCAGGTTCCTGGTCGGCCTCGACGGGCTGTACATCGCTTTGCACCGTGGGCTCAGCTTCGGGCTCGTAAGCAGGTAGCAACTCAAAGCCTAGTATCTTCTCTAGCGCGCTCAGCAGCTTCTCGGCGATAGGTGTTAACGTCGCGTCCTCAACTTGCCCTAGCTGTAAAAGCTCTACGTGTCTTTTTAGCTCTTTGATGACATCGAGCAGCTCACCCGGCAGATCCTCAACAGCTTTAGGCTTGAAATTTCGGTACAGTCCTTGACCGTGCGCAAAGTCCCTGAGCTCGATGAAGTCATCAAACTCCGCTATTTGGCGGTCTTTCAGCGCCTCAATCATGAGCCCTAGCAGGTAACGCCTGGCCCAATCTTGCTCAGGGCTCATTAGCACAGCGTGCCGGCCTTGTATCTTGCCATCCTGTTGCCGGATTGGCGGGCGCTGGGGATCAACCGATAGACCAAGTTCGCGCAGCGCGCTTGCGATGCGCCGACCATCGCCTGTGCGTAACTTAGTCGGCATCGCATCAATGAGTAGGTCCTGGTCGAGACACTGCCAAGGTTTCTTAAAGATGACCTCCACGGTGTCTAAACTGAGCTCCAGGCCGCTCAGCTTGGCTGACTTGAGCTGAGCCCTGACATCATTGTCAAAGTAGCCCCCAGCCTTAAACAGGTACTTTCTGAGAGTCTCTACGATAGCGTCGCCTGAGAAGTTGCGCTTCCCGCCTTCCAGCTCCCAGAGCTCAGCGTCATCCTGTCCAGTCCACCAGCGCGCCCAGATCGGCACCTTCTCTTTGGCATCGCGCGCATTCTTCCCGAATTTATAGAGGTTGACCGCCTCAGCCCATATCTGCTCACGATCGCGGTAGATCGCTGCCTTGTCCACATTCCAGACTCTCACCGGCCAGTTGCGGCGTTGGTTCTTGCCATTCAGGTAGCCGCAATCGTCGCCAGGGTTGACCGTGCCCATGAACACGCAGTGACGCGGATAATCCGCGGTCTCGTGGCCGTAGGAGCGACGGTAGGAGTCCACTGCTGAGCTGATATAAGCCTTCACTTTATCTTGGTCTTGCTTCGAGAAGCTCGATATCTCGGCAAACTCGTACACCCAGACACCGTTGAGCTGCTGGTACTTGTCCTTGCTCGACCAGTCGATCATCGTGTCTCTGAACACGTTATCCACGATGTTTGTCAGAATCTTAGTTCCGTCCGACTTACCGTCGCCGCCCGGCCCCTCAAGGATGAGCACGGTGTCAACCTTGCACCCCGGGTCGAATGCTCGGGCAACGGCCCCCATGAGCCAGTAGCGCCCGACGAGGCGCACGTACTTGCCGAGGTTCCCATCGTTGCAGCACCCGAAATAGGTAGCGAGCCAACCAGGCGCGGGGTTGTCATGTGAGCCGATGCGGGGCACGCCGTCCCACTTGAGCGTCTTTAGCTTGTCCCTCACCTTGTGCACCGTGCAGCGGCGGGCCACTGCACGAGCGGCAGCGCCAACAGTCGGGGCAGGCAGGATAAGATCCCACTGACTGCCGGCAAGCCAGGTAGCGGCCTCTACCTCGTCGGTCTCTTGCCACTCTCGCGGGAACTTACTGTCCCTCGGAGACCAAGGCAGGGGCGCGCGTGCCCATATCTTCTGGTCGAGCTCGTCGAACCGGAGCGTGTTTTGAAACAGGGGGTCCGACTCAAACACGACGACAGCGTTTGAGACGTGTCGGGCTTTATCCTTATTTTGGAGCCGAAAGACCTCATGTATTGATTTGTAAGTGCGCTCAAGGTCTAGCGCCTCGCCCTCACGGTGCACAATCTCCTCGGTCGGGTCCATGTCGAGCTCGGGATCTAGGAACGGTGTGAGCGTCGGGATCACTTCACCCGTACCATAGAGGCCGGACCTGCCTAGGATGAGGCCGGCTACCTCTTTCATCATCTCCTGTGTGTGCTCGTTGTGCAGCTCGGCATACACAAGGTGCTCATCCCACTCTTCCTCACCGGGAGGACACCAGCGCAGTCCTTGGATCGGGAACGCGATCCACTTGTGCACGTCCGAGCCCACGTAGGCTATGGGAGTGACGCTCAAGGTTTCACTCAGCATCTGGGGGCCGACCTCAGCGATTATGAGCATGAGGACGTACTTACCCACTGGCTCAGGATGAGGCAAAGTTGGCTGCATCCGCGTAGAGTGTGCCAACCTATCCATCGTGTAGTCAACCAAGGGCCGGAGCTGGATGCAGCCAGGGAGATCACCTTTCTGTGGTGACTGTCGGTTGGGCGAGATATCTGGTTGCCCGCCGGGGAGGGTGCGGTTACGAGCAGGTGGAGTGCGACTTGCGGATTTGTTGACAGACATATTGCGCGATGGTAGCTTTGAATTGGACATTGGGACTCCGGTTGGTTCAAGGCCAGCGCCGTTGTAGCGGTTGCTGGCCTTTCTATTTTGGCACATCTGGGAGCGAGGTGCTAGCCTGTCAGGATGGTGTACAGATGCCGCGTAGACTAGGCCCAGACTCTCGCAACCTGACCCGCAACATCCTCCGGGCTATCCGCGGCGGACGCACCTTCCACGATTGGCCGGCGTTCGACGCTGCTGTGGAGGGGCTGGTGCGTCGAGGGCTCATCTGTCACGACGGCGTTGAGCCACCGGCATTGACGCTGGAGGGAGTGATCTTGCTCGATTCTATTTACCCTGCGTGGAAGAGTGCAAAGCGTTTGTCGTCGGTGGTAGGTCGTAGGTCGTAGTGCGGTTGCTAGCGCAACATCGCCAGCACTTCCCTCGCCGCCTCTACAATGACCAGGGCGACGCACTCACTCTGCACCCTACCCCTCATAGTGGCGGGCGCTAAAATGAGCAGTCCATCACTCAACGCTCTAGCTGCAACGGTGGGCCATGTTATGGGGGCTGTGGGGCAGGCGCGAAGGGCTTGGGTGTATGCAGGCGCGAAGTGGGGGCTGTCGTCAGCGAGCGCCCAGAGCGCGGTGGTAGGCGGGTGGTCCGCAGTATCGACCGTGGCGCGCTCTCTGAGGTGCCGGGGAAGCGGTGCGTCGGCTGTCGCGAAGTGGATCGGGAAGGGAGGGTTGGCGATGGTGTGGCAAGGCTGCTCGACCCCACCCACAAGCGAACGCTGAGAGCCCGGCCACACATGTCCCACCGCTGCACTCCCATCCATCGCGCCTTGCTCACTACCCCGACTACCCCTGCTCGGCTTCCCGTTTCTCTTCGGTGCGCTCCCTACAGTCTCAGCCTCATAGTCGAGCACGCCTTTGGTGAGGCGAAGCAGCCGGTTGACTTCCTCCAGCACTTTCTGGTTGACAGCCTGGCGAAGGTATGCGTGAAACGCTGTGAAGTCGTTTCGGGGTTTGCCTGAGCCGCCGCACGCGCCGCACTGCCAGGTAGCGCCGCGCAGGGAGTCGCGCAGGTTGCCACGGCCGGCGCAAGTAGGGCAGGGTAGCGGCCATCGTCGGCAGCACTCCACTAATGCCTCGGTAGCAGCCAGGTCCGCGTCCTGAAGATCGCCGACGTACCGTCGAGCGGCGAAGGTGCCTGAAGCGGAGTTCATCACTCGTCGCCAGGTCTCCCTGCCCTCATGCAGGGAGAAGGCGTAGTAGGAGGCGACTACCTTCTGCTGGTCAGCGGTGAGGCGTTCGTGCCGGGTCGGCTGATTGTCTGGCGTCCTACGAGGGAGAGCGCGCACGTATGCGTCCGTGAAGGGGAATTGTACGGCGGGCTTGCGCGGTGGTAGGCGGGGGGTGGTGATATGGGGGCGCAGTCGTGTCTGGCCGATGTGGGGCGCGACGGATGTGGTGCGTGCGTTAGGGGCAGGCGCGGTTGCTGCGCCGGGGGTGTTGGGCTGTGCGTGCGCAGGGGCGCACATGACAGAACGGTCGAGGTCGTCGTGCATGAGCTGAATATACATGCGACGTATGGTAGCGTCAAATATGGTAGGTGCCATATATGGTCATTATTGGGCAATGCAGAGCGTTTTGCAGACTGGTTGCACTCTCGATGATCAGTGCTAGCTTTCTATCATGCAGAAGCTCACAAAGATCCTTCCTCATTTGGAAGCCGAGTGGAACGACCCTTTGACCGTCGCTGAAGCGTTGGCCGTCAAAGGAGTACGATACAGGGCTTATTGGAAGTGTAAGAAGTGTGGTTATGAATGGTTTCAATCCATACAGGCACGTAAGTATTACAATTGTGCAATGTGCGCTGGCAACTTAACAAATGCGCTTAACCATCCTGAAATTTCGCTTATAGCCCAAATCATAGGGGTCGATCGGGCTAATGCCTGGGAAGTAAGACGTAGCGCAAAGAAGCCGGGGCTATGACCCCCCTCGACAGCCTATCCCAACAAGCCTTCACCCGTGGCCGGCAATGCTTCCTAGCCCTCCGCAGCAGCCATCATATGCACGCCTTCGCGGAGGTGCCTACGCTCAAGTTCGCCGCTGGGGTTGGCATCAATTGTCGCCCGAAACCTGGCCAGTCCCGAGACGGCGTGCCCCAGGCTCAAGAGTGCTCATGGTCTGACTTCGCCGAGGGTGTGAAGCGCTACGCCTCGACGGTGGTAGGACCTACGCAAGCCGACAAGCGCTTCAACAGTGCATATGTGCTCGCCGGCTCGCTGGCGACGGTGCGCCAAGCGGCGGGCCATGTTATAGGCGTGCCTGGACGTGACACCGCCAGCCGGGATGACTCCGCCCTCTCAACCGTCACCATGCTCGTGCTCGACTGTGACCAACCAGCTTCCCCGCTCGCACTGTGCGCGGCGCTCAACGCACTGCACCTTGCCTACTGCGTCGCCCCTACTTGGTCGGCTACCGTCGAGCGGCCTAAGTGGCGACTGTTCTTGCAGGTAGCTCCCCTGCCCGCAGTAGGCACCACCAAGGGTAGGGCTGAGGCGCGGCTGAGGTACGCCTGGCTTGCGGGCCTGCTCGCCGAGATGGGAGGGCTACCTGTTGAGTGTGGTGTGTGCAAGGGCAATATGCAGGCTGAGATTCCCTCTACTCATGGCCCACCGCAGAACAAAGGAGAGCCAGCTTACAAGTGCAAAGCCTGTCGTGGTTCCGGCCTGTTTACTTTCGACCTGAGCTGCTGGAACTACTCCCGGCTGCACTTCCTCGGGGGGCTCCGCACTGCCGATCAAAGCCTTATCGGGCGTGCCGTAGTCTGGGGCAAGGGCTTCGCGGTCAACAGTGAGGCGTGGCTAGAGGGCTCGGGCTGGAGCGCGTTTTGGTTGGCTGCAGTCGCGGAGTTGGGTCTAGATAAGCCGCAACCTGTGGGTGTACATCGCTTTGCATCTCTGAAGGGCGAGCACAGCAGTGCTGACGATGAGTACCACCCCGATCCTATTGTCGCTCAGGCCATGTCTACCTGTAAAACAGGGCTCCTAGAGCGCGTCCGTCGAGCACTCGCCTACCTCAGCTCCCCGACCTTTCCCGCTGCTGTCGTGGGCCAGGGTGGCGACTCCGCGGTCATGCGCGCCTGCTCAGTTGTGGTGTCAGGGTTCCTCGTCCCAACCGACTTCGCTGGCGTTAATTGGGCGCGTAGGATCATGGACTGCGCCTATCAGCCCCGCTGCAGCCGGGGATGGAAGGATGACTGGATTGATCGCAAGCTCTCCCAAGTACGGGCTGTAGCGGGGCGCGAGCTGGGCGCTTTGCTTGTGGGCGGTGGTCAGGCGCAGCGGGAGCGATTCTACCTGTCGCGCGTATGCACTCGGTGCTGCGGGAAGGGTTCTACAACGCGCGGGCAGTGCGGCCTATGCAAGGGTGAGGGGAGCGCCGCAGAAAGGGCCTACAGCGCAAAGGGAGAGCTTCTGGGGTGCGTGGGTGAGGAGCTGGAGCTATGGGTCGAGGCTGCCCGTAGCTGTGGGGTGGCGGGGTTTGATCCTAGACAGCCGCCGACAAATTGGATTGCGCGACCTTTGATTGGTGCTAGGGTTTGAGGATGTGTCACCGATGCTCAGCCGTTGAGGCTAATCAATATGTAGGCGGCGGAATGTGGCTTTGTTTTAAGTGTTGGCTTGCTCTAGTTACTAATCGTGTTAGCAAGTGACCCCCAACGACCGCTATCGAGCCAACCTTGCCGCATTGCACTTACTCCCTGAGCTGCACCTAGGTCAGTCTCTCACCGCCTTTGATCAAGCTACCCTCCGCTTGTATGAGGGCTGGGCTGACGGTCGAGTGCGAGCTTTCGGCTATGACAGCGCTGGGACGGCTAAGCCTGAGCTCCTGAGCGCGCTTGAGCCGCTGGGGGTGAAACCTGAGCCACTCGTGAATGCTGGTGGGCTGAGCGCTTACTTTACGCCGCCGGCTGTCGCTGCTGCTGTGTGGGAAATGGGATTGAGTGCTTTAGGTCGCATTCCTATGATGGTACTAGAGCCATCAGCTGGCAATGGTCGATTCATGTCGAGCATGCCTGAGACTGTTAAGCACTATTTCCAAGTAAGTAAGAGGGCGGAAGCATGGGCGAGCACTCGCTCGACCTTCATCGCAATCGAGCCTGATCCCATCTACAGCCGCATCCTCTCGCACCTCTACAGCGAGCCCCAAGGCCCCTGGAAAGTCCGTGCGACGACGCTAGAGAAAGCCGGGCTGGTCGAGCCCACCTTTGATCTCATCGTCGGCAATGCACCCTTCGGTGATTGGGGCGTGAGCGATTCAAACTGCCCCGCGTCTTTGAGACATCGGCACTTGCAAAGCAAAGTGCATGACTATTTTCTCTGCAAGGCTGTCTCACTGCTGCTGCCTGGCGGGGTATGCGCGATGATCACGCACCGCTCGACTTTGGATCGTGAGAGTGTGGGTGTGCGCGAGTGGCTGGCTGCGCGGGCTGACTTGGTCGGGGCCTGGCGACTGCCTGCAGAGCTGTGGGGCGATCAAGGCGCAGCTCCGGTCGCGGACGTGCTTGTCTTGCGCCGGAATGGTGCTAGGGTTTGAGGATGCCTGCACCACCTGTTACTACAAAATTACAGCCTCGTAGTAAGCTGCGCGATGTCGCTGATTACATCGACAGTTTAAAGGGTTCAGCCTTTGAAATTGAGCCACTAACTGGCATTCTGACTATTCAAAGCCAGTCAGCAATTGAAAGCCATTTGCTGCAACTTGGCTGTAAAGAAGCGTTTGTTAGAGGTAATGCCCAAACAGGCTTGCGTATCGAGCTTGACCTGTGACCTTCCCCCTCAACACCTCCATGCTCACGCTCTCCCTCCCATCCTCGACGAATGAGGACGAGCGCGAGTACCATATCAGCGACTACTTCGTCGCGCACCCTGAGTACGTCCTAGGCGACTGGTGCGAGCGTCCAGGTAGCCGGGGTAAGCCTGAGCTGTCAGTGCGCTGGCCTTTCGCTGGGTCGGTTGTCAAGAGTGTGTCGTCGCTGCTAAGCGATGCTGCAAAGGAGTTGATAAGTGTTCAAGGTCATCGAATTAGTAGCCCTAGCCCTAGTTTTGGTGACGCTGCTCTGGGCGATGCAGCGCGACCAGTCTATTCTGCGTCATGCCCCGACGGCCCAGAGCAAGCAGCACGTGACCTCTACGCCCTAGCGAAAAACGCGCTGGCTTGCTCTCAGGACAGCTCTGACCGCGTTGTCCTACTCCGCCAAGCTCAAGCCGACTACGCAGCCTTCAAAGCCAAGTGGGGCTCATTGCGGGGCAGCCTAGGTAAGGGTGGCGTGCTCGCCTCGACTCCTCTGGCCCGGTCAAGGGAAGCTGCGTTCCTAGCGGCGCTCGAAACAAAGAGTGGTGAACCGAGTAGGTTGCTCTCTGCCCCTACTTCCCTCACAGCCGACAGCACAGCTCGTCCGCAGCTCTCGCCCTCGGACGCGCTCCTAGTCTGCCTCGACGAGCGGGGGTACGTTGACTTAGACCGCATCGCTGCGCTGCTAGCGCTCCCCGTTCCTGAAGCTCGCGCAGCTCTCTTGTCTGAAAAACTCGCTTTCCTCTCGCCGCCTGGCTGCCCGTCGCGCGCCAACCTTCCGCCCGGCTGCGACATCGTCACGTCTATGGAGTACCTGACCGGCGACGTGGGGTCAAAGCTCACGATAGCCAAGTCAGCGGTAGAGTCCGACCCAACCTACGCGCCAAACGTCGAGGCGCTCACTGCAGCACTCCCTGACCCACTAGGCCCAGAGGACATCACGATCGGCCTTGGTGCTGGGTGGGTGCCGGCTGAGGTGTATAAGGATTGGTTGCTGTCACTCTTCCCTGGCCACAAGTGGGGACTCTCGGTCGAGCACCTCCCTAGTTCCGCAGGTTGGGCGATTGTCTGCACAAATCCCAAACTAGCCAGCGACGACGGTACGCTACGCACGCAGCGCTTCTCTGGGATTGACTTACTCAGGGATGCGATCAACGCAAAGATGCCCGTCGCTTGGGATGAGTGGAAGGATGAGGAAGGCAAGACTCACCGCGTCAAGAATGAGATCTTGACGATGGAAGCGCAGGCACGGGTTTCTGAGCTGCGCGCCCGGTTTGAGGTGTGGGCTTGGCAGGGTGCAGCGGGCGGCGCGACGGAGAGCGATGCAAAGCGTTGTGCACTGCTCTGCCGCATCTATAACGAGCGCTTCAACGGCCACGTACCGCGGGACTTCTCAGGGGACCACCTCACGTTCAGGGGGCTCGCCTCAACGGTAGGCCATGGTAACGAGGAGCGCACCTATCGGCCCAAGCCCCGACAGCTCAGGGGTGTCGCTAAGGTGCTCGCTGGAGGCACGCGCGACCGGAGTGCATATCTCGTCTACCCACCGGGCTTCGGGAAGACGGACCCGGCTATCCTCTCGGCGGTGAAGCTGACTCAGCTAGGGCTAGCTCGGCGGACACTGATCGCTGTCCCTAAGCAGGTTTGTGCTCAGTGGCAAGCTCGATTCCTAGCGCTGTTCCCAGGGCTCGCCGATGAGGTGCTCTGCTGCGATGATCCGGTGTATGGGATTGCGGGATTCAAGCTCGCTGCGACAGCCGGCTACTCCCCCCGCGAAGCATTCCTAGCCTCAATGGC
>CALKUN010000146.1 GCA_937996675.1 uncultured Candidatus Saccharibacteria bacterium
GTACAGGTGAAATGGAATGGCACACCTTTGGTCGGGTCGGGGGATTTCGACTTCACTGTCGTCGTGAGGGGTACTTAACATGGCCTTTTATCCTGACGCGGTGGACTTCAGCACCTTCCCCAACTCCGAGGCTATCGTCGTCGGAGGTCGCACCTATTACGGCGGCCTCGCCGACATGGACACGTCGTTCACGACGATCACAGGTGCGCGAGCTGTGCTAGAGCACATCGCCCGCAGGCTGATAACGCCGCCCGGCCAGTACGATGACCCCGCCTACGGCTTCGACATCAATACGTACCTGAACGCCAACCTGCTGCCGCAGGAGACCTCGGCGCTTCAGGCTGCCGTCGCCAACCAGGCGATCGAAGTCGAGGGTGTCGACGACGTCGTCGTGTCGGTGACGCTAGCAGATAAGCGTCTGGTCATCTCCATCGACGTGACATTGATCGATCAGGTGGAGGGCTTCAACTTTATCTTTGTGTTGTCAGCAGATACGATACCGCGCATCTACTTCCCGGCGACGGCGACGATCTAGTGCTGGATCTTAGACGACTTCTTGCCGAAAGCGTCCTCAAGCAGTGCTCGCATCGACGCCAGCGCCTCGCCCTCTGATGCCATCCGCTTGAGCACAGCGACATACTGCTCGCGAATCTCCGACGCCATGTAGGGCTCGTACCACGTCAGCCTGTTGGAGCTGCCGGGCACGAGCGAACTGTGTTCGGCCAGGATCGCCGCTGCTGCGTCGCTGACGCCGACGGCCTCAACGAGGACGAGGGTGTGCTCGTCGTCGATGACGACCCAGTGAAGGCTGTGCTTGCCCGCCACCAGGGCCATAAATTTGTCGGCGTCAACGCTCTTCTTCAAGAATGCAAAGGTCCACATGTGGTCAGCTCCTTACTCGAAAGTCTCTCGGATCGATGATGTACGGCTGCTTACCCATACGTCGGTATCCGCGCACACAGTTCGCGGTGCCGCCGCTTGAATTGTCCCACACCGCCACGAGCTCGTCGACGATGCAGCAGATCCAGTCGTTGCGAGCGCTCAGCATCTTCGCAGCTTCGTCCCTGTAACTAGGTCGCCGCGACGACACCATGACGATGCCGGCGGCGTGCTCAAGTACGGCTGCATAGACGCGACGAGAAGGCTCAGGCCAGATCGCGTCCTGACCTGGAAACGGTACAGCGGCGACGTAGGGTATAGGCGGCACATGTCGGGCGAGGACGCCGCAGAAGTCTTGATCGATGCCGAGGGCGACGCCGCTGACGCCGAGGACGGGCAGCTGCCTCCAGTCGACGCCCGGCTTCCACTCAACCTGACGTAGGTAGCTGTCGATGAGCTGAGCATTGAAGTGGTTGCGATCTGGCGTCGCCGTCGCTATGATGTCGTCGATCTTCTGCCGCATGGCCTCGCAGAGACGTCGTCGCAATGGGTTCGTGCGATCGTAGCCGTCAAAACCAGAGTCTGCTGGTCTCAGCCCGGCACTGTCGAGCTTTGACGGCCGATGCCCTGATATGCCAAGGATTACGCCAGGCAGCAGTGGCGCAGGCGGCAAGGGCTGGCTCATCAGCTTCGTGAAGTCGACCATGTCAGCGTTGCCGATCTGCGATGCGTCGCAGCAACGACAATGCCTCGGCAGCAAAGCCCGCTAATCCGCATCGGATGCCGTCGAGATGATTAGCCTCATATGCCCGCTCGCTGTCTGATTGGCGGAAATCAGCAACTATCCGACCATTCTTTTCATCGATCACAGTATCATCATGCTCATGCGAGTAGCTCATGGCTTGGCTGCCTCGCCGCTGCCGCCAGGACCCTCACGAAGCTCCGACGACGCCGCCATGGCGGGCTGCTCGACACGAGGCTGCTTGTGCTGCACCACGAGGCCGACGGCGCCGATGCGAAAGGCAATGGCGAGGACGAGCAGAGTGAACATCATGCCTACAACGCCAGCCGTCCCGATAGCTGCGTAGATCCACGACATGCCGTCGCTCTGCTGCGGCTTAGCTTTTGGCCAGCCAGCGGCTGGCGCCACGACGATGCGAGGCCCGACGGGCAAGAGACACTCTTCGCCGATGTGCTCGGGTGCATTGGGATGACGCTTCACGGCTTCACCTCCACTTCATTGACGCCATCTCGCCACTCCGACGACGAGGCCGCCGTCGCCGTGCCCATGTCGAGGCGCTGCTGCACTGCCTGACGCTGCCACGACGCTGCCATCTTGTCGACGTTGCTGCGCAGCACCAAACCAGCGAGGAGCAGCATCGTCATGACGAAGGCGGCGACGGCATACGGCAGACGAGGTGGCGTCGTGGTGATGACGAAGGGCGACTTCGTCGAGGGCGGCGACATCATGCGCACTTTGGCGTCGTAGTCGCATTCTCGAATCGTCTTGGCGGAGTTACGAAGGGTGCTGACAGCACGTCGCTGTGACAGCGTCATGCCGACGCCGGGAAGTCGGGGAAGGATCGCATCGTTGGACATCGTCGTCTCCTTACGTGGTGTAGGTATAGGTGGCTACTGGGCTACGTCCAGTAGCGTTTTAGACTTCCACCGCCTATTGCCAACCTGTACCTGTGAAGACCTTACGACGACGCCGCGATGTTGTCAAGCCGTATTCCACTGTCACCTTGAACTATGCCCGTCCCCGTATCGCTCACCGACGTGACTACCGCCACCGCCTACGACGCCGTCAAGCTGGAGATCCTCCAGGGCATCGCCGCAGAGAACCCGCCGATCTTCAGCTGGGAGTCAGGGAGCGTCCCGTCAAGCCTCGTCGAGATCCAGGCGGGCGCGAAGACAGACTACCTCGCTGCTCAGATCGTCGTCGTGCGCGGCGGCCAGAACAGCACGGCGTCGGGCGACGCCCTCACGGTGCAGTCGGATCAGGTGTACGACAACCAGCGCGTGCTCGGGACGTATACTACCGGCTACGTGACGCTCACCGACGTAGGTAACGGTGGCCCCTACACCTTCGACGCCACGTCGCTACAGCTCAGCGCGGGCGCCAACAGTAGCCTCCAGTACCGCGGCCTCTACGCCGCCGCGACGGGGCTGACGTCTACGACGTTACCGCGTGGTGGAAGCGTCGACGTCATCGTACAGGCGCAGGACGTCGGCGCCACCTATGCGCAGATCGGGATCGGCGCTCTTAACTTCTTCGTGTCGGGGTTTAAGCCTGGTGTCTCGGCTCGTAACCCCTCTGACTGGCTAACGAAGTACAGCGGAAGTCAGCAGGGCACCGACGACGAGTCTGACGTGACGCTGCGAGCTCGCAACCTGGCGAAGTGGGACGCGGGCGTGGGATCGCCGGAACGGGGGTATCGTCAGTGGGCGATCGACGCCACGAGCGGCAACGCCTCGGCGGCTGACAGAGTCACGCGCTGCAACGTTTACACGGGCAGCAACATCTTCGATCCCGGCACTATCCAGGTCGTCATCGCTTCGTCGACTGGCGGTGTCTCTGGCGGCGTTGTGATGCAGGTTCAAGACTACATCGCACCGATGCAGGTAGGCGGCTTCCGAATTCCTGAGACAGCCAAGGCGATCGTGTCGTCGGCGACACCCATCAACGTCGCCGTGATCGCGACGCTAAAGGTGCAGTCGACGTACAACACGACTGCTTTTCAGGCTCAGGTCGTCGCCAACGTGCGGGCGTACTTCTCGGACTTGCCGATAGGCGGCACCGTGAGTGCCGAGCGCGTGATCGAGGTGCTGCTGTATCCGGCGGGCGTATCGGCAGGTGTGATCGTCGACGCGACGGTGATATCGCCGGGGCAGACGCTGACGTTCGGGCCCCTACAACTCCCCGTGCCGTCGCCGATCACACTGACGTTTGTGTCTGTCTAGCTGCCGCGCTTCGGCTGCTCCGTGTACGCTTCGACGGCGAGGACGACGTCGTCTAGGCGACAGAGCGGCTCCCTGGCGTCGGCGTGCTGCTGCCCGATCGCGAAGGCCGCAGTCATGCGGGCGTCGTGGCTACACGGCATCAACGTCGAGGCGACGTCGTTCTGCTGCATCTGCCGTGCGTAGCCCGCGCAGTACGAGGCGTAGATGTCGAGGTTGGTGCTCTCGACGATGGCGTTGTGGATGTCGTCGAGGCGCAGCTGCATGCGCTTGGCGTGCTTGGAGGGCTTCTTGGGCTTGGTCATGTGGGTATCCTGTAGAGGTTGATCGATCGTACTCATGATCCAGATACTCGACGGCACTCTACGTTAACCATGTCAAGCTGTCAAGCCTTTATTAGACACCTTTTACAATGCCTCCTCAGAATACACTCACATACGCATCTCTCTGTGCCCAAATCCTACAAAAGCCCTGCTTCGGATCTGGCAGCACCAACGCGCAGAACGGCGCCGCCTATCAGACCGTCATGGGCGGCAACATGGACATCGAGCTCGACAGACTGTACTGGGCTAAAGAGAGATCGGAAGAGCACACGTCTGAACTCCAGTCACATCACGTTATCTCGTA
>CALKUN010000147.1 GCA_937996675.1 uncultured Candidatus Saccharibacteria bacterium
GAAGCGTCGTCTCTACAGCGTCAAGTTCTAGACATAGGAGTACACCACCATGACCACGACCGCGATGAACATTTTCGAGTTCGCAGCTCGCAACAAGACCCGGTTCGCCTCGACGAAGGGACTGCTCACTGTCGAGCAGCTCTTCAACGATGTGCCGCTGCGCAGCAGCGACGGCTTCAACCTCGACGCCATCGCCCGAGAGGCCAACAAGCAGCTCAAGGCTGCCACCGAGGAGAGCTTCGTCAATACGGAGCGGACGCCCGAGCACTCGCGGCTTGAGACGACGCTTGAGATCGTCAAGTTCGTCATCGCCAGCAAGCTCGACGACGAGGCCGCCGCGAAGAAGCGGCAGGAGAATGCGGCGGAGAAGCAGAAGCTGCTCAAGATCCTCGCCGAGAAGCAGGATGGCAAACTGTCGGAGCTGTCCGAAGCGCAGCTTCGTCGTCGCATCGAGGCGCTGTCGTAGTATTAGCTTGACTTTGACGGTGGTTTAGGCTACCGTCTTTAAATCACCGGGGGTAGCTCAGTTGGCAGAGCGTCAGCCGAACAAGCTGAAGGTCGTCGGTTCGATTCCCACCCCTCGGATCTTTCACGAGAAGTTAGGGCCTGCCACCTGTCCGTATCTTGAGCGCTGGGTTGTCGATTTCGGTTTGTTCTCGCTGCGGCTGCATCACTGGCTACACAGTGACGACATGCGCGCTTTTCACGACCATGCATGGTGGTTCTTGACATTGTGCTTACGAGGCTGCTACATCGATGTGTCGGACAAAGGTGAAGATGTAGTCAAAGCCGGGTCTGTGCGTTTTAGACCTGCGGAGCACCGACACGCTGTGCGAGTCCTGCGCTCGACGTGGACGGTGTTGTTGACCGGACCAGAGAATCGTATCTGGGGTTTCTGGGTGCGTGGCAAGTTTCGCAAGCGTAACAAATATTTCTACGAGCACGGGCATCACGACCCACGCACACCGACGAGGAGATGGCAGCATGGCTCAGGTTGATATCAATGAGGACGCGCTGGTCGCAGCGGTCGCCGAGAAGATCGCGCAGCGCATGGTTGGCGACGCTGGCTTCATTCAGCGACTCGCGAGCGCCACCGTCGGCGGGCTGCTGTCGCTTCAGCAGCTGCGAGAAGCCTACGACGCAGGCGTGACAAAGGCGCTCACGGCCAAGATCGCTGAGGCTGCCAAGCAGATCGACACGCTCATCGACGGTAGCCGACTTCGCCGCGCTGTTGCTGACGCAGAGAAGGAGGCCGAACGGCGCCTCGGGGCGGCAGCGCAGGAGATTGTCAACGCCTCGAAAATCCGCATGCAGCGGACCCTCAAGCAGGCCGTCGCCGAGCTACTGAAGGATCGCGTCGACGACCTCGTCGCCAAACTTATGACACCGAAAGCATCAGAATGACCTCTACCACACCGACGCCACGACACCCACTCGTCGACGCCTAGATCG
>CALKUN010000148.1 GCA_937996675.1 uncultured Candidatus Saccharibacteria bacterium
CGACACCCTCTCGTCGACGCCTAGATCGATGCCGGCCTCCTCGTCGACGCCACCTTCCACGCGCTCTACGACGGCACCGACTATGCGAGGCCGTACACGAGCTTCGCCGTCACTTTCGGCGACGAGTACGACACGGTCACGCAGTACGACATCGTCGAGCACACAGTATGCTGGGCCCGCTCTGTCGAGCAGAACTGCCGCGTCGTCGCGATGAAGCAGATCGTCATGAACCTCATCAACCACGTCGCTCGCCGAGCTGAAGAAGCTGCCCGAGCACTGACGGCTGAGACGCTGAACAGCAAGTCGGCGCCTGCTGGCGAGCTCTACAGCGTCTACCTCAACAATTTCATCGAGTACCTGACGCCGTCGACGCTGAGCGGCAAAGTCGCAGACGGCGTCGTCAAAGAGGTCGTAGCGATGCGGCGACGCTGCGGTGCCTACACCGACGTCAACATGCTGCGGGCGCAGTCGCAGGGCATCGTCGACGCTATCGCGGCTGAGAGTGGTCGTGCTCAGTCGCTGCCTCGCAGCCTCGTCGACTTCTACGACCATATCGGCGTCGTCAGGGCGTAGCATACACGAAAAGCGCGGCTTCGAAGCCGCTCGCTGGCCGAGGGCAGGGTGCGACGGGAGCTGGTATCAAATCCAGTGATATGTGCTAGGGAACGCTCTAGCTAACTCTGAGGAGACAGAGGCCCGCGAGCATGGGCGCGTCAGGTGGCAGCAGAATCTGCCTACTCCATGCACTTATAGTGAGGGTGCCACACCTATGCCCCATGGCAAGAACAGATCTCCTACAGCAAGCACAACTCCCGACTGTGTCCCACCTGTCCCCAGATCGACGAGGTTGACCAGCTGCGGGATCGCAAAAGTAGTACCTGCCCACCTGATGTAGTTGCCTTCGCCCTTGAATCCTACAGTATTGGCGTTGCCGACGTTCCCTGACTGAACAGTGCCCGACAAGGCCGTGCGACGACCATACGCGATCGTCTCCTGCCTGTACGTCGGCGACGTCAGGTACGGCGACGGCGGCGACGTCATGCTGCCGGGGATCGTCACCTGATAAGCCTCGGCGCTGTCGACGACTGCGCGGAAGGCGCCGGCCAGACGACACCACAGCGTCGACACGGTGACGTCAAGACAGAGTCCAAGGGGGCCGCGCACCTCGCTGCCGATGTTCGTCTTCGTCGCGCTGTTAGTCCCTGTGCTACAGTAGAGATCGGAAGAGCGTCGTGTAGGGAA
>CALKUN010000149.1 GCA_937996675.1 uncultured Candidatus Saccharibacteria bacterium
TTCTCGGATGATATTGCGCTCGAAGCAGCCAGTCGTCTTGATGACGAGGGCGTCCTCATCATCTCGTGCGCGGCGAGCCAAGCATTGCCCGAGGGGTTGGGGACTGCTAGCATAGTCAAAGCACGCACCTACGACGATACGCAGCTGGCTTATTACAAGAAGCCTGCAAAATAATTCAAGAATGAGCGGATGTGGTGGAATTGGTAGACACGCCAGCCTTAGGAGCTGGTGCCGCAAGGCGTGAAGGTTCAAGTCCTTTCATCCGTACCAAATATTTAAGACCAACATTTATGTTGGTCTTAAATATTTAGATGTGGACGGATCGACTTGAAACCCAAGGTTCATGAGTGGGGTTGTCGCGCGCAGGAGCTTGCTCCGAGCACAACAAAAACGCTCCACTGTCCTTTCATCCGTACCAACCTATTTTGTTTCCCCCTATATCCTGTATAACTATGAGGTGAGCAACCGCTCGAAGTACCTGAGGGCGGATTATTGTTGATAATTGTCGGCAATGACCCGCCCTCACGAGGGATAGGGTAGTAGAGAGGTGGTCCTATGACCATCGATGTGGCAGGAGTGCTTACTGAGGCTGATGCTGTTCTGAGGGGCATGCACTTCGGCTTGACCAGCGGCGAACATTCCGTCGACTACGTCAATGTCCGTGCCATTCTCACCAGGCCTGACATCCTGGCTCGGTTGGCCGAGGCTCTTGTTGAGCCGTTTATCGGTCAATTCGATGTCATCCTCGGCCCTGAGACCGGTGGTCGCACCTTGGCTCAGGCGATCGGGGACTACCTGCACTACGTACGTGGCGAGTCGGCCCAAGTTGTATGGGCCGACATCACGGGGCAGGGCGACGACAAGGTGGCTTCATTCAACGACAAGTTCGGGTTTGTCGAGAAGTTGCGTGGCAAGCGTGTCTTGCTCGTCGATGACCTCTTGACCACCGGCAGTACCGATCTCGCCGTTCTGCGTGCGCTGAAAACACTGAGTGTGGACTGCGAAGTCATCGGGCTGGCTGTCGTCGTGAGTCGCACGCTCGAGCTGACCTGCGAGGTTCTGGGTGTGCCGGAGCTTCACGTTCTGACGTACTTCACCGACATGGAGAAGTGGGACCCGAAAGCCTGCCTGGTGCATGGACCGTGTTCACGACAGGTTCCTATCGTGACGAACTTGGGACGCGGCAAGGAATGGCTCCAGGCCAACCCCACCTATCCGGGTGGTGGAGCGACTACGTCTGAGCTGGCCGTCACCACATCCGACTAGTCGCACAAGCGTTTTGCCGATTTATCGCACTTACACTCAGGTGGAAAAAATAAATCGGATTTCTTACTAATACAGTAAAGTGACAGAACTTCTAGCACTCTCGAACATTGAGTGCTAGAAGTTTTTGGGGCGGTCTGATAAAATAAGGTCATTATGACAAAAGCCACCATCCAAAATCAGACCGCTTCACAGGTCGAATTCTCAATAACCGTAACCGCACAGGAGCTGCAGAGCGCTAAGACTGCCGCTATCCAAGAGGCCAAAAAGGATCTTAAGGCTCCTGGCTTCCGTCCCGGACAAGTTCCTGACGCCATCGCTGAGCGACAGCTCGATCAGGCGAAGCTCCAGATGGACGTCGTCGAGAAGGTCCTGGCTGCAACTTTCACTGAGGCAGTGAAGGGTCACAAGATTAAGACGCTCGCCCAGCCGAAAGTCGACATCAAGAAGTTTGTCCCGTACGACGAGCTCGAATACGTCGCGACTGTCGCTATCTTGCCTGACATCGACTATGACTACACCAAGCTTCGTGTGAAGTACGACGAGCCAAAGGTGACCGACGAAGAGATCAACCAGGCTCTCCAGAACCTGCAGGAACAGTTCGCCGAACGCAAAGCCGTGGATCGTGCCGCCAAGCAGGGCGACGAGCTCCGTATCGACTTCGTAGGCAAGAAAGACGGCGAAGCTGTCGAAGGTGCTGCTGCTCAGAACTCTATGATCGTGCTCGGCAGTGGTCGTCTCATCCCAGGATTTGAAGACGAGCTCATCGGCATGAAGAAGGGTGACAACAAGACGTTTGATATAACGTTCCCTGAGGACTACCACGCTCCTGAGCTGGCTGGTCAGAAGGTAACCTTTACGATCGACGTACATGAAGTACGCGAAGTCGAAGAAGTGAAGCTGGACGATACCTTTGCGAAGAAGGTCGCCAACATGCCGAAGCTCTCCGATCTCAAAGAAGACATCCGTGTAAACCTCCAAGAAGGTAAGGCAAAAGATGCCCGACAAGGCTACGAGAGTGCCGTACTCGAAGAAACCATCAAGCACACCAAGCTCGAGATTAGCCCGATCCTCGAAGAAGAGCAGATCCAAGATCTCCGTAATGAGTATGCCGAGAAGGTAAAGTCCCAAGGACTCGAGCTCGAAGCTTGGCTCAAGGTCCAGAAGAAGACCGAAGATGAATTCACGGCTGAGCTGACCGAAGAAGCACGTCGTCGCATCGGCGTAGGGCTCATCATCCGCGACATCATTGAGAAGCAAAAGCTCACTGTAGAGATCGAAGAAGTCAACGAACAGCTCGAGCGGATGCGAACGAGCTATACTGATCCAGAGGTCATTAAGCACCTAGACCACGATCATTTCAAAAACGACTTAGCCAACCGACTCGTGACTCAAAAAGCCGTAGATTGGCTCACGGAACAAGCTAAAGGGCCCGCTAAAAAAGACTAGTTAAAGGAG
>CALKUN010000150.1 GCA_937996675.1 uncultured Candidatus Saccharibacteria bacterium
TTTCCTGCAGGATATGGACGCACTCATGAGCCAGCAACCCGGTTCGCTCGGTCTTGCTGTATTTAGCGAACTCGTCTCTGTCAATCAGCAGAAGGTAAATCCGCTTACCGCCGTTATACAGCGCCTTGACGGCTGCGTCTGCGTGATCGGAGAGATAGTGGTCGTCGTGGGCTCCGAGCTCTTTCAGAAAAGTCCAGTAGTGCTTGGGCTTGTCGCAGAAGCCCACAAAGCACGGCCAGAAGTCCATGTCAAGCCAGAAGAGTTTATCGTTCTTTGTAGGTCTACTGACCACGGCGGACTCCCATCAGTTCTTCGAGTTCATCCAGTTCTTCAAGGACCTCTTCCTCAAAGACATCGAGAATCGTATCGACGTCAACCAAGTCAACGCCCTCTAGATACTCAATTAATTGTGCAGCCGTAAAATAGTCTGCTAGGCGTTTCTTGGTTTCACTGTCCATTTATTTTTCTCATGTAAGAGATTGCTTTTGATACTCTTTTTCATTATAGCTCATACCTTTTTGCGGGCACCATCTTGCCACGATCCGCAGGCTTGGCATTGGAGTCTCGCAATCTTATACGCACGAGTTCTACGAGTACCACGAGACTGAACGTGATGACTACCGCAAGCGCCGCACTCATGGGCGCCGACCTTTCCCATATGAGGGTGATTACGGATATAGGGGCGAATGCGTAGGTATAGCTTTTCAAGAAGTTTGACATCCTGCTCACAATACCTTGCCATCTTTTTCTGTGCCGACACGTTGCCGGCCATTACATCCAACCAGAGCTTGAAGCCGCCGGTATCTTGCTTGGCTCCGAGTTCCAGCAGCGGGCCTACCACAGCAAGCTTGCTGATGAAGAACCCGAATTTCTTGACCGACTTATAAACGTCAATCGAGGTTACAGGGGGAGTGGGCGTGAGTCCAGCAAGCAGGAACTCCCCCTGTAGCTTAGGAAGATCGAACCTGTCGCCGTTGTAGGTGACGACGCTGTCGGCATACGAGATCATCTCGTGTATCGCCTTGAGCATCTCGACGTGTCCGTGC
>CALKUN010000151.1 GCA_937996675.1 uncultured Candidatus Saccharibacteria bacterium
GTGGGCCGGCGTAGGCGTAGGTCAGCGTGGTCGCCGCCGCGGGGTCGACGTCCGTACTGTAGTTGATGATGGACGACACGCGCACCGTGATCCCGGTGGTATAGGTGCCGGGTGTCGGCGCGTCGACCACGACGGTCTGGGCCACGCCCGCGTCGTCGTAGTACCGGATCGTGATGACCTGGGCAGCGGAGCCACCGGCGGTCACGATCGTCAGCGGTAGCGGGCTCGGAGGGTCGAGGAAGCCGGTGGAGATGTTCAGCGCGCCGCTGCCGAAGGGGAGGGCCAGGCCGTTGGTTCGCGCGCTGAAGCTCGCCGCGGACAGCGACAGCACGCTCGGGCTCTGGGGACTCGTGAAGGGCTGCTTCACGACCGCGCCGAAGGTCCCGGGGGTATCGTAGTCGACCTGGAACAAGTACGCGCGACGATTGGTGTTGTCGATGTGCGCGCCGATGCTGCTCACGAGCGGCCCGATGCCGAATCCGTTCACGGTCGAGAGCTGGCTCGCCGGTACGGGCACGTTGCGCGGTCCGGC
This sequence comes from uncultured Candidatus Saccharibacteria bacterium, assembly GCA_937996675.1. Lineage (GTDB taxonomy): Bacteria > Patescibacteriota > Saccharimonadia > CAILAD01 > CALKUN01. Next base: position 533 of record CALKUN010000151.1, read on the forward strand.
CGACGCTACGCCGATCCCGAGGAGCGTCCCCTCGCCGGTGTTGGTGCTGACGATCAGGTTGCCGTTGAGCTCTCTGATATTAAGGCTCGGGTTCGGTGTTCCGCTCATGCGCTTGGATGGTATCTGGCACCATCTCCCGGCATGAGAGTTGCACCACAAGCCAGCCTGCCGACCGACGGCCCTCAGACATTATTGGCCCTCGACCCGCCCGGCGCGGTGCGCCTGGGGCCGACCAACGGCTTCGAGGTGCAGCTCAAGGTGAGCGCCGGCACCGTAACGCTCACGCCGTACTACTGGCTGGCCGGGTCTTGGTGGCCGATCGGCGACGCGGTCTTCGCGCCCAAGAACGTGACGGCGACCTTTGCCACAGTGCCCGCGGCCAGCGCCCGCTTCGTTCGCGCCGCCGAGGGCCTGTACTGGGCCCTGCTCAGCACGGGTGGCGGCACCGTGGACACCTGCGAGATCTCCGAGGCGGTGTTCTAATGGGTGCCGACCAGTTCACAGTCGAGAATGGGCTCGCGGCCCAGGCGCTGCAGGCGGCGACGGTAGCTCCGATAGCCAACGAGGCGTGGGCTGACGGCTACGTACTACAGTTCTCCTCAGTCGACGGCAAGCTGCACCTCGTCGCGCTGCCGAGCGGGGGGCTCACCTTCGTGAGCGTGAACGCGCCGCTGACGGGGAACGGCACCCCCGGCAGCCCGCTGGGCGTCTCCCCCGCGAGCGGGGTCGCGGCCGGCTCGATGAGCGCGGCGGCCTTCAACCAGCTCGCCGCGCTCCCCTCCGCGCTGGCCCTGCCGGTGTCCGTCGCCAACGGTGGCACCGGCAGCGCCACCGGAGATCTTGTTGCCACGAATAACCTGACCGCGCCTGCACTCACCAGCACCGCTGCCCTCACGCTTACCGCTGCTGCAGGCAGTGGTGCTAGCACAGGTAGTGCTATCACAGCGACTGCGGGTCAAGGAGGAGCGACTGGCGTAGGTGGTGCTGTAGCAATCACAGCCGGTGCAGGTGGGTCGACATCAGGATCCGGTGGTTCAATCACCGTCACAGCAGGTGCCGGAGTCGGATCTACGTCAGGTAGCGGAGGGGCGGTCACTGTATCTGGCGGCGCTGGCGGGCCAACGACTGGTGGGGGTGGTGTCGCAAGACTATTTGGCGGTGCTGCCGCAGCGGGAAACAGTGCGGGCGGGGGAGCCCAGGTCGTCGCCGGAGCTGCTAAGGGCAGTGGATCTGGGGGTAATGTCACCGTTACCGGTGGGGCTGCCGATACAACTGGAACCGGCGGAGCGATACTTATTACTGGAGGCGCAGGGGGGTCTACCAGCGGCGCGGGCGGTCTTGCCCAAATGCTGGGGGGTAGCGCGACTGCAGGCTCTGGCGCTAATGGTGGCGCGGCGACTGTACAAGCGGGCGCGGGAAGAGAAGCGGGTACAGGAGGTGCCACCACGGTACGCGGTGGCAATGGAGGAACGTCAGGCCTTGGTGGTGTGGTAGACATCAACGGCGGTACAGGGGCTACGACCAACGGCGCGGTCAACATCGCCACCACGAACGCCTCCGTGGTTACTATAGGCAAAGCTGGTGGGTCTATTTCCTTCGGCCAAGGCATCGTGACGCAGTTAACATCGGTCACTACGAGTGTCGCTGTGAATGCCAGCAGCGGCGTTATCACGACGTTCAGCCAGAGTGCGGCGGCCGGCGCGACTTCTACGTTTACCGTTTCAAATTCCTGCGTAGTAGCGGCCAGTGTGGTCTCTGTCTCTGTCGGTAACTATGCCGGAACCTTTGGGACCAATGGGATTCCGTTGGCAACCGTGAGTTCTGTTTCTGCTAGTTCGTTCAATATCACGATCGTGAATGCGCATGCGTCCAATGCTCTTTCAGGGGCGCTGAAAATAAACTTCAATGTCACCTAAATGCGTCTGTTTCGTTATCCTTCTGCTCGCTTGTTCGCGGGAGCTGCCTGACGAGGTCGTTCGAGTGGCTCCGCGCTCATGCAACCGCCCGAACGCAGGTTTTCTTGGTCTCGGCACCGTATACTCTCCGAACTGTGAGAAGCAGCTACTTTGGGGAACACCGTCTACCCCTTGCTTTGAGGGGACTGACGTTGAGACTGTGTTCTTGGTCAATGACTTTAATAGCAAGTGTACTTCTACCGGAGCGATATTTCACGTCAAGCCGACCGAGTTTCGCGAGCTATGGACTAACGATCCAGTCTGTCACTGCGTGGAGCTCGGCACCGATGGTCCTTGCGCGGAGCGCAGTGACGACGCCCTCCTTTTCGAATACACTCAAGTACAGCCTGTAAATTGCTACCCATCTGGGCTATTTAGCCTCGTCTCTAGGCCAAAAGCGATGACTGAAGCCCAGATCCGCACCGCGCTAAAATGACACCATCCGCACCATGAACAAAGAGCACGAGACCCCCGAAGAGAACAAGCAAACCGCCCCCGTCGTCAAGCCCGTGCTGGAGTGGGCCGCGGACAAG
>CALKUN010000152.1 GCA_937996675.1 uncultured Candidatus Saccharibacteria bacterium
CTTCTTACCAACCTCTCAGCCTAATTGACAACCCTCTACCTATTGCACCTACCTTACCGACATACGCAGAGGTTCGGCAACTAAATAAGCCACCTCGACTCTCAACGGAGCTACCACCTATGAAGCGCACCCCCGAAGCACGGACCGTCATGCGCGGTCTTATCCACCACGCCCTGGAGCACGCGGAGATGCACGCCCGCGCCATGGAAGACGGTCACATCGCCGACGAGAATCGCGCGATGCACCACGCTATGGCGATGCGCAGTCTCGACCACGCTAGCGACATGCACGATGTGTACCGCAGCGTCTTCCTCGGCGACAAGGCCAGTCAGGACATCGTCGTCGACGGTGGCGAGATGGGCGTCGTCTACGGCACCCCGAGCATCGCCGAGGGCGACCTCAAGCTGCGCTTCTCGCAGGTCGTGGCGAAGGTTGGCAAGCTGCCCGTCAGCCTCCGCTCCGTCGTTAAGGCCGAGCTCGGCACCGACAATGTCGAGATGATCGAGGAGAAGCTCATGAACCTCAAGGGGATTCAGGAGCGCTTCGTCACGCTGAAGACTGAGCATGAGCGCGGCGTCGTCGCCGCCGAGAAAATCGCCGCCGACAAGCTCATCACTGACGCTGAGGACGCCCGCCTCATCAGCCCAGCCGAGGGCAAGAAGCTGCGTGGCCTCGATCCGGCTACCGGCGCTGTGCTGCCGCAGGGCGCCTACAGCAAGACCCGCATCGAGCGCTTCCTCGACGAGCGGCGTCAGAGCGGCCCCATCGCCGACATCGCCCGCCCCGGCCAGGAGCGTACCGTGAGCGCGCCGCAGCAGGACATGACGCCCGGCAAGCCCGCGTCGCTCATCCGCTGGGGCACCTCGCCGCAGCAGTCGAACCCGGCCGCGATCAACGATCTGGCTGCTCAGATCGCCCGCAACGTCAAGGGCGTCGATCTGAACAGCATCATGAGCTATACCGAAACCGCTGCGCAACTGCCGAATGCCGAGGGAACTATCCGCACTCTGGGCGTTGTGAAGTAAGTGCCACAGCTTCAAAGCTAAGGACTCAATTACCATGGCTAATTCTTTCGTCATCTCGCGCAACTACGGGCAGAACGTCGCCCCCGGCATCGTGCCCGTAAAGCTCGACAGCAACGTCGTCGCCGACCTCGGCCTCATGCTCGTCGAGGTCGCCGGCTACGGCCAGATCCCGGCGGCTGCCAACTACAACACCGGCCACATGGCCGGCATCGTCGTGACCCCGGCGGACAACACTGGCGGCAGCGCTGGCGACGTAACCGCGGTGTGCAGCCCCGACACGGCGGCCTTCGCCAACGACGGCACGCACCCCTGCTCGCAGGCGAACGTCGGCACGACCGTGTACGCCTCGTCCGCGACCACCATCAGCGCCACGAGCACCGACGGCCCCCCGGCTGGCAAGCTCATCGCGTACAACCCCGCCGACGTGCAGGGCCGCCCCTGCGTCGTCGCGCTCAACTGCTTCACCTCGTAACCTGGGCGCAGCCTAAAGGAGCCGCAACGTGGCCATCATCAACAGCGGGCAGCTGACTGCCCAGGAAACTACCCTCTTTAATGCCACCATCATGGCTGGCCTTGAGAACGCCGTCACCGCCGTCACCGACGTCGTGTCGGAGAAGATCGCGCTGACTCGCCCCGTCGTGCTTGAGGGCAGCGTCAGCGATCCGATGAGCAAGAAGATCCCGAGCGAGATGGTGTTCCCCTTCTCGCCGCCGACCGCACAGGCTGAGGACCTGACGGAGCAGGATCGTCCCTTCAACCCGCTCGTCCGCAACAACGTCAAGGTGCCGATCAAGCCCTACGGTGTGGGATATTGGATCACACGTAAGGATTTCTACAACGATATCTTCTACACCCTGTCTCAGGTGCCGAAGAAGCTCGCCCGCGCCGCGATGAAGGCGACCGACGTGCAGCTGGCGAAGCTCCTGCGCAACGGCAAGACCACGCTGGACTACACCAACACCTTCGCCTTCAGCGCGTCGAAGCCGATCAGCGTCAACGGCGCGATCAGCGGCACGTACTCTAACCTGTACACGACCACGGCGCTGACCAGCATCAACCTCGGCAACGTCGTGTCGCAGATGATGGCGCGGCTCAACGAGGACGGCCTCGCCCTCGGCCTCATGCCCGACACTCTGATCGTGCCGCCGACCCTGTACCAGGCTGCGCAGATCGCCACCAACCTGAAGAGCATCGTGTTCTCGGGTACTGCTGGCGTTGGCAACCTGATGCCCGGCCAGGCCAACAACACGGCCGCCGTCGGCGACAACTGGATCATGACCGCCGGCCTCATCAAGCAGGTCGTCGTGATGCCCGAGCTGCTTCAGGGCAACCAGAGCATCGACCAGACGACTTGGTACGTCGCCGAGGCGATGAACGAGTCGCATGGCGGCCCCGTCGGTCTGCTGTTGGCGGCTGACGTCGGATTTGAATTTTTGACAAATCTCTCCCCGTCGGACCCGGAAGTGTTCTACCGTAACCGTTTTGCGTGGGCCGTGGAAAGGTACATTGGAACTGCCTACGGTGTAACCAGCTATCTTAGCCGCTGCGAGGCGTAGTATCTTCGCCTACATCGTCTACTAGACGCGTCCAAGTTTTCCCTCTGACGATTCCCGAGATCGTCGCACCCGTGACACCAAACTCGTGAGCAAGGCTGGCTTGTGTTGTGCCAGCCTTGGTACGTTTCCTGATGTCACGCACGTTCTCTTCTGTCAGTTTTGCCATTCCGTGACGAGCACCTGCTAACACGCGACTGGGATCCGCCGCATCGTTTGCTTTTCGAGTAGCTTTCTGTCGTTCCACTTGCTCTCGCGGTAATGACTTTCCTTTAAATCTTGTGCTTACAGCAGCCCTTATCTCAGGCGACACCTGTAAACCTTTGGCGTACTGATTGCCTTTGTTGAACGCCGCCAGCGCGGCGATCTGTTCAGGCTTTCGTTTGTATCCAACCATACTCAACATCGCTGGTATAACTACATTGAACACATCGTCTGGATTGAGCTGTAGGAGATAGTGATTCTCTCGCTCCAATAGGATTTCTGGTGTTGTTGGTCTAGGAATTGATTCGACCAATAGATAACTAAAACTCTCCTTTCCGTATTTGAAATAGGCTTTCTGTAGATGTGTATTATCGTGTGCGCCTCTGTTGAGATCGTGCCTATGATGTGTAAATCGAGCCTGTACCCGCAGGCTGGATCCGATGTAACCTTTTTCGTTGGCACTACAATAAATCAGATAAATACCGGCAATAATGGGAATTCTGTAGGTGAGCAGCGTCGATGTGGCTGCCAATTCTTTCGGTGTCATCGCCGCCAATACTACGCCACCTCGACGACGAAGTCAATATGTCTTGACGACGACGATGCCGCCATGCTATCGTCTCCGCAACAATCAGATCAGGAGCTCTCCATGTCCACTCAGAAGTCCTATCGCCCCCTCGGCAACCGCGTCATCGTCAAGCGCGACGACGCTGTCACGACGACGCCAGGTGGCCTCCACCTCCCAAGCATTGCACAGGCCAAGTCCGATCGCGGCGTCGTCCGCTACGTCGGCCCCGGCGGCATCGACCTGACCACGGGGAAGCGCGTCGCGGTGTCGGTGAAGCCCGGTGACGTGGTCATCTTTCCGAAGTCCGCGATCGAGATCGAGATCGGCGGCGAGAAGCTCGTGATGCTTAACGAGCCCGAGATCTTTGCTGTGGAATTCGACTCCGAAGAAGCCGCGCAGAGCTTCAAGGGCGCCGAAGCCGCCGAGGCTGTCGAGGTCGTGGCCACGCCGTCGGGTCGTCGCCGTCGCTCTGACGCAGGCGTCAAGCGTGGTCCGAGGGTGACGAAGGCTGCTAACAGCACCAGTGAGGCCGTATAACCATGGCCAAGATGCAGCTACCCAGCCTCAACGCCCGGACGACACCACGACCCCCAGTCGACACGACACCTGGACAAGCAGCGCCCGAGACTGGCCCCGTCTTCGTGACGCCTGCCGTCGACCCCGACGCTGCCGCAGACGCACAACGTGATCGCAGCGTCGACATCGGCGACGAGGCCGTCGAGGGCATGACCAGCGAGGTCGTCACTACCACAGCGCAGCCTATGCAGGCTCAGCAGCCAGCGCCTGCTACGGCGCCACTGTCACCACGCCTCGCCGACGACGACATCGCCAAGCTCGACAAGATGGCGCGGTCGTTGCTTGAGGTCCGCGGCATCGCCGTCACGGCGCAGGCGGCAGCAGCGAAGCATCCTGATGCCATCGCTAACCTGCATGTTCGCATCAACACGCTCGAAAGCGGCATCGGCTACAGCCTCGGCACCCTCAAAGAAGAGGCGAAGGCACTGCACAAGCTCATCACCGACGAGCACACACACAGCCTCGGCCTCGACGACGATGTCGCCATGCTGCGCAGTCGCCTCGACGCTGTCGACACGATGCTGTCGTCTCGCGGCTTGCCCACGACCGCGTCCGTCGCCAACAAGGCGACGTTGAAGCTGCATCCTCGTCGCCGCGTCGTCCATGCGGCGCAGCTCGACGGCGACGCCGTGGTGCTCTACTACAATCCCCGACAGGGTCACGACGGCAACGACAACCAGGAGTTCCAGTTGTCGAAGGACAACGCTCGGAACGTGTGGTCCGGCTATCAGATCGAGGTGCCTCCAGGCTACGTCGCGGACGTTTTCGTCGACGGGGACGTCATCACGTCGAAGCAGGGTCGTGGCGACGCCGAGTTCATCCTGAAGATGGTGACGCGGGGCCCCAACCGCACGATCTCCAGCGGCAACGAGATCTGTCGGCTGACGTTGCGCAAGATCGAGGCGATGAAGCTGGAAATCGTAGCCTAGCTTTCTCGCCGGGCGTTACCTTCCCGGTATGTGGTTGCATCGTCTCCGCCAACTTATCCTACTTCTTCCTCCACTCGTCCTAGCCTGCGGTCCCGGTCTGCCGGACATGCGCCGCCTCGACGCCCTCATCACGTCGGCAGAGACGACATGTAAGTCGACGCCGGCCGAGCCCAAACCGCAGAAGCTCAGCGTCTGCCGCCGCGCTCTCGCCTGCATCGAGCCCGCCAAGAAGGCGCAGCACGCGGTACAGAACATGCTGCTGACGATGGCCAAGATGGAGGACAGCGCAGACGACCGCCTGTCGGCCGGCGCCGCCTACGCGGGCGCGGTCGCAGCTTGCGGCGTAACGGGCTTCACAGGCGCTGTGAGCGTGGCCGCGAAGCCTATTGGTGTGAAGCCCGCCGCAACAACGCAGCAGCCCCAGAACGCAGCTAATGCAATCGTCGACCGCGTCGTGATTGCGCCGACGCCAGGCGCAGCTACGGCGTCTGCTACAACCGTCCCGGCCGCAGCGCCCACAGACAACGTTCCGCCAGTGCCTGCGACGCCGTCCACGCCAGCACCAGCCGTACCCACAGCACCTACCACCCCGACGCCATGACACCGTCGCAGCGACGACGAGTCCGCGACCACATCACAAGGCAGAGAAAGCACAAGCACATGTTCAGCGCCGTCTACGACTTCTTTAGGAGCATCCTCGCAGCCTTCAAGTCTACGCGGGCAAACAGCGCCGCGAAGGACGCCGCAGCGACGAAGTCGATGCTCGACCACGCCGACGCTGCCGCGGACGACGTCGCAGCCGAGATCGCGAAGGCGGGCGCTAGGTAACAAACTAAACCAACGGTTACTAATTGTGCGTGTTAGGGTCACAGAAATAGAGAGGTCGACGTCCTCGACGCATGTGAGGACGTTGGAACCGTCTAAGGCCGCGCACATCGTCGCCGAAGGTACGCTCGTCTTCTACAGACTGCCGAGCCTCGACGGTCGGCCGCGCTGGGACTACAGCGAGCAGGACCTTGTCAGCATAGTCGAGGGCTGCCACCGCATCGCTGTCCTCGTCGGCGAGGGCGCCGAGCAGAAGCTGTGGGCGACGTCGCACACTGTCTACTGCGTGGTCGACGGCAGTGGCTTCAAGGTGCGGACGCAGAACGCGACTTACCACGTCGACATCCTCGACGAGGGCGGCAGCGTCCAGAGGACGAGGCGGCAGACGGGCGTGATCCCGGTGTATCGAGGCAGCGATGACAGGTAGCGGTCTCGTCATAGGTGGTCGTCGCGTGGTCGTCGACGGTGTGCAGGTTATAAACGACCTCGACGACCCCACGTTGGCGCTGACGAGCCGCAGCTGCACACGCAGACGAGCTGGTGT
>CALKUN010000153.1 GCA_937996675.1 uncultured Candidatus Saccharibacteria bacterium
TTTATTCTCACAAGCGGATCAGATGATAGTAGCGATGGAAGGTCACGCATAACCAAGGCTCCGACTGAACCTCAATCTTAGTTTCTAGTGTAGAGTCTCTTCCATATATATAACAATCAATCACTTGCTCAAATCGGGGTACAAAGATACCAGCTTGACTCTGGCTTTTTCCTTAGTGAATAGCCAATGAATCGGTGTCGGCTTTTTGTTCCGCTTATTTTCCCACGCATGGACTTCACGTTGCAGCTTGGCAAGGCTTTCGATTCGTCGGTTGAGGCATTGCCTGCTCAATACATTCAGCTCGATTTCGGCCATGTTTAGCCAGCTGCCATGCTTCGGCGTATGGTGTATCTCCAAACGCCCCGCCAGTCGGCGGGCCTCATCTGGCTTGAAGCGTTTGTAAAGTGAGCCGAGTGTATGCGTATTCAGATTATCCATGACGAGGACGATCCGTTCGGCACGTGGGTACATGACATCACATAGATACTGGATCTCTTCAGCCCAGTCCAGAGCGGTCCGCCGCTCCCGCACCGAGATATGCTGGTGCCCCGTAAGCGGCTCTACAATAGCAAAGATACTGCAGGTTCCATTGCGCTTGTATTCTGCATCGATTTTCTCGACAGCACCAGGGCGCATAGGAAGCGGCTCACGGACTTCGCCGAGAAGCTGTAAAGGCTTCTCATCCAGGCAGACCACAGGCCGCTTGCGTGCATAAGGACGCTCATACACGTCGATGATGTCTTCCATGCAGGCAACAAAATCGGCATCCTGCTTCTTGGGAATGCACCAGTAGCCTTTCAAGTGAGGGCGCAATGTGTTTTTTTTAGCATCCGCCGAACGGCTTCCTCACCAGCAGTGAGCCCCAGCTCAACTCTTGCGTGGTCTGTGAGGAGCTTGATGGTCCATCTGGCATACCCTTCCGGCGGGGCGCCACAGGCCATGGCAATGATCCTGGCCTCCATGGCACCGTCAATTTTACGCGTGGCATTATCTGAATTTACATTGCGATTCAAGGTCAGCGTGCGCTGAAGCCCGCTCTCGCAGTAAAGCTTAACGATATTGCAGACCATCTTCAACGACACGCCGAGGTAATACGCACAGTTGCGATACGTGGTGTCGGGATTCGTGTTGCAGTCCAGTGCCAGCAAGATCTGGCAGCGTTTCTTGATGGTGTTGCACGTCTTGTTTGAGCGCAAGACCTCTTTCAGCTGATTGCGCTCCTCGTTCGTCAACATGATCTTGTACTTGCGGCTGTGTCCACTCATGATACAACACCTCCATGCTGGTAACTATGTCTATATGCCTATTATACCAGAAAAGGTCAGGTGATGTATATATGAGAGAGGTTCTACACTACAATAACTTCCAGGTCAAGCTTGGTAAATTTGGCAG
>CALKUN010000154.1 GCA_937996675.1 uncultured Candidatus Saccharibacteria bacterium
CTTCCGATCTCCGAAGGAGACACGCATGGCCGTTGCCTCGCCGCAGATCCGAAGCGGCCAAATCTACGTTCCGGCGCAAGGGTCGTGTGACGATGTCATTTCGCCGCGGTGCGCAGCGCCCGCCTGGGTAGGTGACTATCTCAACGAGATCATGCACTTCCCTCTATCGACGCATAAAGATCAATCGGATTCGACTTCGCAGATGCTCAATTGGCGCCGCGAAAACAGCGTATTTAGCAACTACAGCGACGAGATGAGCGTGTCGCCAGCCAAGCAAACCCTGTACAAAGCGCTGTCGGGTCCTTTCGGAAGTCGCGGCCCTGGAATAGCGCCGCGACAGCGTGTCGGCGCCGTGGTCAGGCCGCGTTAGTCTTTCGAGACGCAGCTTTCTTGGCTGCGGTCTTGACAGCGGGCGTAGCTGCTGATGTGGGCGCAGTCGACGGTGCTGGTGCTGGAACCGATGCAGACGAGGCCGCAGCCACGGCCTGCGCTTTCTCCTTCAGCACGGTATGCTCGCTGCTGTTCGACAGCTGCGAGGCTTCGTCGACGTGTTTGAGGATGTCGGCCGGCTGGTACCCCAGATTCTTGGCCAATACCTCAGCGAGATCCGTCATCTGCTGTGACATCTGAGCCGGCGTCTTCGTCTGAACGAAGCGGATCTTAGAGGTAGACTTCTGCGGTGCTACAACTGGCACCGTAGGCGGCTTGGCGGTGGGTTCAGCCGGTGCTGCCTCGACAGGCTTCTCCGCTGTGGAATCGCCCTCTGCTTCAAAGCGTGACATGAAGAGACCGTTGCCGTAGGCAAAGCCAGCATAACGCTCCGAGCCGAAAGCAAAGCGATTACGGTAGAATACCTCAGGATCCGACGGGCTCAGGTTGGTGAGATACTCGAAGCCGTCCTCGACGGCAACGAGGAGGCCACAAGGACCACCGTGGGCAGCACTCATGCAGGAGGCCAGATACCAAGTGGTCTGATCTACGGCCTTGCCACCTGAGAGCAGTTCCGGCATGCAGATGACCTGCTTGATCATGGACAGGGGCTTGTCCTTATTGCGCTTTTTGCGATTCACTGGCGTGACGCCGTAGCCGTTTACGAAGTTGCGCAGTCCGACGGCCTTGCTCGCTGCTGCAAACAGGGTCGGCGGCACGATCAGGGTGTCTGGTGGCACCTCGCAGTCGCCGTTCTCTGCCGTGCGACGCGACAGCATGTCGACGAGACCCGCGATCAGGTTCTTGCGGTTGAGTGGCATCTTCTTGAAAAGATTGCCACGCTTGCCGAACTTATCAGTAGCGAAATAGGGTTTCCCCGTGCCGTCGAAGCCCGTACAACCGTCACGCAGCAGCCCGGCGAGCTTGACGTCGACGATCTTCATGATCCCCCTCGTGAGCTTCTTCGGGACCTGTGCCAGCGTGTAAAACAGATCGTTGTAGAAATCTCGACGAGTGATCCAGTATCCGATACCGTAAGGTTTGATCGGGAGACGGATAGAGGATTCGATCAGCGGGACAAAAGGACGATCTTGAGACGTCAGATCCTCTGCTTGAGGGCAGATCGCGGAGTTGAAAGGGAAGACCATCTCAGCCGGGATCCTTTTCGAGAGAGGATCGTCCTTTGCGACATCAATCACAATCGGTCGCATCAGAGCGATCTTGTTTGCCACGATATCGCTCCTATTGTCGGTCAACTTCTCGATGGCCTCGTGGATGCCCTGAATGATGGTGGCGTTGAAGAGAATTGCCTCAGCTTGGGTAAGCTGACCAGAATTTACGATCATGTGTAGGTGCTCCTGCTTCGATTTAGCTCAGTCGACGACGCTACCACGACGAGACGACGATGTCAAGGCTGCATCCTCACCACCTCGCAGAGCTTTGGCGGCGAGAAGTCTAACTTTGACTACCGTCTGGACGTGTACGCAGGCATCGCGTCTGCGAGGCAAAGTGCGATCTGTGGTAGGCATCCGTACATAATGCCGCTGTTCAGCTCGTACACGACGCGGACGTCGTCCTTGGGCGTGTCGTCGTTGTCGGGCAGCACGACGTACTGGAGATCGGATTTGGACTTGAGGCGCACGACGGCGCCCGGTGAAAACATCTTGGTCATGTGGACTCCTATTTGTAGATAAACAGTGCGGAGGCTTTGTCGGCGAGGCGCCCCGCTCAGAAAGGGATGGGCGCGTCTTTAATCGGTTTTGGCTTTGTCCAATCTGCTAAGAGCTGCTGAATGTGCTGATTGTCGATATCCTCTGCTTCTACGCGAGTAACAACGCTTATATACACAATTTTGCCGTTTTCTGAGAGATGCGGGTTGTATTTCCGAGTCAGTCCTGAATAGATCGGGTCCGGTTGCGCCAGAAGACGCAAAGCGTGTGTTACGAGATCTTTCCAGTCAGTCGTTGGATGCACTGTGGGTATGTTTAACCCCATGTATCTCAGTGCCAAGAGCTCATCCGCGTAGTTCTCTTCTGTTATGCGAATGGTAAAGAATACGGTCTTATCGAGATCCGTGGGGATATCGCCTGTATCGTGTTGAAGTCGAAGGGTAACTTCAAACATCCATTTGGATAAGCGTATCAAATCCAGTGTGTGCGAAACACACACCCACTTGGAAAGATGTCTCTGCTTCCGCGCGGACAAATCTTTCACAAACGTCCTGCTCAGTGACGTCTTGCTCAGTGACGCATCCGACTGGTGTAGAGTTGAAGCTGCGACGAGTTTGGTAATTTCCAAGTAGATAGTATTTACTTCCGAGCGGTTGAGAGGGTTCCTTTTGTTGAAGACGTACTTGGTCGAGATCTTCTCTAAGGCCATGCGGAGCCATGCCTCGCCCAGGTTCTTGTTGGCCAAGAACATGGCTGCTTCGTCGGTCATCTGATAGGCAGCGAGTTCACCGTCAGCGCCTTTACCTAATTTTGTAACAGCGTTGGCACGATTTTTGAAAAACTCATATCCTTTGTTGAGAGACAAAGAAGACAACCACGTATCAATTGAGCCACCAGGCCAGCTCAATTTCTCGGTCTGCCGGCGCTGCTCCTCGGCGAGCAGCGCTACGCTTGCTTTAAGAGGTCCAATTGGACCACTTGCAAGCTGCCGGCGAAGTTCATTCTCCAGTTGAATCAGGGTAACATCCTTGTGAATTTCTGAGTCGGACATAGCTGTGTGTCTCCTGTGTTGTGCGTGAATCAGCGTGAAAAGACCCGAAACGGATCGAAAGGCTGTCCAAAGAGGGACTGTGCTCTGTGGTGTGTTGCACAGCTGAATGCTTTTGGTGCCTGACCAACGAAATAGATACGTACCAATCTCTTGCCAAAGAGATGTCAGATCTCCGCCCTTCTCGATATGTTGTTGAATTCTTTGAATCAGAGCAGGATCGTGTTTAGACTTCATCGTTGTCCTCGTAAGGACAGTCCCGCCACCGCAAAGCTATCGCGAAGCAAGCACCCAAGTCTAAACGCCTCTTTCAAAGGATCCTCAGCAGACCACCTATCTAAGCCTATATGTAAGACAATATCTTCTGTTGTGGTCGGACAAATATGCACAGCGACATCGTCCAGTAATCGAGGTGCATGTTCCCGAAGACATGCCAAGAAAATGGTGGTGACACGATGAAATGCTGCTTCTGTGAAGACAACTACGTGAGCTACATACTGAGAATCGGGCCAAAGTTTAGGTCCGCCATATCCGATGGATATGCTTGAATCATTCTCGATCTCAGATAGGGACTCACACAGTTTCGGCGTATGAAGAGGCTCATCCCAAGCATTGCGACTGTGTCCAGGCATCTTTATTGCGACGACACTACCACGACGTCAGGACGATGTCAACGCCTTATTAGCACGCTCCTGCAAGTGCTCCCGCAGCGCCCGCGCATACTTCGCCACCGAGGCCAAGACGACGCCCTCGTCGACGAGCCCAGCTGCCACGTCGTAGTCGACGTCGTTGCTCTCGACCCACTGCCTGTAGCGAGCCTGCGTCGCAGCGTGGTCGCCGTTGATTTTGATGTAGTTCTTGGACACGTATCTACCTTCTGCGCTGAGGACATACGGGACTCCTGTTACTTCACCGTCTCGATTCGAGAAGCCTCTCGAAGTCTGCCTTTGGCATAGTGTGTGCAGGAATGGCTTCGCCAGGGCTGATGAGGCGCTCACGCACAGCGGCGTCGATTTCGGGCCGTGGTTCGAGCGATGCCAAACCGGCAACGCCATCGAATTCTGTGCGAATGACCTGGGTTAGTCCCTTCAGAGTATGCCATTTGCCCACAAGCCAGGTGCCAAGGCTCGTCTCATCGTTGAGAGTGAGCGGCGAGAAGACGTACCAAGCGTACAAGGATGAAGCGGCCTGAGAGGATACTACTATGTCAATAGGTTTGATTGCGTGTTCACCGACGCACATCAGTAAACCTTTGAAAACCATGTCACTGGGCTGTTCAACAGCATCGTCCGACGCAGCTGATTGGGCAGGTACATAGGTGTCTTTGTGAGAAGGGTTTGTATGGGCGTATCCCACTACTGGGCCAGCCCAAGGCTTGATTGGGTTCAAGCGCAGGTCCGCGTCTTCAGGCGGCGCATGTTGCTTGAGATACGCCGAGCGGTTGGGAAGCCTCGCGGCTTCGTCCATGTAGCCTGTTACCTGTTGAACTGTCGGGGTGCCCTCAGGGCACGCCGACTTCATCGAAGATATTAGCTCTACCACTTCCTCTGGAAGTGGTGTTGCTTTCCGTTCCATTCTCAACCTTCTTTCTTTGGCATACCTACATTCAAGGACGAGGTTAAAACAGATATGATTTTAAGTCGATAGCCTCTCCACAACTGATCTTCCAGCTTGAAAGTACGAGCTTGGCCTTCGAGGGATGCAAGAATTTGTGTGTCATCTTCTACAAGAAGTGTAAAAGTCGCTTCAAAAAGCGGACTCTTAAGAGTCCCAAGAAAAAGAGACTCCCACACCACGGGGATCGCCAGCTCAACTGCCCACATCTGACGTATGCGTAAATCAAATGGGTGGTCTTTCAACTGTGCTCGATGCCACCGAATGCTATGCTCAGACATTCTCAACCTTCCTTTCTTTGCCACCTAGAACACGCTAGGACGCTGCCAAAACGTCGCGACGACCTCGACATCGTCCGCGACCAGAAAACGCCACCTAGCGCAACCTAGGGGCCTTAGCGTTGAAGTCTAGGCGCGGCGAAGTGCCGCCACAACGATGTCGCGGGCGACGCCGAGGATGCTCGACAATCGGTCGGACAACTTCGCCACTTTGCTGGGCTGCGTCGGCACCACAGCGCTGGCGCCACCGGGACGTAGTGCCTGTGCGAGTGTCGCCAGGCCGCTGTCAAGCTGTGGGTCCAGCTCGCGCATGTCGCGATAGCGCTTCTGCTGTAGACGATAGTAGTTGCGAAGGCGATACAGCGGCACCTTCTTCCACGCTTCGCCCTGCTCGCGCCAGAACGACGAGAACGTCTTGCCGTCGCGGATGTAGGCGAGTATCAGCGCCTTCTGCTCGACGGTGTAGCGCGACGGCTTGGCACGCTTCGCGTTGACGTAGCGGGCGTCGCCACGCTGCCTGTAGGCATAGTAGGTGTAGAGGCTCAGCAGCCGCTTCCACAGCACAGTCTGCGTCAGTGCTGACGGATCTGTGTACCTCGGCCTGGTGTCGTCTGACTTTGGCGCTGCGGGCAGATGTGCGTGCTCAGGCCACGTCGACGCCGTCTCAGCCCAGAACTTGGCGAAAGGCACACCGTCTGCGACGGCCTTCTTGATCGCCGCCACGTGCTCAGGCTTGCGATATCCGCTCCATTGTCCAGTCTTCAAGCTCACTTAGCTTCTCCTCTGGTCAAGCAGGATACTTGACTTCGATCTTGTTTGTTGCAGTGTCTATGCTGACACATCCACCTACAGGACACTCTTCCATCGCTGCCAGCAAGTTCCGCAGCCAGGCGCGTTCAGCGGGCGGCAGCTTGAGTCTGTCCATCTCCGCTTCAACTCGCGCATCTTGCTCAGCGTCCAACAACGGCTTGCTCATCGCTTACCCGATGGCATCGCGCCCATGAACTCCTGCAACACGACGACGTCGCCACGACGCTGCTCTAGCACCGCCTCGTCGTCGACGATGTTGCCAGCCTCGCGGGCCATGTCCTCCGACACCGAGACGGCGACCTGACCGCGTGGCAACTTCGGCACAAGGCTATCCTCGCCGATCGTCGCCGCCCGCCAGCCGTCTTTGTGGACGACGCCGCGATTCATGACGGGCAGCTCGACGCGGCCGAGGCTGATGCCTCGAAAGCCGCTGGCGTGCGTCGTCGTGGTGTTCTCCAGGTACGACATGCGGCGATACTGCGCCAGCACGGCTTGGACGCTGACGCCCGCCAACCGGGCCGCCGCCTTGACGACCTCGCTGTTCTCATCCAGTTCTGTAGTAGTGGCGGCGACTTGCTGAGTTTCTAGCTTGTGATACATGTTAGTTGGCTTTGCCGAGCTTTGCCACGATGGTAGCGGCGTCCACGCCTGTGCCTTCAGCCATCGTCTCGACGGCCTTTGGCGTAACGTAGAAGCGATCGAGATTGATCCGACCACCGTTGTTGCCGACGAAGTGCGCCGCCTTCGCGTCGCCCTTCCCCGTCACGACCACACGACCACCCGATGACGTCTTCGCGTCGCCCAGCATTAGCTCCTCGATACGAACCTGCTGACGCCACTCCCTGATGCGACGACGCCACTGCTGCCGCTTCGTCTCCGTCGTGGCCTCGTGCAGCTTGGCTGCCAGGTCAACGAGGCTGTCGCCAAGTCGGGACGTTGTGCTTGCTGCTCTGATCTTGGCTCGCGTCGGCAGTGTCTTGGCATACGCCACAGCGTCGTCGCGGCGCTTGAGCAGAGACTTCTTCGTGGCGGCGACGGCATTGCGAAGGCGATCGTATAGGTGCATGTGCTACTCCAAGTTGGAGACAGCATAGCAGCATCGGCCGGGCGGCGTCAACGAAATAGCACACGCCTACATTACTTACACTAAACTACCTGCTGGTCCAACCCATATACCAAGAAATTCATATAACCCCCAAGTGGTTTTATTTGGATTTTTATTTTATTAGTTACTGTTGCGCGCGCACGCGCGCGTAATAGATCCGGTCCAATAAGTGTACCATTGGTCGAAGCACGGACCTAGAGCGGTCGGACCTATTCGAGATGATGGCCGGTTACAGCGCGGTGATGGCCTGATGATGGCCTGGTGTACGAAGTCGTCAGCGACGAGAAAGTGTCGCCGAGATGATGGCTATGACGGTTATGATGGCCTAGCGGCCCCTGCGCGGCTCAAGCGGACCACATCGTGATCCCGACCGTAGGCCGTCATAGCCATCATAGCCGTAAGACTATGCGTAACTACAGGGCTTTTCGGCTGACGATCGACCGTAGCTGTACTGTCAAGGCCGACACGTCGTGTAATGTGGGATAAGTCGAGCATACAGAGTACCAGCGACTGCCGCGGCAGTCTTCGGCAAGGTAGCACCTCTTCGGCACCGTGTCAAGCCTCCACTACTCCCGCAGCACCTTATCGTTATGTCACACACGCAGAACGACGTCGCTGTCGTCGCGCTAGTACGCGCGGGCCTCGGCGCCGACGCCATATACGAGACCCTGTGGCCACGAGCCGAGGGAGACACCACGCCCCGGCCGCTGCCATTCGATACGTTCCGTACTGTCTGCCAGGCCCTCGAAGTCGCCGACGCGACGGCGACGCCGCCGGAAGAGCTGCCGTCAGACCTTGAGCGCATCGTCGACGACCTCCTCGTGGCGCGTAAGCGCATCATGAACGCCCTCGCCGCCGACATCGCCGCCGGCCGGCCGGTCATCGTCGTGGATGACGACGTCGTAGGCCTTGCCCCAATCCTTCTTGCGGTACTCCTCGAACATGAACTTGGTGCCCTTGTCGGCCGTGTAGACGATGTCCACGGTCACGTGGGCCCGGGCCTCGATCCCGGCCTTCACCCGCACGGCAAAGCGGGGGCGCATCGAAGTCGGGATGATCCGGCGTCAATGCACCAAGGACTATAAGATCGTGCCGATCCGCAGGAAGGTCCGCGCGCTCGCCGGCCTGACGCGCCGCCGTTCGCCCAACCATGCGATCGTCGAGCAATGGATCGGCATTTCGCTCGACGAGCTGATGCGGATGAAGCCGTCCTTCGAGGCGTGGCAGGTCAACCGCTGGCCGCTAATCGAGCAGCGCATGTCGCGCCACGATTGCCTGCGCTGGCTCGAACGGCACGATTATCCGATCCCGCCCAAGAGCGCCTGCATCGGCTGTCCTTTCCACTCGGACATGCGCTGGCGCGAGATCCGCGACCGCGATCCCGAAGCCTGGGCCGAAGCGGTCGCCGTTGATC
>CALKUN010000155.1 GCA_937996675.1 uncultured Candidatus Saccharibacteria bacterium
CCGGAAACCGCTGTCAATCCCCCCCTTTATGAAATACGACCTTCGCCTACATCCTCCAATCCCACCATAACATACTTCTTGCGCTGACTCCCGGTGAGCTGC
Organism: uncultured Candidatus Saccharibacteria bacterium; assembly: GCA_937996675.1. Taxonomy (GTDB): domain Bacteria; phylum Patescibacteriota; class Saccharimonadia; order CAILAD01; genus CALKUN01. The sequence continues at coordinate 103 of CALKUN010000155.1, forward strand.
TGCAGGGCGAACCTCACGCGCGAGAGGATGAAGTTAACGCAGCCTCCACCGGCTAGATTGGGTTTGTAGCGGGCTACACCTTCACTTACGCCGAGTGCTACCGCCTGGTCGAGGTCTTCTTTGGTCACGGCTTGCCCCAGGTAGTCGAGACCGTGGAAGCCGCGCGCTAGTCTCTTGGTGGCTCGCTTGAAGCTGGTGACAACGGCACCGAGTAGCTGTTGGTACTTGCGCTCAAGCCTGCGCTTCTCAGCTCCCGTGGCGTCGGTAAGCTCGGCTAGCGCCTTCACCGCTGCTAGTACCGCGATGAGCTGCTGAGAGCTCTGGGAGGACTTGCAAGGCTTGTAGCGTCGTGTAGGTCGAGTAGCTGCGAGAGTGGGCTCTACGGTAGCGGTAGCAGGGTGCATGGTGCCTCCGAGCAGGGCGCTGGGCTGACTGTACACCTGAACTGACGTTCAGTCAATCGCGCGCGCGTATGCTGCTACGGAACGGCGGATTCGCGGCAGGGCCAGCGTGAGCTATCGTCGCTGAGCAGCGATGCTAGCTGTACATCGTTTTGCATCTGTGTCGTCGCTGTCACGTCGCTGAACACATGGCCCACCGCTGAACGCTGGTCACTGGTCGGGCCATATAAAGTGCGACGCTGTACTACAGTGCTCCAATTTGGGAAGTTAGACACCCGCAAGGCACTTGTAAGGAGTTGGTAAGGCATGATTCCGCGTACTTAGCTCTATTCTTTGTTTATAAATTATATATATATATCAAGTACATACACATCACATACCGTCTGAGACACGCATCACGCATTGCGCACGGTATGACGCCCCACGCGCACACGCATGAAGCCATTAGACCAAGCAGCCCGGTTTTACCCTTCAGGTTGCCGAAAGTGACCTAAGTGCGTCCAGGTATTGAGGAATCGGCCTAACCACTGCCTTACTTTATGTAAAATCAGGCACTTAGGCGGTGGGCCATGTTGTGTGGTAAGCTATTGGCGGGGTAGGTAAGAGAGGATGGGCCGACTAGCGATGGTGTCGCTATGCGTCGTCTTCTGCGCTGCTTTGGCCCAGGCCGGGTAGCTTGCCCGCTGCCAACTTGGCTAGAAACTCCTCTTGTTTCTTCGATGGAACTATCCGAACAGGGACGATGGGCACCTCAACATCATCGGTCGGCGTGGGCGTCTGCACCTCGGCTGTAGGTGTCGGCGCTGCTGCGCACTTGGCCGCGACTTTGCAGACCTCAACTAGGCCAGCGTCGATCTTGCGGAGCTTCTCAACATCGGCGAACTCTATAAGCCGCGCTAACAGCAAATCGACGAGATCAGCGCCATCATAATAATTAGACAGCTTCGCTGCATATTCCCCCTTAACTACGGTAAGGTATGCCCGCGCGTCGGTCAGGAACTTGGCGCGCACGTCCCGCTCACGCACGTACTTCTGACCCTTCGCTGGCGCATAAATGTGCATTGTCTTGTTCAGGTCTGCAAGGTGCTCCTTCCTGCCTTCAAGCCCGAGTGCCGCCAATACCGCATTCAGCGGGATCAGCTTCCGGTCGTTCTGGTTTACTTTACTCTCTGTGCGCTTCTCAATTATTGTCCAGCAATTATTGATCGTCAGCGCGCACGGCTCGTGGTTGACCGTGTTGTGACTAAGGAGTGCTCCTTTTTGTACTTCACCTAGCGCGTCCTCATAGCTCTCGTTGAAACCACCTGGGAACGATGCGATGTGGTCCGCGATAGCTTCACGCCAGAGGTCCGAGTCGGCGCAGGCGCAGCGCGAGCGGATGAGCCTCAGCTCCTCTTTGACCGAGTCGGGAGGGTCTAGCTTCTGCCCCCTTTCGTAGTAGTCTGCCAGCCCCTCAAGACAGCGGTTTAGGATGCCGTCACATTCCTCCTTTTTGATCGCTTCCTTCACGTCATCGGACATGGAGATGTCAGGGATGCTGTGCGCGAAGTAGAGCAGCACGCAGCGATTCCAGAGCGCGTCGTCCGATGGGTCTAGGAGTAGTCCGCCCGGCCCTACTTTATTGGCAGACAGAGCGAGGGACCAAGTCTGACGCGCCGTAGCGTTGTCCTTGTGCATCTTGTGCGCGGCTGATCCATCGTCGCCCGTCAGCTCTTTCATGAGTCCTGAGTCTACCTGAGTCCCCTTGACCAGCTCTGAGAGCAGGGCTAGGCGCTTCCCATGCAAGTCTGCTTGGGAGGTAGAGTGAGCATTGTGCTTGAAGAACTCCCGGCTCAGCTTCTGGTACAGCTCGCCGAGCACTGCGCCGACGTATGCCACTAGGGAGGACTTCCCAGAATCGGGTACGCCAGCCATCAGAAAGAAGTGCTTGCGTGATAGTCCGGTGATCCAGAGTCCCATGCAGCGCTTTACGTAGGCGATCAATGAGGGATCGTCGCCCATTGCCATGCTGAGGAACGCGTCGAAGCGTGGGCAGGTTGCACTAGGGAGGAAGTGCGCGGCCGACAGCGTCGTGAAGCCGAGGTTTCTGACTTCGGCATCATCGTGGGAGTAAAGCTCACGGGTTGTGAGGTCAAGCACTCCATTCTGACAGTTTAGGAGTAGGTCGGTATTAGGTCCGTCGAATGGCGTAGGCGGGATGAGCTGCGCCTGGGAGAGCTTCAGTATTGCGTCAATGCCGCTAACGGTTGCAGCATCGCGGATCATCTTGGCGCGAACTTCCTCGTACTTTGGCTTGGTGCGCTCTTTCTGGATCATGTAGGAGCGAACGTCGCGCACCAGCTCGCGCACCTTCGAGAACGTGTTACCGTCGCTCGCCCAGCGTTGGCCGTCCCAAAGGAACCAAGCCCCAGAATCGAATCGGACCTTATCGCCGTGGATGCGAACGAAGCGATCGGCAACACCAACAGGGGTGTAGTTTGCGCCTATTACTGTGTCAATTTCGGGAGCACCGGGGATACGATGATAGTCTTCATCGTCGTCTTCATCATCAATAGGGGGCTTTGTTCTCACGAGGCGCGGGCGATCGGGCGGCTCGCTACCCGGTATACGAATTGGCTTGACGGGAGGGTTGTTCTTGCTTAGAGTGGACATAGTCAGTTTGCTCCTTTAAGGCTCCAGCCGGTGACACGGTTTGGGCCTTTCTCATTTTAACCTTAGTTCATCGTTGGGGACAAGAAGCCAGCGCTCTGTAGAGCTTCCTTCACATCGGGCCATTGCTGAGCTAACTCGTGCATAACGCGCGTCAGCCACAAACGACGGATCGTGATGATGCGAGGGTCGTGGCAGGGCGGAAGGTGGTGAAGCTCGGTGGGCCATGAATAAGGCCAGCGGCTCAGGATATAGTCGAGCAATTCGTCGCGCGTGCCGGTGAAAGTGACGACCTCCGAGCGTCGCCTGAGAATGGTGGCTGCTCGGCGGTTGGGTGCAGGGCGCTTTGCAGTGCGAGGGGTGGTTTTGAGGTGGGCCATGATAGGGACGGATCGTGCGGCGCTAGAACGGGATGGTAGAGCAACAAGTCGGGCCTACCACCTTGCCATCAGCATTCTTCCTCTGCTTGTCGTGCCCTGGCTCGCGAACGCAATACTTACCACCGTGTATCAGCTTGCCGCACTTACCATCCTTTCCTATGTGCTTGGTGTGCTCGATGGTTGCCTCAGAAGGCTGGCTCTCAATATGCGGCAGGCCCTCGGAATAAGGTTTATGTGGTGTAATCGTGTAGTATTGCGCGATCTCCGGGTGAGCTTCAAACCACCCAGGCGGTACGACAAGTCGATCAGGCAAATTCTTAGGATTGATTCTTCCGGACTTTCTCATTTTGGTACTCCTTGGCTAGTCGTCTAGGTCAATACTTTGCCGGAAGACCGTGATCTCCTCCGCGTGGTACTGCGGTACGGCCTCACCCGTGACTTTGAAGCGCTTGGGCTTCGCGTCGGCGGCAGCCTTGACCCAGGCTACGTAATCACTCCAGCCCTTCATGATCTCATAGTCAGCGTTCCAGCAGTCGCGATCCTCAGCACGCTTCTTGGCTGCTTCTTCCTCGTCGGATGCTCGTACCTGACAGTAGGCTTCGTCTACGGGCTGCTCCTCGCCCTCGACGATCGCCACGAGCCAGACTGAATTGCATTTGTGGTACTTCGAAAAGGTCCACTCCGCGCACGTCGGGCAGCGCTCGACGGTCACGGGCGCACCGCCTTGGCCATCACAGGCGGCAGCTCGACCGGGGTAGGCGGCAGCGGCGGAGAGCTCGTGAGCAGCGCCAGGGCAAAGGCTGCGCCCGTGGCGAGTGCGACGAGCATCGCTGCTGCGATGATGGCGATGATTAGGGCCGCTATCGTGGTAGTCATTTTTGCTTGCTCCTTCAATGAGGACGGATCATCAGCACAAGTCCGGGCTCGACGTATCCACAGGGACCGGCAGCGCGGGGGTGGGAGGGCTACTCGCTAGAAGTGCGAGGGTAAGGGTAAGCCACAAGACGAGAGCTATGGTTCGAGTGATCATGTGAGCTCCTTTGCATGGGGGACAGAATGGATCTGCTTTTGGAGCTTATGACCGGAAGCGCTCAATGCCACCTAAACATGGCCCACCGCAAAACGGCTAGGTGCAAAACGCTTGGCACAGATGGACTGCAGAGCTATCGAGCTACCGCGGCGTAGATGATCTGGTGCGCGTCCCAAACGAATGCACCGTTATCTGGGCAGTTAAGACCTTGATTGCCGCCGAGGTCAGTTGTTGCAATCCAAGTTTTGTCAGTAGGTTGTGGCTCGATCGCCTGCAGCCGTACGAAGCGATTAGCGCGTTGACCCCCGCTGCAGGTCGCCCCTGTCCACAAAATGCCTACATCGTGCGCAGGTTCAAATCGCAAACCATAGGCGATGGTCGTCCAGTGCAGCACGTCGGACCGTAGCTGCCGCGCGTACAAGGTGAAGATTCGACCGGGAGAAGCCCCAGGGGCGCACACTTGTTTACAGTCAGCTCCCAAAAGGCGATCGGCTGCTGCGCATGTAGCTGGAGGTAATCCGGGAATCTCAACGCCTGGCGCGGTAAAAGGATCGGCAATGGTGCAAGTCGGTGGGGAGAGGTCCACCGGATGTCTGTTGGGCCGACAGAAGCCGCCCGCGCCGCATACGCCGGGCCAAGACTGCCCGCTCTGGTATGTCCCGCAATCACGATCGAAGCTGCAGGGGCTACCGCGCACGCACGAGCGCGCCCAGCAGAACTCGTCCACAGGGCACTCGCTGTCGTCGCCACTAGGGCAAGGGATCGTCATGTCTGCAGGGTGGCTGGCCAGGTCTGGCCGCGACTGATCCACAGGCGCTGCCATGTCAACTGGCGCTGCTA
>CALKUN010000156.1 GCA_937996675.1 uncultured Candidatus Saccharibacteria bacterium
CGAGATCAACTCTCGCATGATCAACTGAAAATATCCCTTGGCTGTTCCTTTCACGAGCCCGCTGACGTTCTCAGCCACAAAGACGCGTGGCTGCAAGTCACCGACCAGACGTGCGTATTCGTAGAATAGATCATCAGTACGCTGCGCGGTGTCCGAGTACTGCTTGACCTTCCCCCAGCCCTTGTCGCGCTTGCCAGCAGTCGAGAAGCTCGAACACGGCGGCGAGCCATCAAATAGATCGACCTCACCGGCCGACTTCCCGATCGCGGCGAGGATATCACCGGCCTTCACATCTCGTATGTCCCTAGTGTCGAGCACCGTGTCCGGGTGATTGAGCCGAAACACCTCTTGAGCGGCTGGAATGAACTCATTAGCCCACGCGAGGTGAAAGCCGGCCATCTCGTGCCCGAGGCACGACCCACCCGCACCCGAGAATGTCGACACGGCTGTGTAGCCGTTCGTGCCGCGCAGGGCAGCGACTTCCGTCATCGACGGAACGCGGTATGGTGGCTTTGTCTCGTCGAGCATCTCTGTGCATGTGCAGAAGGAAGGTCATCGGCGAGTCGCGGGCGCCCAGAATATGAGCGTCGCCCACACGGACTGTAGGCAGGTTACCGGGTACGGTCCTGCCGTTGCTCCTACCCGCTCGAGGATCTCCAACTCGCGCGACCAGTCGCGCACAGGAAGATCGTGTGCGGCCTTGAGATCGTGTATCTCGCGTACGATCTCGCCACGACGCTGGATGAGCAGAGCCAACTCGCCGTCGATCGAATCCAGCCGCTCACGCAGCTTTTGCAGTCGCCTTTGCTCGGTGCTCATTTCGGTTTTCCGCTCCATTCGTAGGCGCACTTTGGGCACTTGTACTGCGTCTCGATCGTTTCATCGTACTCTGGGAAATCATCCGGCGGCTCCAGTGAACGTTCATGCTCCGTTACGGTCGTCTTGGCGCCGACATTGTTGGCCTGCGCAAGGATGACATCGAGCTCGGCTGGCTCCCAGCCGATCCCTGACCAGTCGAGTTGATCGAACTGACGCATCGTCGCAGCGAGCTGCTCGAAGTCCCATGTCGCGAGCTCAGCGCTGCGGTTGTGGGCGATCGCCCACGCAGCTGCCTGCGCCTCGTCGTAGTCGAGGAGGATCGCGGCGATGTGCGTCCAGCCGAGCG
>CALKUN010000157.1 GCA_937996675.1 uncultured Candidatus Saccharibacteria bacterium
CGCAAGGCTTTTATGGACGCTCATCCAAAGCTTGCCGATAATGCTGCTGGTCGAATATTGCTTAATGTTATCTCGACGGCTAAGCACCCAGTTGAGACAGTCTGGCGCCAGAACATCTTCCGTGAGTACTACCGTCAAAAAGAAGTCCATAAGTTCCTCGGTGGTGAGAAGTCAGATCGTATCGCTCTCGGCGAAGATGCTAAAAATGCCACCTTTGCTCGTTTTGAAGCGGCTGATACTGCTCGAGCTGCAGGAGACACCACAACCGAATCTGTGTACCGTCATGCCAATGAGACGCTCAATGAGAGTGACAGCCCAGAAGTAACTGCCTTCAAGGGGGAACTCACCAGTCTCTTCAAAGAGTACTCCACTGGCGACATGTCGCTCGAGGACTTCGAGGAGGCTAAAGGCCGGTTGATCGCTGAGCAGACCGGTATCGTAAAGACCCGACAGGTAGACGGTGAACGCGTTGCCGATACGATTGATAACCTCACGAAGATTGCAGTGGACTTGCGGACGATCTTCGAGCACACACTGTCGACGGACTTGATCGACCAGAAGCTGGCCAACCTGCAGCTCGTTACCGGTGAAGCATTGGTCGGTCCTCGTGCTGAGGTACGCAAGACTTCCATTGACCGCATTATCGAGAAGACGAGTAGCTCGAAGATGGGCTCCCTTGTGAACGAGCAGACCATCGCGCTAGCTGTAGCCGGTGCCTATGCACTAGGGACGAAGGGTGCTACTTCTGTCGCTGCACGAGCACTCGGTACGATCGGACTAGGCTCAGTAGCATCAGGTACTGTAGCCTACTTCCGTGAGCGTGGCGCAAATCGACAAGAGTTTACTGAAGTCGAGCGCGAAATAGCGACCGGCTATCAGGTAGAAGGGTCTGATCTTGATTCTTCACCGGTACGGGCCCGCTTGACCGAGAGTCTCGCTGGAATGACTTCGGCGCAAGATATGGTGGATGGACTTCAGGCCAAATACGATGCGCTTCCCGAGGCTGACGCTGAGGGGAGAGTCGATGTTCCACCAGCTCAGGCTGCAGAGCTCCTTGATATGATCGCGCAAGCTCGAGCTCGAACCATGTTGGGAGATACGCTCGGGCGTGACCTCATTCGCTATAGCTCGGGCGAAACGATGGAGTCTGAGAGGCTGGCGCTTGATACTCATCTCATCAATATGACGAACTTCTTGCGTGAGCACTATGATGTCGATCATCCCGACCATCGACCGGAAGCTTTTGCTAGCTTTGATGAGCTACTTGACTCAAAAGTAAAGCTAATCATTGAGGGTGATACTGATAGCTCAACGGCGGGTCTGCGAGCTGAAATTGCGGCTGGCGACAAGAGTTTTGAGAGCTTCTCTAAGAACCGAGCCATCAAGCGTGCGCTCACGACTTCAGCCATCGGAGCCCTGACAGGACTTGCTGTCAAGGAGGGTATCGAGTTTGGTAGCAAGGAGCTCGGTCTTGGTCAAAACGTGAATGTAAAAGCGCCTCGTCCTATGGAGAACCAAAAAATGGAAGGCTTTGGTACTGCCTACGAGTATCCAAAAGACTGGAAGCTCTCGTATGAGACCGGCACAATCACTAGTGTGAAGAGTGGTAATGTGATCGCTGATCACCTGACGTTTAAAGAGCACGGTGGCTTTAGTGATGCGTCGGTCGAGGCTCTCCGAGCTAAGGGCTACAATATCGAGCTTCAGCACGCCATGGTCGATGGGCCGCCAGTTGAGGCTAAGGTAAATGTTGATGCTTTCGCCGGCACTCAAGGCAAAGTACAGCGTTTCTGGCAAGACAACAACACATCTCGATTTGATAAGAATGAACTCCGCACCTATATCCGCAAGGATGGGAATGACATCGTTGTGGACGCCCGTAGTATGTCACCAGGTGGCTCGTACCATGGCGGTCGATTCGTCGATGCCCAGAGTCAGTTTGCGAATGGACAGGGTAAATTACTCTTCTCACTCGATAAAAACCACCAGTCAACGCCACTCCAGATGGAGATTGGTCGAGATGGTATGGTGCGCATACCAGCCGATAGCGATGCAGCTCGTAACCTCTTCAAGATCGATGGCGATAGAGTCACTTCGCAATCGGCCTTTATGGAGGTCGCTACAAACCGTGGTACTGGATCGACTGGAGCTCAACAGTTTGATGTCCTCAGTACTGTAGAGGGTGATGGTATTACGGAGCTCACCAGTACGAGTAATCCTGAGCCGGTCACACTGACGCGCACAATCATGACTGTGATGGGGGAGAAGACAGAGACGACCTCGAGTGGCATAGATATGCCATGGCTCTTCGTACCGTGGAGCTCTCGATTTGGGCTTGAGAATCTGCCGGCATCTCAACCAAGCGACAGTGATGGCCGTCGTAACGGTGAGGAAGAAGGGAGTGCAAATACCCCAGAGTCTAGCAACCCTGATCAGCCGACTGGTGTTGAGAGACCAGAAACCGGAACTGGAGTCGGCACGGCTGTCGTCGTCTTTGACGGACCGCCTGCAGATGATGAAACCGAGACACCGCGAGGTATCGGCCGTGGTCTCGGTAATGATGTAGCCGTACCGGGTACACCACGCGAGCTTGAGCCTGGTGCACCTACTGCCACAGGCGTAGCAACTGGCGCTACACCGCAGGGACCAAACAATAATCCAACCCCAGAAAGCGACCCCGAAGAGGTCGAAGTATCTCAACAGCCGGGGCGACCAGATAGGGTAGAGGCTGCCGAGCGGGCTGCCCGAGTCCGACATAGCGGTGACGTAGCGCGCGTTACGGAGCAGCTCCTCAAGGAAGTCGGGCTTGATACCGATGAAGTTATCGATGGCGGCCTAGAGAAGCTTCAGTTGAAGCTACGCAGCTACGAGTACTCAACGGGTGATATTGCCACGACTCGAGCCTTGCTCGACCGAGCTGAGGCGATGTTGACCGATGATCCTACAAAGGATCGCAAGGTATCTCGGGACAATCTTGCTCGAGTGCGTAGCTATCTCGACACCATGGAGAGCGAGTATGATCCGGCCCGTTTGACTCGTCTCAGCTTGATTTACGCCGCTAAGGACACTTATCAGAAGATTCATGCAGTGCGCCATGCACTGCCAGTCGATATGGGTGCGCGCGATGCCGTGCAACAACGCTTCAATCGATCGCTCGATAGAGTTCGTTCAGGCCGAGAGCTGTCACCTCGTACGTATCAGTGGATGAGTGATCTCCTTGTGTCGTCATCTGAGTTGTCGACGTGGATTCTCGCGACAAAACGCGATGAAGCATTGGCTATCGAGACTGACGCAAAGAAAAAGCGAGAGATCACGGCCCAATACAATAATCGCATTAAGCGCAGTGAAGCCAAGATTGAAGCCCAGACTACTGCACTTGGAATCGTTGGTATACAGCTAGCTCAAGCAAGATCGGCCGGAAACCAGGCTGCTGAAGCGGAGCCAGTCGAAGAGGAGACACAGGTCGAGAGTACAGTCCCAACCAGTGTGACGGACGATAATACGGCAGTCCCTGCACCACCAGCTCAGCCAGAACCAGAGCAGGTAACGGAGCCAGCCGTTGAGACTCCCGTTGAGCCTGAAGTCGACACTGCAGTCGACGAGACTCCAGCTATTGAGCCGGTCATACCGACGTCACCTCTTGATACTCAGACCTAGTCCACGTACATACTCTCTAGGATTGTAGGGGAGACTTCATATTGACTTATGTGTAAAAATATGATACTTTAATGCGGACTCCCAACAGGGTAGTTCGCACCAACCACACCCGAATACCACAGAGAAATGGACACCCCATGACCGATTCCGCTGATTCCGATTCCACCAATTCCGCTTCCACTTCCGC
>CALKUN010000158.1 GCA_937996675.1 uncultured Candidatus Saccharibacteria bacterium
GCGTCGTCTCCAAGTAGAACATCGAGTTCGGGTAGGCGCCGCCGACAGCGTAGGTGAGGACGAAGAAGGCGTCGTCGGTCTCCGAGAAGGCGCCCTGCATCCACACGCCGCCGCCAGGCAGCAGCGCCATGAACGTCGGCGAGGCGTCGGTGCCGCCGCCGTAGAGCAGCTCTTGATCGTTTGCCGATGGCACTCGCGTCGTCGATGGGGAGCCAGCGATGAAGCCCATGCGAGGTGAATACGTTATCCTACAGTCGCCAGCTGTGTTGAACTGGAAGCAGAGCTCGCGGTAGTAGATGATGCCGCTGTCCATGACGCCCTTGCCACGCAGCACGAACCAACTGAGATTTCCGAGTGACGACGCCGACGTGATGACGTCGCCCAGCTGGGCGTAGACGCCGCCGCTGCCAGTGGAGCTGGTAATGCAGGTCCAGTTCGTATTGGGCGCGGTCGTCGACAGGATCGCCGTCGCCTTAAACTGATACCAGGCCGCCTGCACCGACTGGGGCGAGTAGTTTTGGATGTACAAAGTCATACCCACAAGGTGACAGCGTCCCGACGTCAGCGACGGCGTAGCTGGGTTTATGCGCGGCGCGCAAGTTGTGCTTGACAAATGCGAGCTATTTAGCTTATTCTCCAATTATGCCCTGCTATGACTGCCACCATCGAAATAGTCGCGACGTCGTCTACGTCCTGCTGTTCAGCCTCGTCCTCGCCGCCTTCTTCCTGATGCTGGGCGTCGCCGTGCTCGGCGTCCACATCTGCGGCGACGAGATCGCGATGGTCGGGCAGCTCGTCGGTGTGCAGTGGCAGGGCGTCGTGAGTAGACTCGTTGGCGGCGTCGTCGCCGTCGTGGACACCTTCAAAGGAGGTCGATCGTGAGCAATTACAGTAATAAAGAGCTTGCCAACAATCGGGCAGAAATCGTTGCTTGGGTGAATTCTGCGCCTACAAAAGAGATTCGACAAGCGCGCAAGCAGAGCTACTTCACGACCTTGAACCTATGCTCGGCTGAGCAATTGAAGGCAGCAGCTGATAAGCCTGTGTCGTCATGCTGACCGTCGATTCCCACCCCCGCGGCCTGCGCTACCTCTACGCCGCTGTCGCCGGCCACGCCTTCGCGTGGTACACTGTCTACAACCTCTTCGTCCTGTGGCTCAAGCACAGCGGCCAGACTGACGCTGCCGCGACGTCGAACTACGGCAACCTCGTCGTCGCCGCCTACCTCCTGCCGCTGCTCGGCGGCTTCGTCGCCGCCAAGACGTCGCCGCTTCGTACTGCTCTCGTCGGCGCCGCCGTCGCTTGCTGCGGGTACGGCGTCCTGACTATGGCGACCACACCCTCGTCTACCACACTCGTAGCACTCGCTGCTATCACGCTCGGCGTCGGCCTGTCGAAGCCGAACCTGTCAGCGATGGTGGGCCGTCTCTTCCCGAGCGGTTCTGTCCACGCCGACGCCGCCTTCGCGAGGTACTACAGCTACATCAACGTCGGCAGCCTCGTGAGCCCTCTCATTGCAGGATGGCTGGCTACGTCGGTCTCCTTCGCCGCCGCGTTCTCGATCGCCGTCCTCGGCGAGATCGTCGTCGTGACGTCGCTGCTGCTGGGTCGTCGCCACCTCGCCATGACGTCATCAGAGTCTAGCCTCGTCGCCCTCGTCGGCGATGTCGAGGTGGACGGCAAGACGACGTCGCCGCAGCTACCGGGACGTCTCGTCGACGATGCTGTCGGGCACGAGCCCGCCGTCGACGCTCTCAAGCATCGCAAGCTCGTCGCCCTGTGGATCTTCTTCGCCTTCGCCGCTCTGGCGTTCTGGCCGGCGTACTCGCAGAACGGTTCGGGGCTGAACCTCTGGGCTCTCGACCACACCGATCGCGTCGTATTGGGCTACGCTGTGCCGCCGACGTGGTTTGCGACGATCAACTCCATCATCTGCATCGTCGCGTCGGTGCCGCTCGTCAGGCTGTTTTCTCGATTCTCTCTGAGCAGCTCCACCGCCGTCGGCTACGTCCTCATGGCTGCGAGTTTCGGGACGTTGGTCGTTGCGCCCTCTGCCTCGGCTGCGCCTGGCTACCTCGTCGTCAGCATCGTGCTGTCTAGCCTGTCGGAGGTGCTCATCAGCACCGTCGGACTGGCGCAGGTCGCCAAGCTGGCGCCGCGACATCAGGCCAGCAGCTACATGGCCGTATGGTTCCTCACAGTTGCCGTCGGCGGTAAACTCGCCGGGTTCATGGGCGGCCTCGGCCTACAGACTGGCTTCCGCGTCTTGACTGTTGCGGCCCTGGTTGCCGCTGCGCTGACTCTAGCATCGCGGCGATGGCTGGACGTGGCCGCTACGGCGTCTGGGAGCTCGCAGGAGGCCGCGATGGCTGGGCAGCCTGGCCGCAGCATGGCGGCGTCATCTTCGGGGCTTGTAGCGCGTCCTGCGCATTCTAGTGGTGAGGTGTAGTCAAATGTATCAGACTGTAGATTATAATCCGAGTCCTCTTCCAAGAGAGGACCTACATGCACCGAAACTACCGACGAAAGTTCAACGCTGCGCAGTACAACTACCTCGACCACAGGTACTTCCGAATGAAGTGGTATCGCACCGACGCCAACAGGCAGCTGCGACGCCAGGCTAAGGCTGCGATCCGTCACGATCGCGTCGACATGCTGCCCTTGCGTCAGAAGCCGCGCGACTTCAACGGCTGCTTCATCTAGTCTACAGCGGCGTCCAACCAGCGTCGACGAGAGCCTTCATGATGAAGTCGCCGGGGTCGCCGAAGCCACGATTAGTGCTGGCGTCGCGGTGGCCGATAAAGCTGATGCCCTCTAGGCCACCGACGTAGCCGCCGTCAACATACTTCGCCCGACAACCTGTCCACGGCATCGCCACTGTCTTGAGCAGATCAAACTCGACGGCCAGCACGCCGCACACTGCCACGACGACATCGAGCTGTCGACGATACAACGAGCTGTCGCCCTGCTGCGTCACCTCGATGCCCACAGAGCGCTGGTTGAGGCCGACACAATGGTATGCTGCCGTGTCTAGCAGGTCGCACAGACACAGCACCGTCCCGTCAGCGTCGATGATCAACCCGGCACCGCCGACGCGGCCATCAGGTCGCTGCCACGCTGCCACCGTCTGACGAGCATGACACTGCGACGCTGTTGCCGCCTCTTCACGCACGCGCTGCGGCGCAGGCTGCTCGTGGTCGGGATAGCCCTTCGTCGTGTGGAGGACGACGAACTCAACAGCAGCACCAG
>CALKUN010000159.1 GCA_937996675.1 uncultured Candidatus Saccharibacteria bacterium
GTCTGACCGTCCTTCTTACTCTGCTGGCACTCTTCCTCTTTGGTGGTGAGACGATTCACTACTTTGTCCTAGCGCTACTGATTGGTGTCTTCTTGGGCACATTCTCATCTATCTTGAATGCAGCTCCGATGTTGGTGGTTTGGCACAATCGTAAGCTACGCCGCATTGCACGGAAGGCGACGAAGCCCGTTAAGGCAGCGAAAGTCCCAAAGAAAAAGTCCTAGAGAATATCTGCGAGGAGTCGGTCGGTCGCCTTGTGCGGCTGACCTACTGATTTTTATTACGTACTACGTACAAGCCATCTTTGGCGTCTGGATCTTTAGCGTTTTCGAGGCTGGCAGAGAGGGTGAATGAGCTCCCATCGGAAGAATAGCTGTATTTGATAGGTGTGCCTTCGGTACTTGATGGATCAAGATTGACTCGAGTAATGAATGGTGGCGCGGTCTTCTCAAGGGGGGAGAGTATTGAGATATCACTTCCGACCGGGTAGGCGCCGGTTGCTTTATGGTAGGCTTCCAATCCAATAGCTATGCTGTTCAGATCACTTTTGCGCTGAGTATCACGCTTGGCTGGCTCTATACTTGGTGATGGAGTGGGTGTGGTAGTAGTGACGGGTACTGGCGTAGTGGCAGGTTTGTCACTACGCGCAGGCATGAGTAGTAGCCAAGCGCCAACACCTGCGCCAACCAAGATGAATAGACTAATGCCAGCAAGTATCCACGTGCGAGATTTAGAGGCTGGCTGCTTCTGGGATGCAGCAGCCAGGAGTGCTTCGGCTTTTTCCTTGGTTGGATCACCGGCGAGCTTGGCAGGGCGTTCGGCTGAGAGTGCACGAGCATCTGCTAAGAGTTGTTCTTCTGCGCTGAGACCCCCAACTTGTGGTTGAATGCTTTGAAGGGGGTGTGGGGTTTCGTAGAGAGGTTGGGTTGCGTGTACGACAAATGCTGATGGCTTAACCGGCTTATCGTTTGTCTCAGGCTCATCAGACCCCACTTCGGGTAATTGTGTATTGGCGACTGCATCGCGAGTAGGTTCGTCCGATGCGATCAGTGCCGCGTAGGGTTGATCGGGTGCCTCTATTTCGCGATCTGGATCAAGCGAAGAGGGAAGTTCTGGTGTGTCTTCGAGTCGTGCGACATCGGCTTGGAGCCGACGTTTGGCATATGAGGCTGCATGATGATTGATGATCGCCTGGGGTGACGAAGTCAGCGCGGGCACAATGGGCTTGAGCTCAGGCGTTGGAATGGGGTCGATAATGTGGTGCCCTTGGAGAACTTCAGACGGAGCTGGAGGCTGGGATGGCTCCTCGCCGTGCGTGCGTGGCTGGGATGTGAGCGGGAATGTCCTTCCGCACGTAAGACAAAAATACCCGTCGGCTAAGGTGACCATGCGGCCCTGACATTTTGGGCATTCTTTGAACATACTTATGCTTTATTTTACAGAATATTGGCATGAAATCATATGGGGGTAGTTTTGCCTATTGTAAAAAATACTGTTGTGATATATGCTATAGAAAATTCGCATACAAAAAGAAAAAAACCAGAAATAAATTTCCAAAAAGGTGTAATACAAACAATGCTTCAATTTTTCATAACATCAAAAACTCGACGAAAAATCATTACGGTCTTTTCTAAATACCCGGATTATCGCGTACATGTACGAGGCTTAGCGAAGCTCATACGCGAGGATCCGGGTAATGTTGCGCGTGAGCTCGATCGATTGGCTCAAATCAAGTACGTATTTTCGGCTAAACAAGGCAATACTAAGCTCTATTGGGTGAATCCTGACTTCGCACTATATAAAGAGCTCCAGAGTATGGTCCTAAAGACAACTCGTAAGTCATCGAAGAAGGAAGTATAGTATGAGGCGCCTGCTTCACCGACTCTCGCTAGATATGCAGCGGACTTCACGCCAAAACCAACGTGTTACCGAAAAATCACAGCTCTCTAGTCGACACTATCAATCGTTTCAAACAACTCCACCGCTTGGCTGGCAGTCACGTGCCTCGCACTCATACTTCGTTCGCTAATCCTATATACTAATAAGAATGAAGCATACGCAGGGGAAAAGAATGTGGCGTCTGCCGGCTCGCGAGACGGTTGGTGTAGAAGGCTTACTGGCTCAAGTCGCTCAACAGCGAGGCCTGCCTAGTGCCGAGGTGGGAGTTCGCCCGTATACTGATATTAATGACGGTCAGCTGTTACTCGATGTAACGAAGGCAGTGGATCACTTATCAAGCCTGATAGGCACTGATCACGAGGTGGTGGTGTATGGCGACTACGATATTGATGGGCTCACTGCCACAACGCTTGTGGTGGACGTGTTGACTCGGCTGGGCATTCGCGTCCGCCCGTATATCCCAGATCGATTTGAGGAAGGGTATGGTTTAAACACAACGGCACTTGAGGCGTTGGCCGCCGAGAGTGTACATACTGTTATAACGGTGGATTGCGGAAGCACTGCGATCGGGCCGATTGCGCGGGCTCATGAGCTTGGCCTCAAGATGATTATTACTGATCATCACCTAGTAGGGGAGAAAGAGCCTGATGGCCTAGTCGCTCATATTAATCCTCAGCGCAAGGGGAATGCCTATCCTCAACCTGGTATTGCCGGGGTTGGGGTCGCCTATCATGTTATGCGAGCCTTGCAGCAGAAGCATCAAGACCTTATACCAGAGGGACAAGAAAAATGGTGGCTTGACCTTGTCGCTCTTGGGACCGTCTGTGACGTTGTGCCGCTCGTAGGGGACAACCGTATATTCACACAGTATGGGCTCAAGGTGCTGGCGCGAACCCGTCGGCCGGGCCTTTTGGCTCTCGCCGAAGTATCAAAAATATCTCTAGACCAGATCCAAGCTTCCGATCTAGGCTTTCGGTTTGGACCTCGACTGAACGCATCGGGTCGGCTCGAGCATGCCCGCTTGTCTCTTGATGTTCTGCTTGCAACAGATATCGCAGAGGCCCGGCGTCACGCTACGAGTCTTGATACTATGAATACAAAGCGACAGCAGTTGGTAGCAAAAATCCTCGATCAGGCTCGAGAGCAGGCTCTCGCACAGTCTGAGCATGCATTCTTGGTTGTTTTTAATGAAGACTGGTCCCATGGTGTTGCTGGATTGATTGCCGCTCGGCTGGCCGAAGAGTTTATGAAGCCAGCTGCAGTCTTGCAGGTGGAAGGTGATGTTGCAAAGGGTTCGGTGCGAACTTTTGGAGGTATTCATGTACTTGAGGTGATGCGGACTATGGACGCGTTGCTCATGAAGTACGGTGGACATGCAGCTGCTGCTGGGCTGACACTTGCAACAAGCGATATCCCGGCCCTTCAAAAAGGTCTCGATGAGGCACTTCAAACTATTCCAGATGAGCACTGGGAGAATACCCGTACTGCAGACGTATGGTTAAGTCCTGACCATGTATCCCAGGAGGGCTTGGCGGCAGTCCGCCAGTTTGAACCTACGGGTCGTGGGCACGAACCGATCATTTTTGTTGTCGAAGCCGATGTGACGAGCCTGCGTTGGGTCGGCGCAGATCAGACCCATGCTCAAGTACAGTTAGCTTTTCATAATGTCGTACATCGCGCGATGGCTTTCCAGGCGTTACGGCTCTGGCCTTGGCTAGAGTCCGGTATTAAGATCCGTTGTTACCTCCAGCTGGTCGGGAATGTCTGGCAGGGCGTAGAACGACCTGATTTACATGTTGTCGACATGGAAGAGATTAAAGAATAAAGAATGTGTTCAAGATATACATTAACATGCGATTATATTGATGCCAACAGATAAGAATGACACGTACTCTTCGTGTTCAGACATATATAAATAAGGTTCATTTTTACCGCTATCCGCCCCAGGCTAACCTTTTTAGGGTAGAAGATAGTGGTGTATTCGCTCCAGGTATAGCTCTTGATATGGCCTAGAGAAAATGGTAGTATATACAGGTTATTGCTCCGGATGAATGCCGAGAGCACCGCGATCAGGACTTCAGTCCCTAATACTAATGCAAGAAAAGGAATGATAGATGCTTCAAGTAGAAATGAAAGACAACGAATCCCTCGAAGGTTTGATCCGTCGATTTAATAAGAAAGTCACTCAGGCTGGTTTACTAAGTGCCGCCCGACGTCGTAAGTATTTCGAAAAGCCACTCTCTAAGCGCGAGGCTCGTGCCATTGCTATTCGCAAGGCCGCCCGTAAAGAACTCAAGGCACGTGAGTTCATGACTATTCGCGGCTAGGAAGACTTTTCTGGTGACTCAGACAACCGACCTCGTCGTTCAGCTAGATGCCGACCTTGTTACGGCTATGAAGGCGAGAGATGAAGTGCGTCTCCAGGTGCTCCGTCTCCTAAAGGCTGCCATGCATAACTACGCCATTGAGATCAAGGGCGAACTATCACCTCAGCAGATGCTCCAGCTCCTTCAAAAGGAGGCTAAGAAGCGTCAAGACTCTATCGAGCAGTATGCAGCGGCTGATCGTACCGATCTGGTCGATAAGGAAACAGCTGAGCTTGCCATCCTTAAAGCATATTTGCCGGAACAGCCTAGCGAGTCGGAGATCCGAGCGGTTGTCACGGAAGTCATTGCTGAACAAAATGCGACCGGTACGGCAGCTATGGGGCATGTAATATCGGCTGTTCGAGAACGGTTCTCAGGTGCCGCTGATGGAGCAATGATTGCTCAACTGACTCGTGAAGCGCTCGCTTCGACTAGCTCACGATGAATGACCTTACACTTTCAGTCGTCCGGCCTGTGCCTTCCGAGTATCACGCCAAGGTGTGGGACAAGTTGTTTCGTGCCTGGAGAGATCAGATTAAGCCTGATTTTAGCGGGCTTGTTCAGGTGAGCTTTGTATCCCGCGCGCGTATGAAGGAATTTTATTCTCAAGCGTACGGTGAAGATCATGCTACAGATGTCCTGAGTTTGCGTCATACCGTTCAGCCCGGGGTAGAGGGTGCTGTAGCTGGAGAGATTGTAATCTGTTCGGCAGTCGCTCGTATCGCTGCTCGAAGGCTGAAAACTGATGCACAAACAGAGTTTGCAACCTTATTTGTGCATGGTTTGCTACATTTATCCGATCTGACTCATGATGAGCCAGATGAACAAGATCGCTTTCACAAGTTGACGCATGATATTATGGCAACACAGTCACTAAGGGCAATTTCTCTATGGTCAGCCTAGCAAGTTTTAGAAACGCGTATCGAGGTCTTCGGGCCGTTGTGAGCCGTGAGCGCAATGCGCGCATTCATGTCGCATTTGCCATCATCGCCATTATCGCAGCGATTTGGTTACGTGTACCATTCGGTCAAGCAGCACTCGTCATGACTACGATTGGACTCGTCTTCTTTGCTGAGATTATGAATACGGCTTTTGAGCGCACGCTTGATCTTCTGGCCTATGGCAACAATCAGGTTGTGAAGCTTGTAAAAGATATGGCGGCTGGCGGCGTTCTCGTGACGGCTGCCACGGCAGTACTTGTTGCGGCTTGCATCTTTGGTCCACCAATCTATCGCTTGGTTCTTGGCTAATGATTATTCTGAGCGGCCCTCCGGGGTCTGGAAAGGGGACGCAAGCTCAGAAGCTTGCTGCTAATGCGGGCTACCAGCTCATTAGCGTAGGTGATACCTTGCGCACAGTGTCGCAAACCAACCCCGATATTGAGCGGGCGCTGGCTGCGGGTGATCTCGTTTCAACAGCCCTCATGACACCAATCTTGGAGAGTGTACTGCCGGCTCATCATGCGCATGTTGTGCTAGATGGTGCTCCACGTGAGCCAGCACAGAGTCAGTGGCTACTCGGGTGGCTCGCCGCTCACCCAGACGGTGAGAGTATGATTATTGAGCTTCAAATTGATGATGCATTGAGTCAGGAACGTACAGCTAGCCGAGGTCGGACCGATGACACAACAGCCGTCGTGAGAGACCGGTTAGCCGAATACCATACGCTTACTCAGCCAGCCATACGACTACTGTCGCCACCGGTGGTCTTTCATGCAGTTGATGCTAGCCTGTCGGTCGAGGTGATCTACGAGAGAATTACAAGTTACTTACCACCTAAGCACAAAGGAGCTGCATGAAGACCCAAGTAAAGACCCAGCAAGAGATTGTCGACATGCGCGAGAGCGGACGGATTCTCGCGACCATCCTTCAGGATTTGATTGAAGGCACAGAGGCTGGCATGACTACAAGCGACATTGATAAGCGAGCTCGAGCACTTCTCGAAAAGCATAAATCAAAGGCTGCCTTCCTGGACTATAATGGCTTTCCAGGCGCTATCTGTATCTCGGTAAATGATGAGATTGCTCATGGGATCCCCGGCAACCGGGTGATGAGAGAGGGTGACCTCATACATTATGACTTTGGTGTCCGCTACAAGGGTATGATTACTGACGCCGGCATAGGTTTTGTGATTGGTACGCCAACACCTGATCAGCAGCGACTTTTGGCTGGCACAAAGAAGGCGCTTGATGCGGCCATCGCTACAATCCGTGATGGTGTACGAGTGGGCGATATCGGCGCTGCAGTTGAATCAACACTAGAGCGCTATGACCTAGCTTGTATTTACGAATTGTGCGGCCACGGCGTCGGACACCAGGTTCATGAGGATCCGATTATTCCTAACTATGGCACAGCTGGAACTGGTGAGGCATTGCGGACAGGCATGACAGTAGCCCTTGAGCCAAATGTTTCCCTCGGTTCTCATGAGATGTATCTAGCTGAAGATGGCTGGACTTGGACCACAAAGGATCACTCTTTATCAACTCAAGCTGAACATACAGTCCTGGTAACGGACGACGGGTGTGAAATTCTAACTCAACTTTGAATACAAAAGTAGCGCAATAAAACTCTGTACAAAATAATTGCACTACTTCGCGCTCCCATATACAATCGAAGTAATCTAAGCGAGGGTGTCATGGCGAACAAACAAGAAGCAACATACGTAGGACTCGACATCGGGACGACGAAAGTCGCCTGTGCTGTTGGTGTTGCTCAGCCCGACAGCCCGACGGTTTCAATCATTGGCTTTGGTTCAGCTCCTACTAATGGTCTTCGTAGGGGAGTAGTGGTTGATATTGAGGAGACAGTCAGCGCAATCACCGCTGCGCTTGAAGAAGCCGAACGCATGAGTGGATCGGTCATTGAGCGAGCCACAATCTCAGTAGACGGTAGTCATATCCAGAGCCTTAACTCTCGGGGAGTCATTGCGGTGAGCCGTGCTGACAAGCAGATCAGCCGAGAAGATATGTCGCGAGCCGAAGAGGCAGCAGCAGCTCTTTCTCTAGAGAATAACCGAGATATCTTGCGCGTTGTGCCTCGTAGCTACATCGTTGATGGTCAAAGCGGCATCAGTGATCCTTACGGCATGAGCGGCGTCCGTCTTGAAATTGATACACATATTATTACTGCCTCGATTCCGGCCATGAAAAATCTCGATGATGCTATCCATCGGGCAGGCATTACGGCCCATGATCACGTCATCGTGCCGTTAGCTTCAGCTCGGGCTTGCTTAACGAAGCGTCAGAAGGAGCTCGGCGTGGCTTTGATAGATATTGGCGCAGAGACTACCGGTATTGCGGTCTTTGAAGAGGGTAAGGTGAGCTTTACGAGTATCCTTCCTGTCGGATCGAATCATATTACAAAAGACATTGTGTATGGTTTTCGTACTACCATTGATGTCGCAGAGCGTCTCAAGGTGAATTTTGCAGTAGCTCGAGAGCCAAAAACTCGTGATACAACAAAGATTGATCTGACGAAGGTAGGATCAAAAGGTACCGTCATGCAGCATGAGCTCGACATGATTGTAAGCTCACGCCTGAATGAGATTGCCGATCTAATTCGAGCAGAGCTGGAGCGAGCCGGCAAAGAACATCTGATGGCGAGCGGTGTAGTTGTGACTGGTGGAGGAGCGAAGCTCGCCGAGCTACCAGCCTACCTGGAGAAGTGCCTCAAGGTGCCAGTTGTCTTGGCTGGACCAACTGGGTTTACGGGGATAGTTGAGCGTGTAAAAGACCCAAGCTATAGTACTCTTATTGGTTTGCTTCTCGAGGATGTTGACCACCCCTCGACTGGTTCGTCCATCAATGATCGCCTTACACAGGCCTTTGGAAGAGCCCAATCTTTCGCACGCAATCTATTTAGCCGCTCATAATCGAACACATTTATCGTGAGTCTGGACAAAAAATGCGCTCGTTTTTTCGCACATAAAATCTTGAATACATAATTTGACTCGGCCTGTATAAATTCCTTATACTACAAAGTACATTCACTATTTTGAGCAATATGTGTGTGTAGCAATAAGGCAGGCTCTGGCAATCCGAGTTGCAGCCTGTCAGGTCTAACGTTTGAATTAGTTTAAGGGGAGAGGGTGAACCATGGCTGAATTACTGCCCGAGATCCAGGCATTCGCACGAATAAAGGTAGTCGGCTGTGGTGGCGGCGGAAGTAATTCGCTGAATCGTATGATTCAGTCTAAAATGCGCGGCATTGAATTCATTGCCATTAATACTGATGCCCAGGCTTTGCACTACAGCCAGGCACACAAGAAAATCCATATCGGTAAGGAGACTACTCGAGGACTAGGTGCTGGCTCCAACCCTGAAGTAGGGAAGCAGGCAGCGGAAGAGAGTGAGGAGGAGATCTTCGCGGCTCTTAAGAATTCCGAAATGGTCTTTATTACTACCGGAGAAGGTGGCGGTACTGGTACAGGGGCAGCTCCAGTCATTGCCCAGATAGCTCGTGATGCTGGCGCTTTGACGGTCGCTATCGTGACGCGCCCCTTCAAGTTTGAGGGTGATAGACGTCGCAAAATCGCTGAGGCTGGTTTGGCTGAGCTAAAGGGCAAGGTTGACACACTGATTGTTATTCCGAACGATCGCATCTTGCAGATCATTGACCGCAAGACGTCCCTCTTAGATGCTTTTGCAACAGTCGATGACATTCTCCGACAAGGCGTACAGGGTATCTCAGATCTCATTACCGTCAACGGACTCGTTAACCTCGACTTTGCCGATGTTGAATCGATCATGCGTGATGCTGGATCAGCCCTTATGGGAATTGGTATGGGTAGTGGTGATAACCGAGCCGTTGAGGCTGTGAAGCAAGCTATTGATAGTCCACTTCTTGAAGTCTCTATACAGGGTGCAAAGGGTGTGCTGATTAACTTCACTGGTGGACGTGATATGGGTATGCATGAGATTGAGGAGGCCGCCAAGCTGGTACATGACTCGGTCGATCCTGAAGCTAATATTATCTGGGGTATGGTGATGGACGAGAATCTCAATAATGAGATTAAGGTTACCCTGGTTGCCACGGGCTTCGAGGCTGAAGGCGATACTCGTACGGCTGTAAACTTCTCGGGTACGAGCCAGCTTTTCCAGAAGAGTGTTGGCGATTTGAATGATGCTAGTCAAGCCGGAGCTGAAGATGTAACTTTCCAGCGCCCAGCACGTGTAGCTGAGCCTCAATATGATTCGCAGCAAAGCTTTGAAGCGCCTGTTCGCACCTTTGAGGAACCCGAGAGTGAAGAGGCGACTGAGCCGACGCCGTATGTAGCCAGTGGTCCTCGAGTACGGGAAGATGCGTTGCACAATGACGAACCTCTGGTACGAGCTGAGCCGGAAGCATTGTCCTTTGACTCTCTCGATCAAGACTCTGATTCTGGATCAAGCCGGGTCATGAATGATGATATCGAGGAGCTACAGCCGAGTTTTGAGCCTGAGCCAATCCGCGTCCAGGACAAGCCTATCGTTGAGACGCTATCATCTCGTTTTGATACAGATGCCGAAGATGACTTTGACAAGCCGGCTTTTCTGCGTCAGGGGCACAAGCTCGAGGGTATTGGTGAAGATCACGATACAAGTAAGACTGACAAGCTTACGAAATAATGGAGCGCTGAACTAATGCGCTGCCCACACTGTGGGGCGAGTGAGAGCCGAGTTGTTGAGTCGCGTGAAGGCGGGAATCAAGCCGCTGTTCGAAGACGACGGGAGTGCATTGCTTGCAAGACACGCTTCACCACTTACGAGAGGATTGAGCCTCGTCGGCTTCTCGTCGTGAAGAAGAGTGGTGTGCGTGTGCCTTATGAGCGCACCAAGCTTGCGAACGGCATCTACCGGGCTTGTGAGAAGCGGCCGCTCGAAGCTGAGCTGATCGAGTCGACAATTGATGGAGTCGAGCGAGAGATTATGGCTACTCAGGGTGAAGAGATACAGAGTCAGGAGGTTGGACAGCTTGTCATGAACTGTCTGGCGCAGTTAGACGAAGTAGCCTATGTGAGATTTGCTAGTGTTTATCGGAGCTTCTCGACTATCGAGAGCTTTGAGGAGGCCATTAAGAGTATGAAGCGTACACAGAATCGCCCCTAAGCTTCTTGGCGAGAGGCGTTTGGCGTATGATGGTGGTATGAAACTGCTTGTGTTCGGACAACCGACGAGTTATGTCGATCAGAAGGCTTTCGCCCGTATGATTGAGAAGGTCGAATTGAGCGGTAAGGTGGTCGAAGAGGTCAATAGCCTGAGCCGCGATGGAATTGCACGTATGGAGGCGTATGATATCGTTTCTACACCCGCATTGCTTGTGCTGAATGATGATGGGGCAGTCATTTCCACCTGGCAGCATGCTTTGCCTTCGTGTGAAGAGATCGGGCATGCCTTTGGTGTGTTCACCTGAGAGAGGTGGAGGTTGTCTCTCTACCTGATAAAACGGTACAATGACAGGTATGACTCAACCCGATTCACTGACCCCAGACACACAGACCGAAAAATCATCCTTTGCCCTTATTGAGGAGCAGGTAGCTGCGCGGTGGGAGGCCGAAGGTACTTTTGCTCAATCTCTCAAAAATCGTGAAGGTGCTGAGTTATTTAGTTTTTACGATGGGCCACCGTTCGCAAATGGCCTGCCGCACTTTGGTCACAGCCTCGTCACGAGTATCAAGGACTCCATCTTGCGTTATAAAACAATGCAGGGGTATTACGTGCCACGTCGAAACGGCTGGGACTGCCATGGCCTGCCGGTCGAGTTTTCAATCGAGAAAGACTTTGGTGTTAGTGGGAAAAAGCAAATCCTAGAGCTCGGTATCGAGAAATTTAATGCGGCTTGCCGAGCGTCGATCTTTACATACAAGGACGAGTGGGAACACCTCCTCAAGCGGCTTGGCCGCTGGAGTGAATACGATAACTATTATGCGACGGTTGATACTTCCTACACCGAGAGTGTGTGGTGGACACTCAGCCAGGTAAACGACAAAGGCCTGCTCTACAAAGGCTTTAAGAGTGCCCCGTACTGCCCTCGCTGTGAGACTCCGCTCTCAAACTTTGAAGTGAATGATGGTTACAAGGATGACGTCCCAGATCCCAGTTTGTACGTGAAGTTTTCATTGGTCGATGAAGATGCGAGCTTGCTGGGCTGGACAACGACACCATGGTCATTGCCTGGTAACGCGGCTATCGCCGTGAATCCTACCGAGAATTATGTCTACGCTGACGTTACGTTGGATGATGGTTCGAGCGAGACCTTGGTGCTGGCTGAGAAGCGGCTAGAGGTGCTCAAGGCTGAATATACAGTCCTCAAGTCTATGCAGGGGAGTGAACTTGTCGGGAAGTCATATCGACCACTCTTTGCGCTGGACGGCTTGGATGAGCGTGAAGGTGCCGAAAAGCTCTACCGAGTCTGGGCGGCTGACTTCGTTAGTATCGATGATGGTTCGGGCGTGCTGCATGTTGCGCCTGCCTTTGGTGAAGACGACCTCAAGCTTGGCCAGGATAATGGTCTCCCTGTCCTTATGACAATCGACACTGGTGGACACGTAGTCGGTGGCATAGGTTTTGATGAGATTAAGGGCAAGTTCTTCAAAGGTGCTGATAGATCAATCATTGCGCATCTCACTGAGCAGGGTCAGGTCTATGCTGCCGAAACATTTACGCACACCTACCCATTCTGCTGGCGCTGTGAGAGTCCACTACTGTATTACGCGATTACCAGCTGGTATGTGAAGGTATCCGACATTCGCGGCAGCCTCCTCAAGACGGCTGAAGAGATCAATTGGGTGCCTGGTCACATCAAAGAAGGCCGCTTTGGTAAGTGGCTGGAAGGTGCTCGCGACTGGTCTATTTCGCGCAATCGCTACTGGGGTGCGCCCATGCCTATCTGGCAGAACGTTGAAGATGAGACAGACTACATCGTGGTCGGCAGTATCGCCGAGCTCAAAGAGCTAGCCGGTCCAGATATCAAGGTGGATGATCTCCATCGTCCCTTCATTGATGACATCTCATTTGTGAAAGATGGCAAGACGTATAAGCGTATTGAAGAAGTGCTGGACTGCTGGTTTGAGAGCGGTAGTATGTCGGTAGCTCAACAGCATTATCCGTTTGAGAATAAAGATAAGTTTGATCTGACGTTCCCGGCTGACTTTATCATCGAAGGTCTCGACCAGACACGACTGTGGTTTTATGTACAACACGTGGTGGCAACCATCCTTTTTGATCGACCAGCTTACAAGAACGTCATCGTGAACGGCATGATCATGGCGGCAGATGGGCAGAAGCTGAGTAAGCGACTCCAAAACTATCCAGCAATTGATGAGGTGTTTGATAACGAAGGCGCTGATACGATGCGTCTCTACCTGCTCTCGAGCGTGCAATCCACAGAGACGGCTGATTACATGCGCTTCCGTCGTGACGCAATGCGTGACGTGCAGCGAAATGTCCTCGGTACGCTCATGAATAGTTATCGGTTCTTCAAGATGTACGCCGACTTGGATGGATTCAGGGGCACGACACTCGACCAGCCAACGTCCGAGAACGTGCTCGACCAATGGATTTTGGCCCGTGTGAACGAGACAATCACCGCTACCACGAAGAGTGCCGATGACTACAAGATTGCGCACGCTATCGAGCCAATCTACCAGCTCATTGACGATATGAGTAATTGGTTTATTCGACGATCTCGACGACGATTTTGGAAGAGTGAAGACGATAGTGATAAGCAGTCGGCCTACGGAGTCTTGTGGTATGTATTGATCCGGATTACGCAGCTCTTAGCGCCATGGGCTCCGTTCTTGAGTGATCATATCTGGCGAGAGCTTATCGAAGGCTCTGATCTGCCGGCTTCCGTACACCTGAGTGATTGGCCAAAGGCTCTCCCGACTGATGAGACAGTCATCACGCAGATGGCTCTGGCCCGTGAGTCAATCAATGAAGCACTCTCGCAACGCGGAGCTGCCAAGATCAAAGTGCGTCAGCCGCTGGCTCGCGTGACAGTACCCCAACTACCTGATGTCTATAAGTCGATCATCCAGGACGAAGTGAACGTGAAGGAAGTCGTATGGGGAGAAGGCATTGAACTCGACACCGAAATCTCTTCCGAGCTCGCCCAAGAGGGTCAGGCTCGAGAGATCATCCGTCACATCCAGTCAGCTCGTAAGAAGGCTGACCTCCAGATCGACGATCGTATCTCACTCCAATTGACGGCTGGTCCTGAGTTGAGGGCCTCTATCGAGGCTTATCGAGATCTCATCGCTCGAGAGACACTTGCGGACACGCTGACTTTTGGTGAAGCTGTTTTAGATACTATCCCGGTACGAATCGATGACTACGATATGTCGATCGACCTGAAATCAGTCGGAGACTAGGCGTGGCGCGGAGGGGTCTGCAGCAACTTGATTGGGTACTGGTCGGTACGACGGTGCTGATTACGGCACTCGGACTACTGGTGCTGTATTCTTCAGGAATCAAGGCGACTGCAGTGCAAGGCCAGATTGATACAACGCGACAGCTGCTATATGCAGCTATCGGTATTGTAGCGATGTTAATCTTGGCTCGGTTTGATTATCGCAGCCTGAAGAGCTATGCGATTCCGCTGTATATCCTGATGTCGGTAAGTCTCTTGGCGGTAGAGGTGGTCGGCACAACTGCGTTAGGTGCACAGCGTTGGATCTCGATTGGGTTCTTTCAGTTCCAGCCATCAGAGTTTGCGAAGATCGCGCTGATCATCGCACTCGCCACATACCACGCACGTTACTACAATCAAACACCTCGGTTTCGACACCTGGTGATCTTGACGCTCATTCTCTTGCCGCCACTCATTTTAGTCGTATCTCAGCCTGACCTTGGAACTGGTCTGGTGTGTATCGCTATCTGGTTGACGATGGCGATTGCCTCTAAGGTGAGACGCCTCTACCTGTTCGGTGGACTCGCGGCGATTGCGGCTGTCCTGCCGCTCTTCTATCGGTACCTAGCGTCGTATCAACGACAGCGTATCGATGTACTGCTCAATCCACAGGCCGACCGGCTAGGGATTGGATACAACGTGACGCAGTCAGTGATTGCTGTAGGGAGTGGGGGGTGGTTTGGTCGCGGCCTATCGGCTGGTAGTCAGAGTCAACTAAACTTTTTACCATCGCAGCACACCGACTTTATTTTTGCCGTTTTGGCGGAGAAACTCGGATTCATCGGGGCGGCGCTGCTTATCGTGCTCTTTGGTATTTTGATCGTGCGGATCTATATCATTAGTACATTAAGCATTGATCGATTTGGTTCGTTTTTGTGCATTGGCGTGGCGAGTATGTTTCTCTTTCACATCCTCGTCAATATCGGGATGAATATGGGGATTATGCCTGTGACTGGTATCCCTTTGCCCTTTGTTTCCGCTGGTGGTACGAGCATGCTGATGAGTATGGTAGCGGTTGGAATGGTACTAAGCGTAGCTCGCCATCGAGACTCAAAGCGAAGGCTGAAAGATGAACAGGTATGAGGCGATCTCAAGCTCGACGCCTTGTGAGCGCTTGCCTGATGCTTCTGTCTTTGGCGGTGGCGTGGCAGGCATGGGCCTACCCGGCGCCACCGCCTGTTGCCCCCAAGGGCGACACATTGCCGGTCGTAGAGGTGTATGACGGTGATACGATTGCTGTTACTTTGAACGGGCAAAAAGAAAAGATCCGCCTCATAGGAGTAGATACGCCGGAGACTAAGGACCCCCGTAAGCCAGTGCAATGTTTTGGTCGTGAAGCATCAGAGTGGACGAAGCATACGCTGGAAAATCACACCGTTCGTATTGAAACTGACCCATCACAGGGCGAGAGAGATAAGTATGGTCGTATGCTGGCCTTTGTATGGCGAGATGATGGGCTTTTTGTGAACCAGGCGCTCATAGAGGAGGGCTATGCCCACGAATATACCTATGCCAGCGTGCCGTATAAGTACCAGGAAGCTTTTCAAAAAGCCGAGCATGATGCCGATGTCGGCGAGCGTGGTCTCTGGTCGCCATCGAGCTGTAGTGGAGATACTAAAAAAGCTGCCTAAAAGTGCTCTTGTATCAACATGAGCGCGTCAAAAAACCGTATAATGACAGTATGACAAAACTTACTCAATACGATGTGGTGATCATTGGTGGTGGCCCAGCTGCTTATACTGCAGCCATCTACGCCTCTCGGGCTGCTCTCTCGGTTGTCATCTTGGGCGGTGATAGTCCAGGAGGCCAACTTCTCCTTACTTCTGAAGTTGAAAACTTCCCCGGCTTTGAGAAGGGTATTCTCGGTCCCGATCTTATGACAGCGATGCAAGCACAGGCCGAACGGTTTGGCACAGAGCTACATAATAGCTGGGTAGAAGAGATTGTCCCAGGAAGGCCGTGGCATACGGTTAAGTTTGCCGATGGTTCGCTTGAAGCTCGGACAGTGATCATTGCGACTGGTGCCTCAGCTAACTGGCTTGGATTGCCAAACGAAGAGCGCTTGATGGCAAAAGGTATCTCGGCTTGTGCTACCTGCGATGGTTATTTCTTCCGCGATAAGACAGTTGTAGTGGTAGGTGGTGGAGATTCCGCGATGGAAGAAGCTTTGACGCTGACAAGCTTTGCTTCTAAGGTGATCGTTGTGCATCGCCGAGATCACCTACGAGCCAGCCAGATCATGCAGGATCGAGCTTTGAACCACCCAAAGATTGAGTTCATCTGGAATGCTGGAGTATCTGATGTGTTTGGTGAGAACTTTGTCGATGGCGTTGAGTTGACTGACACGGTGACTGAAGAGAAGCGTCGACTAGACTGTGAGGGTCTCTTTGTAGCTATCGGTCACACACCAGCCACTGGCTTCGTAAAGGATCTGATTGATACCGATGCGAAAGGCTATATTAAGGTTGAGCGCTCAGTTATCACAAACCAAGAGGCTATCTTCGCGGCTGGTGATGTAGCTGATCCACACTATAGACAAGCCATTACGGCTGCCGGTGATGGTTGTCGAGCTGCCCTTGAAGCTGAAGCCTACCTTGCTGATCATCCATTGGAGAGCGAAAGTGCCAACGCCCGATAAACAAAAAGAACAGATTGCCGCACTACAGTCGCGTGTCACTGAGCTCGAACAGCTTCTCGTCACCGACGAGCAGTTGCTGATATACAATCGACAAGGACTCATGCAATACCTCAATTTGATTGCCGAAGAGGTCCGATGGCAGCACAAGCATCCAGATAAGCGTCGAAACGTGGTTGTCCGGTCACTTTCTGTTTTGTTTGTTGATATTGATAAGTTTAAGTACGTTAATGATACGTACGGTCATGACTCTGGTGATGTAGTCTTGAAGCAAGTGGCATCGCTCATCAAGGAAGAGACGCGCGACCTAGATGTCGTAGGTAGGTATGGCGGTGAAGAGATCGTCGTAGGCTTGGTTGGTGCATCTAGTGAGCATGCCCTAAAGAAGGCCGACGCTATTCGTCAAAGAATTGCTGACGAAGTGTTTGATTTGCCAGGCAATGAAAAAATTCAGGTCACAGTGAGCGTAGGTGTGGCCGAGCTTCTGGCAGATACGCTTGATCAAGCTATTAAGCGTGCCGACGAAGCGCTGTTCACCTCTAAGTCTGCTGGGCGCAACCGCGTGACCTTGGCACCCCCATATGAAGGGGCACTTTGAATCACGATGGTATCCAACGCTACTATTGAAACAGCTCGACTTCGTGATGTCAGCATCCTGAATAAACTATTTATTCAGAGTGTGGAGTCCTCATTTGATTACTTTACGGAAGCCTACCGAGAGCAGTTGCGGCGTGAGCATTCAAAAGCGAGGTTCCTCAAGGCACTTTGTTCAGATCGGAGTTGTTTTCTGATTGCTCGACTTGAAGGCAATCCGGTAGGGTATAGCCTTTCTCGAGTAGATGGAGTTGAGACTGGATTTATTCATTGGATGTACGTACTTCCGAACATGCAGGGGAAGGGTATTGGTAGCGCCCTGCTCGGCTCATCTCAAAAGATCCTCTCGGAGCGAGGGGTACATTCTTTGCGCTTGCTGACGCATGATCAAGTAGAATTTTATCGAAGACTGGGCTTTAAGCAGCAAGGTTATATTGAGGACTACAGTGGTGGCGTCCCGATGACAGTGATGGAATGTCAGATATGAGGGGCGCTCAGCGTCGCACCAGTTTGCGGCATATGAATGAACCAGCTCGACTGCATCGCTCACGAAGTGCTTGGTGGAAGCAGGTTACGGCCTCTAAGTCATTTCGTGTGGTTATTTTTCTGTGCGGTCTCGTTATCGTTCTGGGTGGTATTTGGTTTGTTATTGACCGGACTCCAGAAATCGTCCGACGCATGTCATCAGACACTCGGAATCTCAAAGGTCGGACAACCGATACGACCAGCACCGGCAAGATCATAACGACCGAGACGGTCCAGACGCTGACAAGTGCTCAGACTCTAGCACTTATCAAGCAGACCGATCCTGGATATCAGGGAACCCCGCCACCGATACAGATGCAAACGTTTAGCTATACAATGTCTGACACTCAGGGCAAGACGGCAACTGTGTTTGGTCGGGTATTCTTGCCAGCCGACGGCCGCTCTTCAAATCTACCTATCTTTGCCTTTGCACCTGGTACTACCGGCATTGATGATCAGTGCGCTGCATCATTAGAGAAGCCGGCTCAGCGTAACTGGGCAAACTACCCTAGCTTAATGGCTGCCTACGCCGCGCAGGGCTACGCTACTGTCACGACAGACTATGAAGGTATGCGGGATGCCACTAGGCTGCATCACTATATGGTGGGAGAGCTTGAAGGTCGCGCTTTACTGGATAGTGTGAGAGCGCTGCAGGGGCTGTCTATCTCTAAGGGAAAAGTCGATACTGCTGAAGTGTATCTGTCTGGCTATTCACAGGGCGGTCATGCTGCTCTGTGGGCCGACCGAATTGCCTCAAAATATACGCCGGAGCTTACCGTGAAGGGCGTCATTGGGTTTGGTCCGCTCACTGATGTTACGCGTACTGTATCGGACATTAGCGTCGGTGCAAATTTGATATGGTTTGCACCCTATGTTCTGCGAAGTTATGCCGATTGGTATGGTGACACCTATGACATACCGCGCTACCTAGTAGAGCCATTTGCGACGAATCTCAATAGCGATATCGCCAGGAATTGTATTGATAGCAATATTAAACACTGGGGGGATAAGGATAGTAAGAAAGTGCTGACACCGCAGTTTCTTGATGCTTTGAAGACGAATACGTTAGCATCCTTTTCACCTGATTTGTATAAGCGGCTTCAGGCTAATAGCGCACTTGGCTACAACACCGCCAGTAATAAGCTTTTGAATCAAGGCAAGTTCGATAATGTAATCCTCCCAGCACAGACCGAACAGGCTCGAAAGTCACTCTGTAAGGACGGTAATAAGGTGACAGCCAAGGTATATCCAACGGCGACTCATTACAATACTATGGTATCCAGCTTTCAGGATACGCTGACCTGGATGAAAAGCCTGCGGGACGGCCGGACGGTGCCAAACAACTGCAGCTCCTAACCAAGCACACCCAAAAAGCGCCCCATTGGGGCGCTTTTTAGGTGTGCTTATGTGGATCAGGCAATAGATTCAATAGTCAGAACGCTGTATCGCTGTCGGTGACCCTGCATTGTTTTCTGGCGCTTTTTAGCTTTGTACTTGAGAACACGAATTTTGTCACCTTTGAGCTCTTCTGCGGCAACCGATGCTTTGACGATGGTGCCGGTAACTCGAGGGGTACCAACTTCTACCTTGTCACCATCAATTACCATGAGTGGCTCAAATTCGAGAGTAGTAACGCCGTCGCCGACGAGCTCAGTACGGATAGTCTGACCTGGCTCGACGAGGTATTGTTTTGATCCGGATTCAATAACAGCAATCATAAAATAGTATCTTTCATAAAGTTAAAATTAGTGCCGAGAGAGTCGTATTAAAAGGATGACTCGCATAGCATCGCTCGGCGAACGATTCAATGTCTGATTCTATCAGAAAGAGGCCTATCTGTAAACCCATTGCAGTCCAGCCTGTAGGGGTATTTTTCAGGTATAATAGGAAGATATTAGTGAGGGTGAGTTTGTCGCATGCCGATTGTAGCAGTCGCAAATCAAAAAGGTGGAGTCGGGAAGACGACCACAACGGTAAACCTGGCAGCCTATCTGGCTAAGGCCGGGCATAAAGTTTTACTCGTGGACCTTGATCCACAGGGCAATGCCACGTCTGGGCTCGGTATTAATCGGGATGCGATCAAGTCTAGTATCTATCACGTCATGGTTGATGGGTCTAGCGCTGCGCAGGCGGTGGTCAAGACTCGGTATGCTCGTCTGTCGGTACTGCCATCACAGCCTGTGTTGGCTGCAGCAGAAGTAGAGCTGGCTCAGGGTGCTCAACGCGAGACTCGCTTAAAGATGGCGCTGGCCTCACTTGAATATGATTGGGTCCTGATCGACTGTCCGCCATCACTAGGTTTGTTGACGTTAAACGGCTTGGTGGCTGCCGAGAGGATTCTGATACCAGTTCAGGCGGAATACTATGCGCTAGAGGGGCTAGGGCAGCTTCTGAATACTGTGCAGCGTGTGAAGCAGGCGCTAAACCCGCAACTCAGCCTCTTGGGTGTGGTGCTCACGATGTACTCACAGCGAACATCGCTGTCGACAGCGGTAGCGGCCGAGGTGGAAAGTCATTTTCCAGACATGGTATGCTCAACAGTAATCCCGCGGAATGTGCGATTGGCCGAGGCACCGAGTCACGGTAAGGCCATCGTGGATTATGATCGTTTTAGTAAAGGAGCTCGCGCCTACAAGGCACTTGCTAAGGAGGTAGTCAGTCGTGCCAATCAAAAATAATCGTCTCGGCCGAGGGCTTGATGCACTCATTCCGACAAGTATTGATGAATTTGCGTCCGAGGAGATCTCGGAGTCACTTCAGCTCGATGAGAAGCAAGTGCAAGAGGTGTCGGTCGATCTAGTAGATCCCAACCCGTTCCAGCCCCGTAAGGAGTTTGACGATGTCTCATTATCTGAGCTGGCAGACTCCATTAAGACTCACGGAGTCGTGCAGCCACTCGTTGTTACGAAGGCGGGTCAGCGCTACCAGCTCATCGCGGGAGAGCGACGCTTGCGGGCTTCCAAACTTGCCAACCTTGCCACCGTACCGGTTGTTATCCGAAGCTTTGACGAACAAGACCAGCTGGAGATAGCAGTCATCGAGAACATTCAGCGCGCTGAGCTATCTCTCCTGGAGCTCGCCGTGGCATACCAGAAGCTGGTGGATCAATTTAACCTGTCGGTCGGTATGATCGCTCGCCGGGTCGGTAAGTCTTCCTCGACTGTCAGTAATATTATTCGCCTTCTCAACCTCCCGTACTCGGCCAAGAAGGCGCTGCAGGAGGGCAAGATTGTTGAAGGGCACGCCCGAATGCTTCTCACGATCGATAACCCCGTGCAACAAGAGAAGATGCTCCAGCTGATTATTCAGAAGGATCTGACGGTTCGTCAGGCCGAAGAGCTGTCCCGTAACTACAAAGAGGACAAAGAGCTCGTCTCGCCACGCGTGAAACAAGCACAGACAGCCTACAAGTCTGTTACTGATGGGCTAGCGAAGCACTTGGACACCAAGGTGTCGATTAGCCTGAATGCCAAAGGTGGCAAGGTACAGCTCCGTTTCTTCTCTGAGGAAGAACTGCAGCGGATCTACAAGGCAATTACCGGAGAAGGCTTGCTCTAGACTATCCAGAATACTTTATAACCAAAAAGCCCACCAGTAAGGTGGGCTTTTAGATGAGTCTCATACGCTAACGAGGTTAGTACGCCGGATGAGACACCGTACCGAATTGACTCACTGGCAGTAGACGGATGTCGGCTGTGCCAATAATGTGATCTTGTGAGATAGGTCCGATTGCCCGCGAGTCATGGGAGGCGCCTGGCTGCCTGTTGTCGCCAACTACGAAGAGTTGTCCCTCAGGAACGGTCTGGTCAATATCTCCTTCAAGAGCGACTCCACCGTTGTATTGCTCTTTGAGCTCGAGGCCATTGGGGTTCTGGGTATTGTAGATGGTAATCTTGCCGTCCCGAACGACCACGCGTTCTCCTGGTAGGCCAATAGCGCGCTTAATAAAGTAGATATCGGACGTATATCCTGGCGGGTTGAAGATCACTACATCACCACGCTTGATATCGAGTTTGGAGCTTTGTCCGGTGATCTTCTTGAGGCTGACATCCCACTTGGAGACAATGAGGTAATCACCGTTCTCAAAGCTTGGATGCATGGATTGGCCATCAACGTACCAAGCCTGGAATACGAAGTTGTGCACAAAGAGCACGAGGAGGCCCGGCACGATGACCCATGACAGGAGAAATCCGAGAATGCGGCGAATGGTGTGGGGAGATTCTTCTGGCTCATCAGTCGTGGTGGTCGGTTCGGGTGTTGGTGGCAGTGGTGCGGCGGCTGGTGTTGGAGCGTGCGAAGCTGCCTCAGCTGATGGGAATACAGTTGGGGCAGGCGCCGTCGGGTCTACAGGTGGTGTATTGCTCGGCGCTGACACAGGTTGCGCGGGAGCTGGAACTGGTTGAGTCGGGTCAGTGGGTGGCATAGATTCCTTAAGTATAGCGCTTATGAAGCTCAGGAGCGATATCGGATGGCAATATTTATTTTGGTGTTCATTATCTAGTTATGTGTATGCAGGCAAAAGTCTCTTATGAAATTGTTCTTGAAAATTGTTCGAAATATCCACAAACAGTCTTTTTTGAACGACGGGTATATGTAATACTAAGCTTATGCTTGAATCAAAAGGGGTACCATCGTCTGTGCGCAAGCCGGCGGTAGGGCAGTCGGCTGAGGCCTTTCGCGCACGTCGTAAGAAACGGCTGTTGTATTTATTATGTGGTAGTTTTGTGGGTCTCATACTATTGGTTGGTATGGGATTATTTGCGAAGAGCTGGTGGGCCGCTCATCATGTCCTGGCTAAGCACATCGGCGCAGAGAGTCAGGCGCTCAAGTCGCCCCAGGCTGATGACTCCGATCTAAGTGCACTTACGACCGAAGGTGGCGGCCGGATTAATATCCTCCTCCTTGGTGTCGGTGACTCCGGTCATGCGGGTGCTACTTTGTCGGATACCATGCTCGTAGTGAGTATCGAGCCGAAGACGAAGGAGATCGCTATGCTGAGTATGCCGCGTGATCTCTACGTGCCTATCCCGGGTCACGGAAGCGACAAGATTAATGCTGCACATAGCTATGGCGAGAGTCAGAAGCAAGGTAGTGGTCCTGTGCTGGCCAAGGAAACCGTCACATCACTTCTGGATGTGCCCATTCATAATTACATCCGAGTCGACTTCAGTGCCTTTAAGCAGGGAGTAACTGCATTGGGCGGCGTGACGGTGAATGTCCCCACGAGCTTGAGCGATTCAGAATATCCGTGTGATAAGGATGAGAAGCGAGCCTGTGGGTTTAGTATTGCTGCCGGTACACAAGTCTTGAAGGGTGACGTCGCTCTGAAGTACGTTCGCTGCCGTAAGGGTAACTGTGGTAATGACTTCGGTCGAGCTATGCGCCAGCAGCAGATACTCATTGCGATGCGCGAGAAAGCAACTGCACTCACTACACTGACAAACCCAGCGAAGATTAGTGCATTAATTGATGCTGTCGGTGACAATGCCAAAACCGACCTCTCCTTGTCAGATATCCAAAACTTGGCGACGCTCGTCAAAGATATTCCGTCTGATTCGGTGCACAATAGTGTTCTCGACAACCAAGATGATGGCCTAGTCACGACCTCAAATATTGGTGGCGCTAGTGTTGTTATTCCGAAGGCTGGCGTCGGAAACTTTACCGACATTCGAGCTTTTGCACACTCGCTCTTCTCTGACCGTCACATCACGGATGAATCGGCTCGTGTTGTGCTGCATAACGCGACCGGCAAGCCGGCGCTTAAAGACACACTCGTGAAATTGCTCGAGAGCTACCACTACAAAGTTATCTTGAGTGACGATGTACCTGTGGCGAATAGTTTGCTCGTGGACCACGCTGGGGATAAGGCTCGGTATACGCGTGCATACTTAGCGAAGCGCTTTGCTGTCACAGCCCAGAGCGGCACCAAAGGCTCAGTCGAAAGTGATCTCGAGCTAACAGTCGGACAAGATTATAAGGGGGCCCGCTAATGCACCAGCCTCGGCTCCCACGAGCATTGCGCTGGCGGCGCTTGAGTGCCGTACAGCGAAGTCTACTTATTCATGTTGCTCTTATCACATTCGCACTGCTCCTGGGCCACTTTACTGACTACGCGTGGCTGGCGGCGACCGTAGCCAGCCTTGCGACGCTCCTGACGGTGGGCCGACTTATGGCTAAGCCAACGCTTCGGACAGTGCTGGTGCGCTCATTTGAACCCCTCTTGATCATTTGGGGTGGCTTGATAAACCTTCAGCTAATTAGTCGGTATGTGCCGCTCAATTCCCAGGTGGTAACAATCTCTCTGATCGTGCTGCTCATGTGGCAGGCTCGGTTCTTTTTGCTCCAGTTTGATCCGGCACGGCACGAATCGCAGAGCCTACATACGCTCATGCTCATGTGGTTGACTGGCAATGCGTTGGCGTTGGCTTTGTTGGAGTCGCCAGCCTATCTGCCGGCTGTAGTAGTAGCGACGTGGGCGACTCAATATAGCCTGGCGCACTTTTGGCTCGAGCGGATTGGGTTTCACAACTCTTTTGTGGCTGCGACGTGGGCGCTTCTCATGAGTCAGCTTGTGTGGTTGGCGAGCTTTGTGATGATCGTGTATCAGTTACCCCTGCTGGGTCTGTTCGTGACTCGATTGAGCCTTATGATCGTAGTAATGGGGTATGCCTGGGGAAGCTTACTCCAGTTGCATAGCCAGCGGATACTATCAAAGAAGCTGATGGTAGAGTATGGCATGATTAGTGCTCTCGCATTGGGAATCTTAGTTTTTCTCCCTACACTTTAGTTCTCAGCGAGCTCTCAGGTTGCTTAGAATATCCTATATAATGAAAAAGTAAGCGTTTTAAGAAAGAGGGAATATGCCGATCAAATCTGATGATCATTCGTCTGTGTCACCAATAATTACGCCATCTCGTGCTAAGTCCCAGCGGGTTGCGCTCTCGCCCAAGAAGATTTTGATCCTGACTGTTTTGGCGAGTTTTGTGAGCGGTGTGCTGGGTGCAGCTGTTTTTACTCGTACACTTAGTCTTTCGCCGCAGAGTATAATAAATCAAAATCGACAGGTTACCCTTCAAGAGAACTCAGCCACTATTGATCTGGTGAAGAATGTTGGTCCATCGGTGGTGAGTATTACGACGAGCTCTACTTCTCAAAGCATCTTTGGGCTCAATCAGCAGCAGTCTGGCGCTGGAACGGGCATGATAGTGACGAGCGATGGTCTCATCCTGACAAACAAACATGTCGTCGAAGGCGCCACAGGCTTCACGGTCACGCTCAGTGATGGTAAGCAGTATCCCGCTAAGCTCGTAACGACTGACCCTTCAAATGATGTAGCATTCTTGCGCATTGAGGCAAATGATCTGAAGGCGGTTGATCTGGCTGATTCTGATCAAGTAGTTGTCGGTCAGCGTGTAGTCGCAATTGGGAATGCTCTTGGTGAATTCGCTAATACCGTCACAGAGGGCGTGATATCAGGCAAGAGCCGCCCTATTGAGGCTTCAGATGGTCAGGGCAGTACCGAGCAGCTTTCAAACCTCTTCCAGACCGATGCTGCGATCAATCCTGGTAATTCTGGCGGACCGCTCGTGAATATCGAAGGCCAGGTCATTGGTATGAATACGGCAGTGGCTGGATCAGCTCAAAATATTGGCTTTGCGATCCCGATTAATGAGGTGAAGGCTGCGATAGCGAGCGTCAAAGACAAGGGTACGATTGAGCGAGCCTACCTAGGCGTACAGTTTGTAATGCTCACCGATGCTTTCGCTACACGTAACAACCTACCGATCAAAGAAGGTGCACTCTTGCGTGGTGATTCACAAACACTTGCTGTTCTTTCAAATAGCCCGGCTGCAAAGGCCGGACTCCAGGAGGGTGATATTATTACCAGGGTTGGTGATGCTGACATTAACACCAAGAAGACGCTACAGTCGGCCCTGACGGGCTACAAGCCCGGTGATACGGTGAAAGTCACTTACTACCGTGGTAATGACAAGAAGACAGCAGATGTGAAGCTCGAGGCTGCACCGCAAGCCACCAATTAGCATATCAAGGACAACGACCTACCTCCGTTGGAGGTAGGTCGCATGTTTGTGCACTCAGAAGGGGGTCAAGATGATGAAGGTTTGGGGCGTTCTTCGTGGTATGTGTCCCAGAGATAGTACGGCCAGGCGAAAAGGCTTAGCAGAACGATGAGGAGCCAAACTTCTGGGTAGGTGATCATGCCAACTCGCCAACGAGCATTGTCGACGAGTGAGCCGATCGCCCCTATGAGCCAGAGTACGAGGACTATGACGAGAATGACCTTGAGCATGATTCTACCTCCAGGTAGAGTAGGTTCGATGAGGGCTGCGATAAGACTACACGACTAGATTCGTCGAGACAAGAGCTACGGGGAGCTACGATGTAAAACCAAGTATGAAGTAATCCTGGAAGACAGGTGACAGACCAGCCTTTCCCGCAAGCTTGATGAGTTCGGGCTGCTGCCAGGGGTCAGACTCAATGAAGACGAGGGCGGTAGACTCGAGAAACTCCGGGAGATCCTTAAAGAATGCTCGGTAGAGATCAAGGCCGTCTTCAGACCCGCCGAAGAGGGCTACGTCCGGCTCAAAGGTGACTTCTTCCATGGTCTGAAATGAACGACTGACGTAGGGGAGATTGGCGACGATGAGGTCAAACGTACCTGTGACGGCATCAAAGAGGTCGGACTGCAGGAACGTAATTGCGTGATCAGGACCGAGAATAGCGGTCGCATTCTCTTTGGCGAGATCGAGAGCTTCATGGCTGACCTCGGTGGCGACTACAGTGAAATCTGGTCGTGTGTACTGGAGAGCAATTGCCATGGCGCCCGAGCCGGTACCGACGTCCAAGACTCGAGCCTTTTGTGGGGCTCGATTAGTGGCCTCTAGGACGATAACTTCCGTCTCAATACGCGGAGTAAGGGCTCTTTTGTCAATTGCAAATTTAAGATTATAAAACTCCCTGTAACCGAGAACATAGCTCATTGGGTGTCTCTTGGCACGTATTTCGAATAAAGATTGTATTCGTTCAATTTGGGCCGAAGAAGGCTCAACTTCGTTGTGTGCAATGATCCAACTTTTGTCTTTTTCGAGCACTTCGGCGAGTATGATTTCGGCGTCGAGTCGACCTCCTTTGATACCGACATCCTGAAATAGTTGTGCGCCAGTGGCGGCTAATTCGCCGATATTCATACGGAGAGCTTGGCTAATTCACGTTCGAGGTCGGCTGACTGGAGTGCGAGGTGGTGTTCATCGAGCTCGCCATCCATAAAGCGCGCAATGCTATGAGTGGTAAAGCCAATCCGGTGGTCAGTAATGCGGTCTTGAGGGAAATTGTAAGTGCGAATCTTCTCAGATCGGTCGCCAGTACCTATCTGGGAGAGACGTGCATCGCCGAGTTCTTGGCGCTTTTTCTCTTCTTCCATCGCGAGCAAGCGTGATCTGAGGACCTGCATGGCTTTGGCACGGTTCTTGATCTGACTTTTTTCGTCCTGACAGGTCACGACAATACCCGATGGGAGGTGTGTGATACGCACGGCTGAGTCAGTTGTGTTGACGCTTTGACCGCCGTTTCCGCTTGATCGATAGACATCGACGCGGATCTCATTCTCCTTGATCTCGAGCTCTGTTTCCTCGACTTCGGGTAAGACGGCGACAGTAACGGTGGAAGTATGGATACGACCCTGGCTCTCTGTGGCAGGGATACGTTGCACGCGGTGTACACCAGATTCATACTTCATGGCTTTGTAGGCAGCAGCGCCTTTGAATTCGAGAATGGCTTCTTTATAGCCGCCGGCGTCGCTGGCATTGCTCGAGAGGGTAGTCACACGTAGGCCGTGATTTTCGGCGTAGCGAACGTACATGCGTACCAGCTCACCAGCAAAGAGTGAGCTCTCGTCACCACCTGCACCAGCTCGGATCTCGACAATGGCTGTCTTATTGTCATTTGGGTCGGCTGGTACAAGCGCAGCCTGAACTTCACTGGTAGATGCCTCAAGTTCAGCCTCGAGTCGGACAATGTCGGCTTGAGCGAGCTCACCCAGCTCTGGATCATTCGCGATGAGGCGGGATTCCTCGAGATCTTGCTCGCTTTTCTGGACACGCTCAAACAGCTCGAGACGGGCGGTCAGCTCGCGCTGTTCCTGGACGAGGCCAGCAGCACTAGCTGTGCCGTAGACAGCCGGATCCTGCAGCTCGATGGAAAGTTCCTCGAGACGAGCTTTTGTCTGGGTAAGTATGGCGGGGTCTATCAGTGAAGTCATGGTTGGTCCTAGTGTACCAAAGCAAAACCCGATATGCTCGGGGCGATATCGGGTTTTGAATGGAAGTAAGTTATTCCTTTATGTTTTGGACGTCAGCAGGAGCGTCAACTGTGTTGTCTTTGACATCTTCCTTAACAGCAGCGAGAGCATTGAGGCCAGACTGTGGCTCAGCGACAACTTTCTTGGCGCGAGCGGCCTTTGGCTTGATGACAGTCTTGATTTCGCCAGACTTCTTGAGCTGTGATCGGAATCGATCAACACGACCAGCGGTGTCAACGAGTTTCTGCTTGCCGGTATAAAAAGGATGACACTGTGAGCAAATTTCTACAGTGATCTCCGGCACGGTGCTGTGACTGGTAAATACAGTGTTGCAACCGAGGCAAGTGACTTTCGTCTCGACCCATTCGGGGTGGATGGTGGCTTTCATAACCTCACTAAAATAACAGATCTGGAGTACCAGGTCAAGACGGGATATTATTCCCATCGAGAGGCAGAGGGCGTATTCTGTAAGTATTATCATCTGAAAGGACACATCATGGATCTTTTGACAGTACTGATTGTTATCGTGTTGGTTATTATCTTTGCCGGCTGCCGTATCGTGCAGCAGTATGAGCGTG
The DNA here is from genome assembly GCA_937996675.1 of uncultured Candidatus Saccharibacteria bacterium. GTDB lineage: Bacteria > Patescibacteriota > Saccharimonadia > CAILAD01 > CALKUN01. The sequence continues at coordinate 28,302 of CALKUN010000159.1, forward strand.
GGGTTGTCTTTCGGCTCGGTCGAGTAGTAGGGGAGAAGCAACCAGGGTTGCGGCTCATCATTCCTCTCATTGATCAGATGCGAAAGGTGCGTATGCAGACAATCACTATGCCGATCGCCAGTCAGAAGATCATAACTCGAGATAATGTCTCGATCGATGTTGCAGCCGTAGCCTACTATAAGGTAGTCGATCCAACAAAAGCCCTGGTGGCTATCGCCGATGTAGCTAGTGCGGTAAACCAGATTGCACAGACGAGCGTGCGAAATATAGCCGGACAATTCTCGTTGGATGATATCTTATCTCAAACCCTCAAGATTAATGCACAGATCAAGACAGTCATCGATAAGCAGACCGAAGAATGGGGCGTACAGGTTGGTATCGTCGAGATCAAGGATATTCAGCTCCCTGACAGTATGCAACGAGCCATGGCGAAGGAAGCTGAAGCCGAGCGTGAGAAGCGAGCTAAAATCATTGCGGCCGAAGGTGAGCTAGCGGCCGTCAAGAACCTTGCTCTAGCGGCTGATCAGATCGCTGAGCACCCAATTGCCCTCCAGCTCCGTAACCTCCAGACACTTTCAGAGATTGCGGTCGAGAAGAACTCTACGATAATCTTCCCGAACCAAATGCTTCCGACCACGGACGATATCAATAAATTTTTCGCTTATGAGGCAGCCGGGTTGAAGCAACCCAAGCAATAAGCATGCTACAACTCACTAAAAACAAGCAGTATGTTAGCGAGAAGTTTGTTCGCACTGGCATCATCAAACAGCGGATCGAGGATTGTCGGTACGCTGCCGTCGACCTCTACGAGACGTCGGTCCAGGAGAGCGAGTTTGTCGACTGTAAATTTTCGTCAGTGAATTGGCGCAATAGCAAGTTTAAGAAAGTTACATTCACAAATTGCATTTTTGACAAGGTCGACATGTCGGGCTGCGAGTTTATATCTTGTGCTTTTCTAGATTGCGAATGGGAAGAGATCAGTCTCGACAGGAGTATCATCGGTCAAAAGAAACTTGATCTTACAGGGACGAAGTTTGAGGTGGTAGCTGGCGTAGAGGCACTGGCTGGTCATACCCTAAGCTATCAGCAGGCAATTGCGCTCTTGCCGGGACTATTGAAAGAGAAAGAGATTCGGCTTGATGCTGAGACCGTATAGCGGTCTGTGACACACAAAAACCCGCTCGGATGAGCGGGTTTTTGGTAGCCGATCTACTTAGAGAAGACCAAGCTTACGAGCACATGCGGGCCATGGGTTCCAGCCACGTCGTGACTGAGTCTCATGAGCCTTGGCATCCTGCACTGCAGGAGGAGCCAGGTCTGGACGGCCATAGCCGCCATAGTTGGCCCACGTACTAATGTCGTACTGGTAGGCACCGAAGTAGCCGTTACCAGTGTTTTTGGCATAGTCACCACCAGCTTCACAGAATCGGAGCTGGGCAAACGCATCGGTACCACCAATGATCACGGGCGTAGCCTTGAGAACGATCTGTTTCGCTTTGGCGATTTTTGCAGCAGCTTCTGCTTTTGCAGCAGCCTGCGCTACCTTCAGGGGCGTACCTACGGCATCATCAAATGATGGTCGTGTGTCGATGACCTGAATAGGTTTTGCAACTCGTGTGTTAAGGGAGAGAACGTGTACTGGAGTGCTAGCAGCTTCGGCGCGTTGAGCGCCTAACTGTGCGGCAACAGGAATATGCACGGAAGTATTGGTTGCCTGTGTTGCTATCACGACCGCAATGGCCGCTACTGCATGGAAAATACGCATAGGCTCGTGGGAAAACCCACTGTAGTCATCTGCTCCTCTCCACCCTCCGCGCACCGTTTGGCGTCTCTGTTACCAGATCGGCCTTTTTAGCGGGCGGCACCTCAAGAAAAGTGACCATGCCTGGTATTGCTAACAGATATGGTCACACTTGAGAATAGGCGGTATGATACATATACTTAAGCGGTTTGTCAATACTTATTGTGCGGTTTATAGTACAATATCCCTATCGCACCTCAAGAGATACAGAGGAAATAACTATGCTTGTAAACATTCTGATTGCCGTTGGGCTGTTGCTCTCTCTGCGTTGCATCTTGCATGCAATGATCTGGTTTGAATACGAAAGGCCCATTGAGGCTCTGTGGTATGGCGCTGGCGTGTGCATAGGTATAGGCACAATCGGCCTCGCGCTCCTCAAAGTCGCCCCTCACCATGCCTCGCTGTACGGCGGGGTTGCTGTCCTCGTGGGATTTGTTGCGTTTGCCGTGTGCGGCTGTGGATTTCTCAACTTGCCCTTTCGCCATGGATGACTCCTCAATCAAGGGTCCTGGACTAGCTCCAGGGCCCTTGTCCATTGATTTCTTTGCCCAGATGTGGCACAATATTCATTACCTATTAACGTTCAACTAAATCTCACAGCAGTTCCACACATTTCCTCCCAACTGGGACGGAACTGCCGACGAAAGAAGGAAACATATGCCCACTAAGAAAACTGCTCCCAGCTCAGCTGAGCTGCAGGAGCTCCTCCAAGCCGGAGTCCACTTTGGTCAGCGCACCCAGCGTTGGAACCCTAAAATGGCCCCTTATATCTTTGCCGCTCGCGGTGGAGTTCACATTATTGACCTGATCCAGACTGCTGATCGACTCCAGGTAGCCCTGAAGTACATCGAAGAGCAGACTGCAAATGGTAAGACGATTCTCTTCGTATCTACCAAGCGACAGGCCAAGACGATCGTAGCCGATGCTGCGAAGCGATCTGGCATGCCCTACGTGACCTACCGATGGCTCGGCGGAATGCTGACCAACTGGAATACGATCTCAACTCGTATCCGTCACCTCAAGCAGCTCGAAACTGGCCGCGAAGACGGCAGCTGGGACAAGCTCACGAAGAAGGAAAAGCT
>CALKUN010000160.1 GCA_937996675.1 uncultured Candidatus Saccharibacteria bacterium
TCCCTGCTAGACTGCTGTGATCGACGATCTTCATCTCCTGTACGTGAAGATGACTATTGTCATTCGTGGCCAGGATCTCGAGGAAGTCTACGGCATTCGGTCGAGTCAGCATAGTCGCCATGTGGTATCCGCCGAGCTGGTATGGCATCGCTGTACGATCTGCTCCGGCGCGTTCGAGACGGGTCCGGTTTTCTTCCCTATTTACACGAGATACGATGAAAATATGGGGATTCATTTGACGAGCAGCCAAGGTGATAAAAAGATTGCCACTATCATCGCCGAGCGAGACGACGATACCCTTGGCACGCTTCACGCCAGCACTTTCGAGGAACTCTTCATTGGTAGAGTCGCCGACCAAGGCCGTATAGCCATCCTGTATAGCGGCTTTTACCTTGTCTTCATTTTTATCGAGACCAACAAAAGTCGTGCCCTCGTCGGCTAATTCGGCTGCGACTTGGGAGCCAACACGGCCGAGTCCGCAGACGATATAGTGATCATTAAGTTTTGCGACGCGTGCTTTCATTTGATGCCTCTTTAATCCATCTCCCCATCCAACTATATAATCCGCCAAAAACTTGAGCAAATATGCTACTACGATCAATGAGCTAGTTGTCAGCAGGAGTACAATAGCTCGACTAGCGGTATCTTCAAACCCGTGATGGTCGACGTGCGTGAGAAGTATAATGATTGTCTCATAGAATGCCTCACCATAGCTCAAATGGCCAGTCAAACGGAAGCCGATTGTGCCAATTAAGGTAAGTAAGACCGTGAAAATCACGATATTACGTATGAGTTTGCGATCCACCATGGTGACTCTATTATACCCGATAAGCGTAAGCTATATGAATGATTAGGTCTGTTTTAAGGTTACTCCAGAACGCGAAAAGCAAACAATGCATCCGGGTGTCGAGCAGCTTGATTTGCGATGTTGTGATCTTCTTTGGTGCCTGCTTCGATCTTCCCTGATCTACTTATCTTAAGGTATTCCGTGCTAATATCAGTCGCATCTTCGGGAATCTCAGACCCAGTGACAATCTTTGCATCAGGGCTGCTGTAGTATGGCAGAACAACTGCTTCTAGCTTTACACCGGGAAGTTCAGAGATCTCGTGTGCCCACTCAGTGTAGTTATTGGTAATAATCCATCCACCAGGCTTAATCAGGCTACCCACCATCGCTTCACTTGGACTTCCATAGCTGTTTAGTGCCACCATGACATCAGCAGGCTTTTCCGGATGATAATCTTCTATCCCAGCCTGCACTACCGTGCACCCCGCTTCATCTAAGGCAAGTGCAGCTCGTTTGTCGGGATCGACGTGAACAACATGTTCTCTACCGAATACACGGGCAACACCAAGATGGGATGAGCTGCCTGGGTAAATTACTGCGGCTCCATCCTTGATGTCGAGCACTTCCTTGAGTTCCCTCAGCTTGCTTACAAATTCATCTTCTGTGTCGCCAAAAACATCGAGCGCAGCTTCATTCTCAATCATCTCACGTAGACGTGAAACAAGCTCATCATCGCTCGAGTCATTGGCCTCTGGGGCGGTATCAAATTCATTCATACACTAATACTAACACTCGATGAGTGTTAGTATTAGTGTCTTTTGCAGATTGTCTTGAGGACTAGCGCTTGGAGAACTGTGGAGCTTTTCGGGCCTTCTTGAGGCCGTATTTCTTTCGTTCCTTTTCACGAGGATCACGAGTCAGGAGTCCAGCCTTCTTGAGGCCGAGTCGGTAGTCTTCACTCATGAGAACGAGGGCACGTGAGATACCAAGTCGAATTGCGTCGACCTGACCACGCTTACCGCCACCATGTACTCGGACAACTGCATCGAGTGAAGTCGACTTGGCGACTTGCTCGAGTGGCGTGTTCAAAAACTGCATGAGGCTGGTGTTGTTGAAGTATGTTTCAGCTGGCTGTTCATTTACGGTAATGACGCCCTTGCCCTGCATAACACGAACGGTAGCAACGGCACGCTTGCGGCGACCAACAGCGTAGTAATAGTGCTTGTCCGACTTCTTCACGGTCTTCTTCTCTGTAGTAGTTTCAGCCATGTTACTTTACCTTCCACTCTTTTGGTTGCTGTGCTTCGTGCGGGTGTTCGGCACCAGCGAAGACGTGGAGACGTCCGAGCATGTGTCGAGCCAGCTTGTTCTTTGGGAGCATGCCTTTTACGGCGCTCTCAATAACAGCACGTGGGTTCTTCTCGAGCTGATCTTGGAGGTTGATCTCTTTGATTCCGCCTGGGTAGCCAGAGTGACGGTAGTACTTCTTGTCGACGAGCTTGTTGCCGGTTACGGCGATCTTAGCCGCGTTCAAGACGATAACAGTGTCGCCAGTGAGTACGTGTGGTGAAAACTGAGCCTTTTCCTTGCCCATGAGCTTGCGAGCAATCTGTGTAGCGAGTCGTCCGAGCACGATGTCAGTGGCGTCGATGACGAGCCAGTCGCTGGTGACCTCTTGAGGCTTCGCTTGGTAAGTTCGTTTGATCACTTGACGGTCTCCTTTGCTTTCTTGGGTGCAGCCGCTTTCTTAGCTGGCTTGGCGACAGTCTTGGCTTCGTCCTTAGCAGCATCTTGGATAGTCTTCAACTTGGCGTCAAAGTCTTCATCGAGGATGACTTCAATACGCATGAGCTCAGCAGCATCACCTTTGCGCCATCCGATGTGGAGGTTACGGGTGTAGCCAGAGTTGCGGTCCTGGAGTCCGTGAACGAGCTCTTGGGTGAGCTTCTCAGCAGCCAATCGACCAATCTTGCGGTGGATCGAACGGGTGCTAGCCAGGGTGTTCTTCTTGGCACTCGTAACGAGTGAGTCAAACAGTGGCTTGATAGCTTTCGCCTTGGCTTCGGTAGTCTCGATCTTTTCGTACAAGATCAGCGACTCGAGCAAGCCTTTCAAGACGGCGTTTCGAGGGCCGATCTTGCGGGAGAGCTTTGAGGTAGTGTGATAGTGAGAGTGCATAGTGTATATTCTCGACCGTTATTCGGCGAGGTTAATTCCCATCTCTTCGATCTTCTCGAGGATTTCTTCAAATGCCTTCTGTCCGAAGCCCTTGAGAGACTTGAGGTCAGAGCGGGTCAGCTGAGTAACGTCTGCAACAGTGAGGATGTCATTGTTGATCAGGGCGTTGGTGGTGCGCTGTGAGAGTGAAAGCTCTTCGATGGCGACTTGACCGTGTTCAGCTTCAGCCTTAGCTTCAGCAGTCATGATACCGTCAACACCGACCGACACGACGTCCATACCAGCAATGACCTGGAAGTGTCCGACGAGGATTTCAGAAGCCTGCTTCATAGCGTCGGCTGGAGTAATGCTGCCGTCAGTTTCGATTTCCATCTGGAGGCTGTCGAGGTTGGTCATCTGACCTACACGAGTGTTGCCGATAGAGAATCGTACGCGCTTGATGGGTGTGTAGATAGCGTCAACTGCGATTGATCCGATAGGAAGCTTTTCGTTCTGTCGGTTTTCTACTGGGCTGTATCCACGACCCTGTTCGATACGGAGCTCAATCTCGAGCTTGGTTTTGGCGTCGTCGATGTAACAAAGCTCGAGGTCCTTGTTAGCAATCTCTACACCGTCTGAGACTTTGATGTCTCCTGCGGTGACTGATCCCTTGCCCGACTTGGTCAAGGTAACAAAAGCTGGCTCGGTACCGTGATAAGCGACTTTGATCTGCTTGATATTGAGCATGAGGGTGATGATATCTTCACGTACGCCAGCGATTGTCGTGAATTCGTGGTCGATACCTTCGATACGCACTGCGGTAACGGCTGCACCAGCCAAGCTTGAAAGCAACACACGTCGCAGTGAGTTGCCAATGGTCATACCATAGCCTGGGTACAGAGGTTCAACAGTAAAGCGGCTCATGTTTGCTTCGAGCTGCTCTTCTTTCATTTCTGGTAGGTTGATGTCGAATAATGCCATTACGGTCTCCTTTTAATAACTAGTGGGGACTAGCGTGAGTAAAACTCAATGATTAGTTGCTCTTCAATAAACTGATCGCTGTCGGCGCGAACTGGCAGACCGGTAACAGTACCTGTCAGTTTCTTTGCATCAAGCTTAAGCCAGCTAGGCTGTTCATAGGTTTTCAGGGAATCAGCTAGCTCGCTGAAGAGTGGGCTCTTCAGGCTTCCAGCCTTTACGGTAATAACATCGCCAGGCTTCACCTGGTAAGAAGGGATGGTTACCTTCTTGTCGTTGACACGGATGTGTGCGTGGCTAACGAGCTGACGAGCAGCTGGTCGAGCTGGAGCGAGTCCGAGTCGGTACACAGTATTGTCGAGTCGGGTTTCGAGAAGACGGAGAAGGTTCTCACCCGTCACACCTTCACGACGAGTCGCTTCGGCGACGTAGCGACGGAATGGCTTTTCCATCACGCCGAACAGTCGCTTGGTCTTTTGCTTCTCACGCAGCTGAATAGCGTAGTCAGATGGCTTAGGTCGTCGAGCCTGACCGTGCTGTCCGGGAGTGTAAGCTCGTCGAGCCATAACCTTGGCAGCCTTCGGGTGAAGCTGAACGCCTTCACGACGAGACATTTTTGCAATAGAAGTAAGATTTCGTGCCATGACTAGTTACGCTTTGCCTTTCGTGGACGGCACCCATTATGTGGTACGCCCGTAATATCCTTAATGCCAGTAACAGCGACGCCAGTAGACTGGAGGGCACGGATGGCGCTCTCTCGTCCTGAGCCAATGCCCTGAACGACTACATCGACTCGAGCCAGACCGAAGTCCTTAGCCTTTTCGAGGGCTTTTTCGGTGGCTACCTGGGCAGCATATGGGGTGCTTTTACGTGAGCCCTTGAATCCAGCCGATCCAGAAGAAGCCCAAGCCACAACATTACCTGAGTCGTCAGTGACGCTAATCATAGTATTGTTGAAAGTAGCCTGAATGTGCACAACTCCTTTCGGGAGATTGCGCTTTATTCGCTTCTTGCGGACTTTGGATTTAGTGGGTGATGCCATAATGATTGAATTATTCCGTTTGGAGTGTTGTTACTTACGTCTTTGCTGCCGACTTCTTGCGTCCAGAGCCCATGGTGACTCGCTTGCCGCGCTTGGTGCGAGCATTGGTCTTGGTGCGCTGTCCACGAGATGGGAGGTTTGCAGTGTGTCGCAGACCACGGTAAGCCTTGATCTCTTTGAGTCGCTTGATGTTTAGGGTGACCTTACGCATGAGGTCAGCTTCGACTTCATGGTTCTGATCGATTTCTTGTCGTAGGCTGGTAAGCTCGGTCTCGGTCAAATCCTTAACGCGAGTATCGGGGCTAATTGCAAGCTTGGTCAGGATACGCTGACTTTTGACCAGTCCAATACCATAAACATAGGTAAGGCCAATTTCTACGCGCTTTTCATTCGGGATGTTGGTTCCTGCAATACGTGCCATAGTCTTGAATTACCCCTGTCGCTGCTTATGCTTAGGAGTTTCACAGAGAACCCGCACGACACCATGTCGTCGGATTACTTTACATCGGTCACAAATTGGCTTTACGCCCGCTCGAACTTTCACTCTGTATTCCTTTGCTATTCTTTGATCTAATTAGATTTAATCTCTGTGGCGATACGTGATGCGACCTTTTTCAAGATCGTACGGGGTCATTTCGAGAGTTACTCGGTCACCCTGGAGGATCTTAATGTAGTGCATACGCATCTTGCCTGAAATATGCGCTAATACAACGTGCCCGTTCTCAAGTTCCACCTTGAACATTACGTTAGGTAGAGCTTCGAGGACGGTGCCTTCGACTTCAATTACTTCCTTTGTCTGGGTCATATAAACGCTACAGTCTCCAATAATACCTGCTTTCAACAGATATGTAAAGAGGTTTTCTCCTGTTAGTTACGGGTCTTTAAGACCATTTTAGCACTAATACTTGTCATAAGTTGCCATCAAGACTCGAGATTCTATCTGACGCACGGTTTCGATGGCTACAGAAACCAAAATAAAGATACTCGTACCACCTATGGCGGCAGCCTGATTGGTGTTCATTACCCGTTCGATAATAATCGGAATGATCGCTACTATACCAAGAGCTAAAGCTCCGCTGAAGTTGAGGCGACGAATAACGGTCTTCAAATACTTGGCAGTTTCTTTACCGGGGCGAATCCCAGGGATAAACCCACCTTGTTTCTGGAGGTTTTCCGCGATGTCATCCGGCTTGAATACTACTGCAGTATACAGGTATGTGCAGACGAATATCAGGATAAAGTACACAATCGCATAGATTGTGCTAGTATTTGCAAACCATACAGTCAGGTTTTTAGCCAAACTCGCTATCCAAGCCGTACTAGAATTCGAGAATATTTGCCCTAAGAAAGTGGGCGCAGACAATATTGCCAAGGCAAAGATAACCGGCACCACTCCGGCTGTAATTAGTCGTAACGGCAAGTGGGTATCAATACTATTGTAGCTTTGCTGAGTCGCCTGCCGCCGTGCGTATGAGACAGGAATATTACGCTGGGCTTCGTTAATAATCACGACGAAGAACATGGTAGCTAGGAAGACCGCCGCTAATACGAGGAGTTTTGGCAGCTGGCTGGCATCTCCCTGTAAGAGCGTAAGCTGCTGTGTGATCGTACTCGGCAAGCTCGCTACAATACCCGCCGCAATAATGAGGGAAAGTCCATTCCCAAAGCCTTTTTCGGTGATGAGTTCACCGAGCCACATGAGGAACATCGTACCCGCTACCATCGTCGTGATAAGCATCGCCCATTGACCTAGGCTAGGACTGCCGATCAGATCGCTACCGGTAGATTGGAGCGAGAGAGAGCGGACTAACGCGATCACTGCAAACGACTGAATAACCGCCATTGGGAGGGTTAGCATGCGCATATACTGGTTCAGCTTCTTCTGACCACTCTCCCCTTCTTTGGATAGAGCTTCCCACGACGGGATCACCTGCTGTAGGAGCTGTACCACAATTGAGGCTGTAATGTACGGCCCAATACCCATGGCGATAATTGAGAAGTTGCCGAGCGCCCCACCAGTGAAGAGGTTTGCAAATCCAAGGATTGGACTACGCGCGAAGAATGACAGCAAGAAAGCTTGAAGCTTGCCGGTGTCAGGGACTGGCGCAGGTACGTGAGTGAGAACACTATACCCAACCAAGATGCCCATTACGACAAATAGTCGCTTGCGAAGTTCTTTATTGCGCCAGAGCAGTTTAACGGACTTTAGATTCATATCGTCTTATTATACCGTGATTTATCTGCAATATACAGGTGTTGTATCTACCAAAGCAAAGACCCGCTCAATGGCGGGTCTTTGCTATAGGAGCAGGTTGCTTAGGCAGCAACTTCAGGCGCAACGCGCTTGAATGACTTCTTTGGCTTCTTCTCAACCAGCTTGACAGTGCCGCCAGCCTTTTCGATAGCCGCAATGGCACCAGTCGTAGCTGCGTCAACCGTAACGGTGACCGCGATATCGATTGTGCCGGTAGCAAGCAATTTCACTGGGCGCTTAGCGTACTTGATTACGTCAGCAGCAGCGAGCGATTCAGCAGTGACAGTCTTAGCTTTGAGCTTGGCTAGATCGGACAACTTTACTTCCTGGTAGAGAACGTTTGGTGCGTGGGTGAATCCACGGAGCTTTGGCAATCGTCGCGCCAGTGGAGTCTGTCCACCTTCAAATCCTGGACGGAGCTTCTTACCAGTACGTGAGCCCTGTCCCTTAGTACCGCGTCCAGCAGTTTTGCCCTGACCAGCGGAAATACCACGACCCGGACGACTTCCCTTGGTGAATTTACCTAGTTTGAGTTCGTTATAATTCATGCCGATACCTCAGCTGGTGCTTCTTTTGCCTTGTCGTCAGCCTTGAGAGCTTCGGCAGCGTCTACTTTGAGAGACTGGAGTGCTAAAACAGTAGCAGAAGCATTGTTAATCTTGTTAGTACTACCGAGTGACTTGGAGAACACGTCGCGCACGCCGGCAATTTCGAGGACAGAACGAACTGCGCCACCAGCGATCACACCAGTACCTTCAGGAGCTGGCTTGAGGAACACTTTGGCTCCACCAAACTTAACGGTGATTTCGTGGTTAATGGTCGTACCTTTGAGCTGGAAAGAAACCATGCTGCGCTTGCCGGCTGCAGTAGCTTTTTCGATCGCACTTGGAACGTCACGACCCTTACCGACGCCGACTCCAACTGAGCCATTGCCGTCTCCGACCACAACAGTGGCGCGGAATCGGAAGCGTCGTCCACCCTTTACGACACGAGCAACTCGGTCGAGTGAGATCATGCGCTCGATCATTTCGGGACCAGTAGACTCCGGTGCCATCTTCTTGTTGTCTTGATATCCGGCCATATTAGAACTCCAAACCTTGTTTACGTGCAGCTTCTGCGAGAGCAGCTACTCGGCCGTGGTATCGCTTTGATCCGCGGTCGAATACTACCTGAGAAACTTTCTTGTCTTGTGCGACTTTGGCAATTTCGGTACCGATCCAAGTTGCCTTCTCGGTCAACGTCTTACCGGCTTCTTTGACGCCAGCTGAAGTAACGGCTCCGAGTGTGAGGCTCTTGCTGTCATCGATCAATTGAGCAGAGACATGCTGGAGAGAGATCTTCACCATGAGACGTGGTCGCTCAGATGTACCTTGGACGCGAGCGCGCGTACGAAAGAGACGACGAGCTTGATGTTGGCGCTTAAGGCGTAGTTCTTTGGTGTCTTTTGTGATAACTGTGTTTGGCATAATCTTCTCCTACGACGCCTTTACTGCCGCTTTACCGGCCTTACGACGAATGTGTTCATCGATGTACTTAATGCCCTTGCCCTTATATGGCTCTGGCTTCTTCAGAGATCGAATCTGAGCAGCGGCCTGGCCGACTGCTTGTTTATCGATTCCGCTGACAGTGATAATGTTTCCTTCGACTGCGAGCTCGATGCCTTCAGCAGCGACAAAGTCGACTTTGTGTGAGAATCCAAGCGAAAAGAGCAAGTCTCGGCCCTTCTTCTCAACTCGAAATCCGACGCCATTCATTTCAAGCTTCTTTTCGAATCCAGTCGTCACGCCGGTAACCGCATTTGCGATAAGCGTACGAATGAGTCCGAATTCAGCGTTGGTACGACGATTCTGTTCGACTTGAGTCAAAACAAACTGTCCGTCAGACTGCTCGGTTGTGAATCCTTCAGGAATCGTAACATTGAGTTCGCCTTTTGAGCTGGCTGCAGTCACGATGTTTCCAGCTACAGTTACAGTTGTACCGGCAGGGATAGTGATGGGGTTTCGTCCAATTCGACTCATATTACCAAACCTTACAAATTAATTCACCACCGAGGCCTTTGGCACGAGCTTCGTAACCGGTCATGACACCTGCTGGAGTCGATACAATTACGATACCTCGTCCACCAAGGACTCGTGGGATCTCGTCACGCTTGGCGTAAATACGTCGGCCAGGCTTTGAGACGCGTACGAGAGCGGTGAAGGCTTTTTCAGTAGTGTCGGCATTGATATCAAGTACGAGTGTACCCTGAACATTGCCTTCTTCTTTGCGCATTCCGGCAATGTAGCCGTTCTTCTTGAGAATCTCTGCGATACGAGCTTTGAGCTTGGAGTAAGGCATAGAGACTTCTGTTTTGTTAACCATTGCGGCATTGCGCAATCGGGTCAACATATCTGCGATGGGATCAGTAGTAATCATAATACTCCTTTCTACCAACTAGCCTTTCGGATGCCTGGGATCTGGCCGTTTGATGCGTGCTCACGGAAAGTGATTCGGCTCAAACCAAAGCGACGGATATATCCTCGACTTCGACCAGTGACTTCACAGCGATTACGCTGACGGTTTGGGTTTGAGTTGCGTGGCAATGACTGGAGTCCTTCCAGGTCACCGGCAGCCTTCATTTCGGCTCGGCGAGCGGCGTACTTTTCAGCCAGTGCGACACGCTTCTTTTCGCGTTCAAAGAGTGCTTTTCGAGCCATATTACTTTTCCTTCCTTTCGAGTGGCAATCCGAGACTGCGCATTAATGCTTCCCCAGCAGCTGGGTTCTGAGCGGTGGTTACGAGGGTAATCTGCAGACCATGGGTCATATTGGCGTCTTCGTAGCTGATTTCCGGGAAGATAGTCTGCTCATTAAGGCCAATTGAATAGTTACCCTGTGGGTCAAAAGCCTTGGCTGAGAGACCACGGAAGTCACGGATACGTGGCAGTACGACCGAGATCAAACGATCGAGGAAGTCATACATTCGTTCGCCACGAAGGGTAACCTTAGCACCGATTTCCTGGCCTTCACGAAGCTTGAAGCTCGCGATACTCAACTTGGCCTTGGTGATGATTGGTTGCTGCCCAGTGACCTTACGGAGAGTTGATACAGCGTTATCGAGATACTTTTGATCCTGAATAGCCCGACCAACCCCAACTGAGACCACAATCTTCTTGAGCTGTGGGATCTGATGTACATTTTCAAGACTCAAGTCTGTCTTGAGCTGAGGCGCGATCTTCGTCTGGTAGGTTTCTTGGAGGCGATTCATGATGCTTTCTCCGTCTTGGGAGCTTTATCTTCTTTCTTAGGGGTCTCTGTCTTCTTGGCGGGAGCTTTTTTATTGCTAAAAGCTGCGACCTTGAATACTCGGTCCTTGGTACCGTCGGCATTTATCTTCCAGCCGATACGAGCTGGCTTGCCAGACTTTGGATCAATGATCTGTACCTTGGCGATTGATACAGCCTTGGTAAGCTCGATGATGCCGCCACGCGGATCAGCTTGGGTTGGTTTTCGGTGCTTCTTGGACTTGTTCACACCTTCGACGAGCACAGTATTGGAGGCTGGGTACACGGCGAGGATTTCACCGGTCTTACCCTTGTCACGCCCAGAGATGATCATGACTTTGTCTTTGAGTCGGAGCTTGAGAGAGTTCATGTTAGAGTACCTCCGGCGCAAGTGAAACAATCTTCATGTAGCCTTTTTCTCGGAGCTCACGAGCGACCGGTCCAAAGATACGGGTTCCGCGAGGAAGGCCAGCCTTGTCGATGATGACTGCGGCGTTTTCGTCAAAGCGAATGGCACTGCCGTCGGCTCGGCGTGTGTGCTTGGTAGTGCGGACGATAACCGCTTGCACGACTTCCTTTTTCTTGACGACGCCGTTAGGGGTCGCAACCTTAACGGTAGCGGTAATGACATCCCCGATACGGGCATATCGGCGTTTGCTGCCGCCGAGGACCTTGATGCACAAGATCTTCTTGGCGCTGGTGTTATCAGCTACGCGCAAAACTGTTTCTGCCTGTATCACTTGGTTGTCTCCTTGTCGTCTTTGGCAATTTCAACCACCGGGGCGGCCTGCAGAACGTTTGAGATAGCAAATCGCTTCTTGGCGCTCATTGGACGAGTCTCGGAAATCTCGACCTTATCACCAATCTGAGACGTATTGGCCTCGTCGTGGACGATAAATCGCTTGGTTGTTTTGTATCGCTTACGGTAGATTGGGTGAATCTTGCTAGAAGAAACAGCTACCACAGCGGACTTTTCCATTTTGTTCGATACGACAGTACCGATAAGTGTTCTACTCATGTGTAGCCTCCTGGGCTTCTAGATTCGCCAATTCGCGTTCCGACTGGATGGTCAAGGCACGAGCGATGTCGCGCTTGAAGTTACGGATAGCCTTTACCTGCTTGACCTCTTTGGTCTTGAGGTCAACGTGGGCACCGGCAATAGCGGCGCGGGTTTCCACGACGAAAGTTGCCAGTTCGGCATCGGTCTTTGTGCGAATGTCTTTAATCTTGGTCATAATTATTCTCCAGCTCCTTCACGGACGACGAATCGGGTCTTAACCGGCAGTTTTCGTCCAGCAAGTCGCATAGCTTCTTTTGCAATATCTGGGGTCACACCGTCGAGCTCGAAGATGATCGTACCGGCCTGAATCTTGGCAACGTAGTGACTGACACTACCCTTACCTGATCCCATGCGGACTTCATTTGGCTTGGCGGTTACAGGCGTGTGTGGGAATACCCGAATCCAGACTTTTCCACCACGCTTGATGTAACGAGTCATGGCTCGACGAGCAGCTTCGATCTGTCTGGATGTCAGGCGCTCGTTACCGAGTGACTTCAAACCGTACTTACCAAAGTTAATGTTGGTACCGCGCGATGCGACACCTTCGTTCTTGCCCTTGAAAGCCTTACGGAACTTGGTTTTACGTGGGAGTAGCATACTAGTCTTCCTTCTCCCCGGTGTAAACCCACACCTTTACACCGATAGCGCCATAGGTGGTAACCGCGCGAGCTGCAGCGTAGTCGATTTCAGCACGAATAGTGTGCAATGGGATACTTCCCTGAGCTGTAGTCTCAGTACGAGCCATGTCGGCACCGTTAAGTCGTCCAGAAACAGTTGCTTTCACACCAAGTGCTCCAGCCTTCATGCTGTTTTCGACAGTATTCTTGAGAACACGTCGGAATGGCATACGTCGTTCCAGCTGACCGGCGATATTGTTGGCGATGAGCTGAGCCTGGAGGTCAGGCTGACGGATTTCTTCGATGTTGATACGCATCTTGCCGGTCACGATAGGAGCTAGCTCCTTCTTAAGGGCGTCGGTACCTGATCCGCCTCGTCCGATTACGACACCTGGCTTAGCAGAGTGGATTGTGATGATGAGCTCACCAGTTGATCGTTCGATATCAACCTTAGAAACAGCAGCTCGAAAACCGAGTAACTTATCAATCACCTTGCGGATCTTGAGATCTTCATTGAGAAGGACGCGATAATCACGTGTCGCAAACCATCGGCTCGCCCACTTACGGTCGGCCTGGAGTCGCATTGAGATAGGATTGATTTTTTGACCCATTAGATGGTTTCCTTCTTTGATTCGGTCTTAACAGCCTTCGCAGCATTTTTTGGCGCTGGGTTTTTCACAACCTTCGTCGGCTTCTTGCTTTTCTTCTCGACAACTGTGTCACTGAGGACAACAGTCAAGTGAGACATGCGGTGAAGAATAGGGTTGGCCATACCACGTGATCGTGGACGAATACGCTTGAGGGTTGGCCCTTCGTTCACGGTAATAGAATTGATATGCAGGCCAGTCTTGCGCATGTTGTAGTTGTTTTCGGCGTTGGCAACAGCACTCTTGAGTGCAGCAGCAACCATGACAGCACCTTTTTGCGGCATTGAGCGCAGGGTGTTTTCAGCGTCAACTACGCGTGCGCCACGCACCATATCGGCACTGAGTCGCAGCTTGCGAGCTGAAATCTTGAGGTATTTAGCTTGAGCTTGAGTCTGCATGGCTATTATCCTTGTGCCTTTGCGAGCTTACCGCCGTGGCCACGGAACTTTCGGGTGGGTGAGAATTCACCTAGCTTGTGTCCGACCATGTTTTCAGAGATGAAGACAGGAGTGTGAACACGTCCGTTGTGTACAGCAATGGTCTTGCCGACCATTTCAGGAGTAATCGAGCTCGCTCGTGCCCATGTCTTGATCACGGTCTTCGTGTCATCACCAAGTGCCATGACTTTCTTCATGAGTTTGACGTCCACGTATGGACCTTTTTTGAGTGAACGGCTCATTACTTGCTTCCCTTTCGTCGTCGAATTATAAGTGCATCGCTAGCCTTCTTACGGCGAGTCTTGGCACCAAGAGCTGGCTTGCCCCATGGTGTAACAGGTCGCTTGAGGCCAATTGAGTTGGCAGCTTCACCACCACCGTGTCGGTGATCGACCGGGTTCATAGCCTTACCACGCACAGCCGGGCGGAATCCCTTGCGTCGCTTACGTCCGGCAGAACCGATCTTGATGAGTCCGTGTGATTCGTTTCCAACAGTACCAATCGTAGCGTAACAAACTGCTCGTACCAGTCGCATTTCACCACTTGGGAGTCGGACAGTTGCGAAGTCGCCTTCCTTGGCGGCAAGCTGAGCTTTTACGCCAGCGCTGCGGACCAGCTGTCCACCCTTACCGGGTGTGAGCTCAATATTGTAGATCTGCGAACCGAGTGGGATCGCACTCAGTGGCATACGCTGGTGATCACGGATTTCCACTTCTGGTCCAGCTGCAACAGTGTCACCAACGGTGAGACCGTTACCGGCTAGGATATAAGCTTTCTTGCCAGCTTCATCGCGGATCAGCGCGATGTTAGCTGATCGGCCTGGATCGTACTGGATAGAATCAACAATAGCTGATTCCATGCCAGTCTGACGGAAGTCGACGATGCGGATAGCACGCTTAGCACCACCGCCACGGTGACGGATCGTGATCTTACCCTGGTTGTTTCGGCCAGCGCGCTGCTTCTTCTTGAGGAGCAATGACTTTTCTGGCTTCTTCTTGGTAATTTCCTCAAAGGTAGAGACCGACATGTTGCGTCGGGCAGCAGTGTTGCGCTTATATACTCGAATAGCCATTACTTCGCTTCCTTTGCTGTTGCTTTTGCAACCTTCTTAGCGGGCTTGGTCTCAGCGACTTCAGCTTCTTGGCCCATATCAAAGGCACCAATGCGCTCGCCGGCAGCGAGCTGCACAAAAGCCTTCTTCACATCGACACGTCGACCCTTAACGTTCTTGGTGCGCTTAACCTTACCCTTGGTAATAGCAACACGAACATCGGTTGGGTTGACTGCAAACTGTTCTTTGACAGCCTG
Organism: uncultured Candidatus Saccharibacteria bacterium; assembly: GCA_937996675.1. Taxonomy (GTDB): domain Bacteria; phylum Patescibacteriota; class Saccharimonadia; order CAILAD01; genus CALKUN01. The sequence goes on from CALKUN010000160.1 coordinate 14,550, forward strand.
AGCGACCATGAGCTTGTTGCTCGACATAGGTACCGCAAAGGTATAAATACCACGAGCAGCCTGTCCGAGACTCTTCTCAGTAATAAGTGGCTTCAAAATAAGACTCATGCTTTTGCTCCTGTAGTACCGAGCCATGCCTTGAGCTGTTCAAGAGCGGCAGTCGTAATAACGATAGACTTGGCGTCCAAGACCATATTGACAGTCAGGAAACGTGGCTCGCTAGCGCTGACGTTCGCGAGGTTGCCAGTAGCGCGCTCAACGAGTCCGTCCCACTTGTCGACGACGATCAGTGTCTTGCCGGTAAGCTCCATCTTCTTGAGGAGATCAGCCGTTGCGCGAATCTTGCCTTCCTTGCAATCAAAAGCTTCGATCACATGGATAGCCTTGGCCTCAGCCTTGAGGGAGAGGGCCTGTGCAATGCTTGATCGGATAGCCTTCTTCGGAAGGTTAATTGTGTGATTTTGTTCGCCGGTCGGTCCGAAAATCGTACCACCACCGCGCCAGATAGGGTTACGGATAGAGCTGGTTCGAGCTCGGCCAGTGCCTTTTTGGCGCCACGGCTTCTTACCACCACCAGAGATCTCACCACGAGTCTTGGTCTTAGCAGTATCAAGACGTTTATTAGCGAGCGTACGGAGGTATGAGAGCTTCAGGAGTTCTGCATTGCTCTCGCGTTCAAAGACAGACTTGTCGAGTGTTACCTCGGTTGTAGCCTTTGTGCCGGTCTTAGTAAAAGTAGCAGCCTTCATAGACTCATTCCTCGAAGAAAAACCAGACCCTTACGAGGACCTGGAACAGCGCCGACTACGGCGATAAGGTTGCGATCGACATCAATCTGGGCAATAACAAGATTCTTGACGCTTACTTTGTCATGACCCATACGGCCAGCCATCTTCATACCCTTCATAACGTGCTGAGGATATCCAGCACCAATCGAACCTGGAGCTCGGTGATTGTGTGAACCGTGGGTCATAGGTCCGCGGTGGAAGTTGTGACGCTTGATTGTACCAGCAAAGCCCTTACCTTTTGAGACACCAGAGACTACGACTTTGTCGCCAACTTCAAAAACGTCAGCCTTGATCTCTTGACCAACTTTGACGTTTTCGCCTTCAGTATCTGTTTCGATAAGTTCTTCGGTACGGACTTCCTTAAGGTGACGAAGGTTTTCAGCTCCGCTTGCCTTAAGGTGACCAGCTCGTACCTTGCCGGTCTTTTTGTTAGTACCAAACCCAAGCTGGGCAGCACTATAACCGTCATTCTCGATAGTCTTGAGCTGAGTAATAACACAAGGGCCAGCCTGAAGAACCGTAACCGGCTGTAGCTTTCCTTCTGGAGTATAGAGTTGGGTCATCCCAACTTTGGTGGCAAGAATTGCTTTCATAAAAAGAGTTGTATAGAAATTATCTGTTTAAGTATGTTTTGCAAAATAAAGGCTGGCAAGCAGTCCGGTTTCCAGATAGGTCTGGACCTGGTCGCTTCCCAGAAGATTTATAAGTCAACGGCTCATATTCTATCAGATCAGCAACAGATATGTCAACAAGACTTTCTTGGCTACAACAATACCAGCCCTGCTGCCACTGGAGATGTATAAGCGCGACCAGTCTAGACGAGACTACCAATATTGACAAAGTATATAATATGGGTTACCGTAGTACTTATCTTTAACGTCCAAGGATTCCCCAACAAGGAGCACCTCTTTATGTCAGACCCCATCCGCTTGATCGGTACCCCCGATGACCACTTCGTACTGTTGGTCGTGAAGTACCAGGCCGGTCTTCCGTGTGAAGTACAGGTCTTCGCAGCTCGCCGCAACGACAACGTCGGCACGCTGCTCTTCACCACCTTCCCCGACCCCGAGATCGATCATGGTCTGTGCCTGGCACTGGAACGTGGTGGCGATCGAGGGCTCCTGCCCCGAACGCTGACCTCCGAGAGGGGCCCGATCAGTGACGTCACCATCGACATCGCGTGCAGTGACGTCTGGAAGACGTCTCGACGAGGTATCCCCATCAGTGAGTCTGTTGGTCAGGGCATCATGTTCGTCCGACGCGTTCGCGACCGACACCTCGGCATGGAGTTCGAGTATCAGCCCGAAGCCGAGTCGGTACTTATCGACTAGGCGCCACGCGGCGCTTCCATTCATTTGGAAGCGCCGTTTGTATTTTATTAATCACGGCTATAACCTAAAAAACTCCCATCATGGGAGTTTTTTAGGTGAATCTGCGTGAGATTACATTTTGATTTCGATATCAACACCAGCTGGAAGACTAAGATTCATGAGATTATCAATCGTCTTCGGGGTTGGTTCGAGAATATCGATGAGTCGCTTGTGGGTACGCATCTCAAATTGTTCACGGCTGGACTTGTGCTTGTGTGGCCCTTTGATAACCGTGTATGAGTTCTTGTCGGACGGGAGTGGTGTAGGACCAGACACGCGCGCACCGGTTCGAACTGCAGTGTCGATAATCTGCTTAGCAGACTGATCAATCACTTTGTTGTCATACGCCTTGATGCGGATTCGGATGCGCTGGGCTGTCTGTGCTTCGGCCATTATAGATCGCTTACTTTGTGATCTTCGTTACGACACCAGCACCGACAGTACGTCCACCTTCGCGGATAGCGAACTTGAGACCTACGTCCATAGCGATCGGAGCGAGGAGGTTAACCGCACAGGTGATGTTATCTCCTGGCATAACCATCTTTACACCTTCAGCGAGCTTCATCTCACCAGTTACGTCCGTAGTACGGAAGTAGAACTGTGGCTTGTAGCCATCGGTGAATGGGCTGTGACGTCCGCCATCATCCTTGGTAAGGATATAGACTTCAGCTTCAAACTCGGTGTGTGGGGTGATCGTACCTGGCTTGGCAATAACCTGACCACGTTCGATCTGTGAGCGCTCGATTCCTCGGAGGAGGAGACCAACATTGTCACCAGCCTGACCGGATGGAAGAAGCTTACGGAACATTTCGACGCCAGTGACGACAGTCTTCTGGGTATCCTTGAGTCCGATGATCTCAACTTCTTCGTTTACCTTCACTTCACCCTGCTCGATACGTCCAGTAGCAACGGTACCACGACCCTTGATAGAGAAGACGTCTTCGATTGGCATGAGGAAAGGCTTGTCGAGTTCACGAGCTGGCTCTGGGATGAAGTCATCCATAGCCTTCACGAGTTCCATGATAGCGTCTTCGCTCGCAGCATCACCTTCGAGGGCCTTGGTAGCAGAGCCCTTAATGATAGGAGCGTTTCGATCGAAACCGTTCTTTTCGAGCAGGTCTCGGATCTCTTCTTCGATAAGCTCTACGAGCTCAGCGTCAGCGAGGTCCATCTTGTTCATGAAGACCAAGATTGATGGAACACCAACTTGTCGGGCAAGGAGGACGTGCTCACGGGTCTGTGGCAACGGACCATCGTTTGCACCAACGACGAGGATAGCGCCGTCAATCTGAGCAGCACCAGTGATCATGTTCTTAACATAGTCAGCGTGACCTGGCATATCGACGTGGGCGTAGTGTCGCTTTTCTGACTCATACTCTTGGTGAGATGAAGCGATAGTAATACCGCGCTCTCGCTCTTCAGGAGCGTTGTCGATTGAGGCGTAGTCAACAGACTTGTTTACGTCTGATGGCAGTCGCTTTGACAGCACATGAGTGATTGCTGCTGTAAGGGTGGTCTTACCATGGTCGACGTGACCCATAGTTCCGACATTAACGTGTGGTTTATCGCGCTTGAATTCTGCAGTTGCCACGAATGATCTCCTATTTCTTCTGTTAGATTGAATAATTACTAATATTGTGCGGGTTGGACACTTCAAAAAGCGTCCCAACAACGCAGGACTTCCCTAGTCTATCGAGAATCAAGCGAATTGTAAAGGGTTACCACTGAGTAATTCTGGGCCTCTAAAATGAAATCCTCCGGCACTATTATGTGCCGGAGGGATTCCAATACTTCTCGCAGGTGCTTAGGCCTCGATGGCCATCAGCTTTCCGCCCTCATCCCGCAGCGCGAGATGAGGAATCGTCACCCGGTTCGATGAACCGCGCTGCTTGACGAGACGTGGTCCCCGCTCGGGGTCATCGTCGAGGTAGTACGGGTCACGCCCGGCGCAGCAGATGACAAGCATCTCCTTGTCTGGGTGGAAGACCACGCCGGTGTAGTTCCAGACGCTGGCGAAGAGGTGCTCGGCACAAACCAGGTCCCAGACGTCGGCTTCGCCGTCGGTGACCATGGGCCAGTACGTGCAGGGCCGGCGCCCGGCATCATCCTCGCGGATGGTGACGGGAGCGCCGTAGAAGCCGCGATCCAGCAGCTGAATCCACAGGTCGGTGACCCGGGTGCGCAACTTCATGCCACGCTCGGTCCAGTACTCGGGCTCTGCGCCCTTGGACTGCGTCGCGGACCTTGCCCGTGTGGCGTTCGAGGGGATGTTGGCCTGATTGGTGGCCGGGAAGCGAAACAGGACGGTCTTGACCGGGGATATGTCTCCCAGGGTGATGCTCATCAGGTACTCCAGGGGTAGAGGTATTGGAATACATATAATAGCACTATTTGTATATTTAGTCAATACTCAGACACGCTTCTCGGGGCGGGCCTACTTTCTGTTTTGGAGGAAAAGCACCAACACACCCAAACTGACGAGTACACCGGTTAGCCCCAGGTAAAAGGCTCGGCTACTAGCTGTTTTGGCATCCGCTGTAGACTGCTGAACACGCTGCATATCCGTATCGGTAGCTAATGCCGTCACCACCTGCGTAGAAGAATATGGCCCGGTCAGTGTGCTCTCCTCCTCGGACTGCGCCGAAGGAGCTTGGTCCCATCTCACTACCTCGCCCGTACTGTAGGTCTGATAGGCATTCCACTGCAACTTGGTCGGCTCTCCTGGAACCTTGGCACTAAAACTAAAGTCATCACGTTGGCCAGTCGGAATCTCACCCTCAGTCCAAGTAATCGCCTTGACGACAGCCGACTCGCCTTGACCCTCCTTATCAATAGTAATCTGCCAGCCAGGCTTCACGGTAGGTGAAACATACTGAAGTCCCTCGGGAATAGTGATCTTAACGCCAACAGTGGAGGCGTCTTTTTCATTCGGTACCCCAATTGTAAAAGTCTGGAAACTAGCTGTTTTGACTTCTGCGGGACGAACGACAACATGTGCCGAGACTACTGTGGGCATGAATGCCAAAAGGAGCCCCAGGATAATTGACCGTGTGATTTGCTTGAAACCGAACATATTTTCTAACCCTCTTTAATATGCCTTCATTATAGCGCAAGAGTCAGTCGTGGCTGTACGTTATTATGCGACGATGATCAGTTACGAACATTACAATCAGAATCGCCAGCGCACCGCCCGATGCGATGAGAAGGACTTCCGCCCAAACAAACTGCGGCGTATCTAATGGATTTGATATGACTCCGCGTGAGACTCGCTGCGATTGCACGAAGGACAGGTAGCGCGGCTGATCGCCTGTACCACTTCGACCGGTATCAATTATAAGATTAATCTGATAGACCCCTTGGGACGGGAATGAGTAAGCGCCAGCAACTTTCGTGCCATCGACCGATGTTGGGACATAGGTCGATTCTCCGGCACTATTGGTGACCTTGAGATTGACTAAGTGCGGGTCCGAAGGCAATACTGCCATTCTGACATCAAAGAATATACTGCTCGGCTCGCCTGCCACCGGGTCGTCATCGGGGTTAATATGCAGCACCGCACCAACCTCATGTCTCGCATCGGTGATCACGACGTGAGCGCTCGCGGCTTGCGGTGTGAGCACAGCCAGCGCTATCAGCAGTGCTAGTAACCATTTTTTACTCATGACCAGCTCCTCCGTGCACTTGCCCGCCACCGGAGTGCTGATCGCTATGATAGTTCTTCAGGTAGCGCGGCATCATCACGAGTGCAGCCGTACTCCCAGCCCACAGCAGTAGACACATAGCGACGAGTACAATCCGGCTCGTATGCAGCTGCCTCGTCAGACTGCGGGCGATACGAAATGACTCGAACCCGAATAGGAGCGAAAGGGCGATGACACCCATCCACTGCGCCCAAGAATATGCCAGATGCGTTCCGATCAACCAGACATGGAGGACAGTCATCAGGGCTGCAATATACCCAAAGCGCTGGAGCCACTTCCACCATCGAAAGGTCATGCCCCGCACAACCTTATCAAATGACGTAGCTGCCATGATAAGCAATACGACGAGTGCCACCCCACCAGCACTCAATGACCAGACAAGCTTGGCCGGGAGAAAAGCCAGCTTATCCAATCCACCAATCTGCCCCCACAGCGCGATACCGGAATGAAGGAGGGCGAAATAGGCCGCCGACACACCAATGGCCCGACGCGAAAACTTAAGCTGTCGCTTTACTCCCTCCCGCAATGGCAGCATGAGTAGCGGTGAAATCATTAAGGCTACATACAGGTAGATCGTCGACAGGAATCCGTAGACTTGTTCAAGACGGATGACAGACAGCTGATCGGCTACGATCTGGATCCGAAGCCAGGCCAATACAATCAAGCTAACCAGAATCGAAGAAGCAAGGATATAAAAGCGCACGTTTTGCGTCAGACTCGCAAGTCTCCAAGGATGAGCAGTTTGTTTCATTACTACTCATCATAACAAAAAGCCGCCCGAAGGCGGCTGAATGTATTGATGCAAATGAGGCTATTCTGGCTCGACTGGAGCGCCTTTTGAGCTCTTGCTGATGAGCTCGTCGGCAACATTTCGTGGAACCTCAGCGTAATGGTCAAATTCCATCGAGTAGTTGGCGCGACCTTGCGTCATAGATCGAAGGGTCGTTGAGTAGCCAAACATGGAAGAAAGTGGAACGAAGGCATCGATAATCTTAGCGCCCTGACGATCGGTCATCTGTTCGATGCGACCGCGCTTGGAGCTCACATCACCGACAACATCACCCATGAATTCTTCTGGTGTTGTGACTTCAACTTTCATGATTGGCTCGAGAATAGCTGGGTTCGCCTTACGCACACCAGCTTGGAGAGCCATAGAACCGGCGATCTTGAAAGCCATTTCAGACGAGTCGACGTCGTGATAGCTACCATCATAGAGCTTGGCCTTCACATCTACTACTGGATATCCGGCGAGCACACCATTCTTCATGGCTTCCTTGATACCTTCTTCGACTGGCTTGATGTATTCGCGAGGGACGGCTCCACCAACGATGGCGTTTTCAAATTCAAAGGTCTTCTTTTCGACTGGTTCGGCGCCCTCTTCAGGAGCAATATGAACGAGCGGTGAGATCTCTAGCCACACGTGACCGTACTGACCGCGCCCACCAGACTGACGGACAAACTTACCTTCAACCTTTGCAACGTCTCGAACGGTCTCACGGTAAGCAACCTGTGGCGTACCGACGTTTGCCTCTACCTTAAACTCTCGCTTCATACGATCGACAAGGATATCGAGGTGAAGCTCACCCATTCCCGAAATGAGCGTCTGACCAGCTTCGTTGTCAGAGCTTACGCGGAAGGTAGGGTCTTCTTCAGCCAAGCGACTGAGAGCGAGTGACATTTTCTCTTGGTCGGCCTTGGTCTTCGGCTCAACAGCAATCTGGATCACAGGCTCTGGGAAGGTAATCTGTTCGAGTACGACTGGGTTGCCCATATCGGTAATGGTGTGTCCAGTAATCGTACCTTTGAGTCCAACAGCAGCCGCAATTTCACCCGAGTACACTTCCTGTACTTCTTCACGCTGGTTGGCGTGCATGCGGAGGATGCGTCCGATGCGCTCCTTCTCACCAGTTGAGCTGTTAAAGATATATGAACCAGACTTGAGCGTACCTGCGTACACGCGGAAGAAGCACAGCTTACCTACGAATGGATCAGTTGCGATCTTGAAAGCCAGGCCGATAAATGGACTATCATCAGCGACCTTGATCAGCTCTTGCTCACCAGTCTTCGTGTTCTCAGCGAGCGGCGCATCGATGTCGAGTGGGTTTGGCAAGTAATCAGCTACAGCATCAAGCAACTTCTCAACAATCACGCCGCGTCCATCACCACCAGACACTACGAAGAATGTACCGGTGAGAACCGACTTACGGATACAAGTCTTGATCTCTTCTTCGGTTAGTTCGGTGCCTTCGAGATACTTTTCCATAATTGCGTCATCCGACTCAACGGATGCTTCGATGAGGTGGTTGCGGTAACGTTCGACTTTTTCCTTCATGTCTTCTGGGATCTCGATAACCTCAAGCTCCTTATCAAGGTAGTCCTTGTACTTGTAGGCCTTCATCTCGACGAGATCGACCATACCGTTGATCTCTTGCTCAAATCCGATGGGGAGGTGGATTGGATAGGCCTTCTTGGTCAGGCGTTCGTGAATCGAGTCGAGGCTCTTGTAGAAGTCTCCACCAGTCTGGTTGATCTTATTAATGAAACAAATTCGCGGAACACCATACTTGTCGGCCTGGCGCCAAACAGTCTCGGACTGTGGCTCTACGCCCATCTTGCCGTCGAAGACAGTTACGGCACCATCGAGGACACGGAGAGATCGCTCTACTTCGACGGTAAAGTCGATGTGACCCGGCGTATCGATGATGTTGATGCGCTTGTCCTTCCAAAAACATGTTGTAGCGGCTGAAGTGATAGTAATACCACGCTCCTGCTCCTGCTCCATCCAGTCCATGGTCGCTTCACCCTGGTGGACTTCACCAATCTTGTGAGTCTTACCGGTACGATACAGGATGCCCTCAGTGATAGTAGTCTTACCAGCATCGATGTGGGCAATAATACCGATATTGCGGGTGTTTTCGAGAGAGTATTCGCGGGCCATAAAAGTAGATTGATATCCTTTTGCTTGATTAGTAATGAGTAAGACTCGGGGGTCACGTAAAAATAAGCGCAGCGCGCTTGTTACTACTACTTTACCAGATTATTGACCACTCTGACAAGAGTGATGTTATCTGCCGATATGCACTACTTCCCCGCCGAGGTTCTTCGCGAAGTAGCTGTCGTGACTGATGTAGAGAATTGAACCATCATATCGCTTGAGGGCATTTTCGAGCTCTTCGATCGACGGCAGATCGAGGTGGTTGGTCGGCTCGTCGAGGATGAGGAGATTTGGCTTGGCGGCAAAGAGAGCAATCAGCTGCAGACGAGCTTTTTGTCCTCCCGACAGCTGACGGACTGGTGTGTTTCCATCGTGTCGCTCGAAGAGGAATTCATTGAGAAGCTGTGCGATAACCTCTTCATTTACCTGTCGATCAACTGCATGGTAGACCTTGGCGATAGCTTGACTCAAGGTATCGTCCAGATATCGCCCAGCCAGCTCCTGCTCATAACGGCCAACACGAAGCTTTGGCGAAGGGTCGATGACACCTCCGTAGATCGTACTATCCAATCCTTCATTGGTCACAACCGCACAAAGTGCATCGACAAGTGTTGTCTTACCGGCACCGTTTCGGCCAACGATCTGTAGTCTCTCCCCTGCTCTCAGCTGGAAGCTCACATTCTCAAAAAGCGGCTTGTCGTATCCCAGTGAGAGGTCTGTGACATCAACGAGGTTTGCCGTTGTTCCGATAGCACCATGACTCGCACCGCGTAGTGAGATATTCTTCGCCTTGTACTTATCGTATTGCTCAGTCTGACTCTTTTTCATGCCGCCCATTGAGTCTTGGTCTATCCAGATAGTCGGCTTCACTGCCTGCTTCTCAAGCACCTCAATCTCGCGCTGGAGACGACGAACCAGTGGGATGAATGGGTTTGGCGACTGATGCGACCGGTCCTTCTTAATGAGAGCCTGTTTGAGCGAGTCGCGCTTGTTCTCGAGCGTCTTCATTGTCACCTCGTATTGGTGCATGACGCTGACATTCCCGGAGGCATTTTGCTTAAGGTAACCTTCGTAGTCTCCTGGGTATGAGTAGAGTTGCTTATCCTTGAGCTCAATAATACGATCCACACAAGCCAAAACATCACGATCGTGCGAGATGACGAATACAGCTGAGCGCGTTCCTTTGAGCCACTCAATAAAGCTACCCTTGGCGACATAGTCCATGTGGTTGGTTGGCTCGTCGAGGATGAGGAGATCGGCATTGGAGAACTCAATCTGTACTAGCTGGGCAAAACGTTTCTGACCACCGGACAAATTTTGGAATGAACCATTGATCTGATCATCGGTAAGCTGGTAAGCCTTGAGCGACTCAATCACGCGGTCTTTGACGTGGTAGTAGCCGAGCTCATCATATAGCTCGAGAGCATCACTATATTCACTAATCTTATCCATGTCCTCGCCCATGATGTCTGGGTAGGTCTCAATAATGTTCGTCAGCCGACGGTAGTCTCTCAGGCCATCCAAGACATAATTGAGCGTCGCCAGATCGGTCGAAACATCATGTTGTTCTTGCTCGGTCGAGAGGACGATGAGATTTGGCTGCTGATCGACCGTACCTATGAAGTCCTTGTCGAGGCCCATAATTATCTTTACTAGCGTGGTCTTACCCACTCCATTACGCCCAACAAACCCAACAATCTCCCCTTCAGATAGTTTGAGTTCGATATTCTTGAGGAGCTCTTTGGCGCCAGCTTGCTTCTCTTCGATGTTGGCAGTAATTAACATAGCCTGATTAGTGTACCGAACCTGGAGCGTCCGGTCAAAAAGCGAACGGGCCGAGGACAGTGTCCTCGGCCCTAAATTCACGCGGTTTTTTGGGTGGCTATCCCGCCAGATTGGCCATAGCCGCTCCGATACGGGATGCCATATGGCATATTCATTCTCGCGTAGCAATCTTCGTGGTAATGCTCGATTGGATCCACTTCGCGATATCGCACCAAATACGTGCGAAGAAAGCGTTTGAAGCGAATGACATCGAGGCAACAACAACATCTAAAATTGCTCCCTCGCCTCACAAGCACCCTTGTGCAGGACGAAACGGCTGTATCTGGCGATATCACGGGGAAGTGGGTCGACTCTTTCTGTTCACGGCGGTTGTGAGTGTATTCCTGGACTGTGCGATTACTGACATTATGGTACGTACCAACTCTCTGTATCGGGGAAGGCTGATAAGGTATACTATACCTTATTATATTGGGAGCGTCAACCTGTAGCGGTATCAGTGTTGTACTCAAGCTCTAAGAAAAATCGGCCATTAGTATCGACGTCAGTCTCAATGACACGCACGAGGTCAGGCATACTCGCCATAAAAGGCGGCTGCGTAAAATCGTCCTCTATATCAGACCAAAAGACGTCACCAGCCTTGTGTTCACTCTGAAGATACCCGCTCGGTGCCATGCAGTAGAAGAGATGGAAGAAGACCTCGCTGACCGCCTTCTTGTTCTCTCGTATCGTAATATACCCATCGCCTCGATGCTCGATTTTGCCAGTTAATCCCGTTTTCTCCATAAGCTCACGATGAGCTGCGGCGTGTATTTTCTCGCCGAGATGAAGTTTTCCATACGGAAAACCGACCTGGCCGAGGAGCGGCTGAACCTTACGCTTCATGAGCAGCCATCGGCCGAGGCGGTCGCGACAGGCTAGCAATATGATGATCTTTGGCTGGGCTCGAGGTCGCAACGTCTCTAGACTCAAGCCATCTACGAAGCGCTTGCCCGTGGAGGTCAACTTGTACGTTCCCCACCCCGTTCGCATGACATAGTTCTCTTGCTTGAGCTGCTTGAGGTGGTAGGTAAATAAATTGCTCCCAATATCCTTGGGTTGTAGCTCGGCATACCGAACCGAATCTTCATCCATGAGTTTTGAGAGAATACTGCGCTGAATATGATGCATACCCTTATGTTACTCCCCCTTACGCTTACTTCAAGGTACTTTGAGTCAAAACTTTTTGAGTCATCACAAATTGGTATACCCAATAATCCACCAGTCATAGTATAAGGGTGTCCGGCACCTACGAAACGAGAGACTATGGATACCGATGTCACAACAGATCTCTTGCAGTTGAGAGACCAGGCTGTAAGCCTCCAAGATGAGACTTCGGCCGAACAAGCCGTCATTGAAGAGGCTAAAGAAGCCCTCAAGCGGAAGAATCAACTGAAGCATAAGCTCATCCGACAGTACTGGGATGAACGTGTCGTCGCTATCGTCACGGCACTTGAGGGCAAGAACAAAGCCGTCTGTGCAGCCTGCAAGAAGGTAAAGCCGATCAAGTCCATGCGTTGCATCCGCGAGAGCAACTTCGCTACGCGATCTGACTGCAGTTACAGCCAATGGACTGAATACTGGTCTCGCGATCTCCCACTCTGTTTGAAATGCAGTCAGAACTTCGACTATTCCGTAAGTGTTCGCGAAGGCAAACCAGTCGGCAAGCAGCTTCTCGCTTTTGACGTAAGTGTGCACAATGATTGGCTCAAGAGCGACGGAGAATTCCTGAATAGCGCCGAAGCTCAACTGAAGCTGGGTCTGCCACCCATTTAGGGCAACTACCCCTTAACGAGAAAACACCCCTCGTTGAGGGGTGTTTTCTATGCGGTCTAGATACACGATCTCGATATATTATTAGGTCAAGGATAACGGCATATGTAAACTTGGCTTAGAATCCGACCATCTTAAGTCGAGTGCCGACTCACCTTGTAGAGATGGCCAGCAAGGCTTACAACTAAAAATATCCCGAGGCGTACTATGACGTACCGTGAGGGATATTTTTAGGCAGTAAACGAAGTTGGGCACTCTAGAAGTGAGTCGCCCTTCTAGTATGCTAATACCTTGCGAAGTGTGCGAATGCTTTGTTGGCTTCAGCCATCTGGTGAGTGTCGAGTTTCTTCTTCACTGCATCACCCTGGTTGTTGTATGCATCGAGGAGTTCATTAGCCAGGAGCTTGTCAAAGCTCTTGCCTTCCTTACGACGTGCAGCGTCGAGGATCCAGATCATAGCGTAGTGAATCTTGCGATCCGGCTTCACTTCCATAGGAACCTGGTAGTTTGCACCACCAACGCGTCGGCTTTTCACCTGGACATTCGGGCTGACATTCTTGATAGCACCTTCGAAAACCTCGATCGGCTCTACTTTAGCCTTAACAGCAGCCTGTTCAAGAGCAGCATACACGAGCTTTTCAGCGACACGCTTCTTGCCATCATGCATGACCTTATTGATCATTTTGTGTACCAAAACAGAGTTGTGCTTGAGGTCTGGAGCAATGTTGCGCTTCAGTGAAGCTGTTTTCTTACGTGGCATGGTTACTTTCCGCCCTTATCGAGCTTGGCGCCGTACTTTGATCGACCCTGCTTACGGTTGGCAACACCGGCGGTGTCGAGGGTACCACGAACGATGTGATATCGAACTCCACCAAGGTCCTTGACCGCACCACCGCGAAGCAATACAACGGAGTGCTCCTGGAGGTTGTGACCAATACCTGAGATGTAAGCAGTTACTTCCATTCCGTTTGTGAGACGTACACGAGCAACCTTACGAAGAGCCGAGTTTGGCTTACGTGGAGTCTGCGTGTAGACCTTGGTACAAACGCCACGCTTCATTGGTGATGGCTTTACAGATGTACGACCCTTGAGGGCATTCAGGCTGCGCATCAAAGCTGGCGACTTGCTCTTGGCGTGCGCTTTGCTTCGTGGTTTGCGGATGAGTTGATTGATTGTAGGCATATAGTATTTTTTTGGCGTACATAACGTACGTATAACTCAATTAGTTTAACAGATAGGGGTCATGCGGTCAACAGATCAGTAGTCAGGACGAGGCGGGTGGATATCCCCGCCTCGCGAGCCGACTTACCGGTCGATGTCTTCTTCTGGACGGAAGCCTGTTCCCACTGGGATCAGTCGTCCAATGATGACATTTTCTTTGAGTCCACGGAGCTTGTCGGTCTTTCCTCGGAGCGATGCACCGATCAGAACCTTCATAGTCTCCTGGAATGATGCAGCTGAGAGCCAGCTATCAGAGCTGATGGAGATCTTGGAGATCGGCATCAGAAGCTGCTCGTACGATGGACCTTCCTTCTTCGCAGTAGCCAAGTCAACGTTTGTCTCCTTGAGAGTGGTCTTGGAGATCACGTCACCGGAGATAAACTCGCTACCATTTGGTTCTTCGACACGTACTCGACTGAACATCTGTCGGATGATGACTTCGATGTGCTTTGAGGCGATCGACTGTCCCTGGCTGGCGTAGATAGCCTGTACTTCGTCAACGATGTAACGCTGCACAGCTTCTTCGCCGAGTAGTCGGAGCATATCTTGCAAGTTGACCGATCCACCCGTGAGGCGCTGCCCGACGACAACGAGGTCGCCATTGGACACCTTAAGGGTAACGTAGTCAGGCAAGGTGTATTCCTTGACGTTTCCACCCTCGTGGGTGATGTCGATCGTGGCCTTGTTGACCTTAACGGTACCGTCTGCACCAGCTTTGATCGTACGCTTGCCAGTTTCGTTTGCAGCGAGCACATCGCCCTTCTTCACACTGACGCCTGACTTTACCATGGCCTTCATGCCCTCTTTGATCTCGTACTCAGTCACTTTCATGTCGACTGGAGCGATACGAACGACCTGCTTGTTATCGACAGCCTTCACGGTTGCGATACCATCGATCTCGGCAAGAATTGACTCACCCTTTGGACTACGGGCTTCGAAGATTTCTTCGACACGTGGTAGACCCTGGGTAATGTCGGCACCCGTAGCTACACCACCGGCGTGGAAGGTTCGCATAGTAAGCTGCGTACCAGGCTCACCAATTGACTGTGCAGCCATAATACCGACAGCTTCACCGATAACGACTTCTTGTCCGCGAGCCAGGTCGATACCGTAACAGTGCTGGCAGATACCCCATGACAGTGAGCACTTCAGGATCGAGCGGATATTCACTTCCTGAATCTCTGCATCAACGATTGCCTTGGCAGCATCGTCGGTAATGAGGGTGTTAGCCTTCACGATTGTCTTGCCATCGTGCTTGATAGCCTTGGTAGCATATCGTCCAACGATCCATGGGTAGAGGCTGTCCTGTCCGGCTGATTCAGCTTCGGAACGAGTGACAGTGTATCCGACGGTGTCACCACAGTCATCAGTCGAGATCATGACATCCTGAGCTACATCGACAAGTCGACGAGTCAAGTATCCAGATTCGGCGGTCTTGAGAGCGGTGTCAGTCAGACCCTTACGTGCACCGTGGGATGAGATGAAGTACTCGAGGATGGTCAAACCGTCCTTGTAGCTGCTCTTCACAGGAAGCTCAATGGTACCTCCAGAAGAGTTGAGCACGAGTCCCTTCATACCTGACATCTGGTTGGCCTGTCCTACCGTCGCGCGAGCACCTGATTCGATATCCATAGCGAGAGTCGAGCTGTTTGGATCGAGTTCTTTGCTGAGCTCAGCTTCGATCTGTTCGCCGACTTCTTTCCAGATATCAACCGTGCGTTCCTTACGTTCGTCGTTGGTGATCAGACCTTGCTGATACTGACCGGTAACTGCCTGGGCCTTGGTCTCACCGGCGTCGAGGAGTTCATCCTTACGAGCAGGTGTCTGAAGGTCATCCATACCGAGCGAGAAGCCTGATTCAGTTGCGTACTGGTAACCGATTTCCTTGATCTCGTTAGCAGTTCGAGCCGTATCTTCGCCGCCGAGGCGTGTGAAGATTTCTGCGAGTACAGCCTTGAGAGCCGACTTGGTCATAGGGGTGTTGTGGAACTCTGTTCCAGCAGGCAAGATTTCGTGGAAGAGCATACGTCCGGCTGAAGTCTCGACGACTTCACCGTTCATGAGGACTTTGATGGTAGCGCGCAGGTGAATGTCACCCTGCTGATAGGCCATCTGAACCTCTTCCATGCTAGAGAAGGCCTTGCCTTCACCTTTTTCACCTGGCTTGAGGCTGGTCATGTAGAAACATCCGAGCACAATCTCGTGTGATGGATTCACAATTGGCTCACCACTTGATGGCTTGAGAAGGTTCTTTGAGGCCAGCATGATTTCACGAGCTTCTTTTTGGGCGGCATCTGATAGCGGGACGTGCACAGCCATCTGGTCACCGTCGAAGTCAGCGTTGAAAGCTGAACATACAAGTGGGTGAAGCTGGATTGCCTTACCTTCGATCAGTACCGGGCGGAAAGCCTGAATACTGAGTCGGTGGAGAGTTGGTGCACGGTTCAAGAGAACGTACTTACCGGTGATGACCTCTTCGAGTGTGTCCCAGACTTCGGTACGAGCTCGCTCGATCATACGAGCTGCGCTCTTCACGTTGTGGGCGTACTCCTTGGCGATCAACTGAGAGATAACGAATGGCTTGAACAGCTCGAGCGCCATCGTCTTTGGGATACCACATTCATCGAGTGAGAGGTGTGGTCCAACAACGATAACCGATCGTCCTGAGTAGTCGACACGCTTACCGAGAAGGTTCTGTCGGAATCGACCTTGCTTACCCTTGAGGAGGTCCGTGAGGCTCTTGAGCTTCTTACGGCTACCGCCTACAGCAGTGACAGCACGCTCACGTCGAGCGTTGTTGTCGATGAGGGCGTCAACAGCTTCCTGGAGCATGCGCTTTTCGTTTCGGCAGATAACTTCAGGAGCTTCGAGGTTATAGAGTTTCTTGAGACGGTTGTTACGGTTGATGACTCGTCGGTAGAGGTCGTTCAAGTCTGAAGCAGCAAATCGGCCACCATCGAGCTGAACCATTGGTCGCAAGTCTGGAGCAATAACAGGAAGTTCCTGGATTGCCATCCATTCTGGCTTGAATCCAGCC
>CALKUN010000161.1 GCA_937996675.1 uncultured Candidatus Saccharibacteria bacterium
CGATGACCGTGCCCTCAGTGATGAACCCATCTGCGATGAGCTGGGGCGGGGTAGCAGCCTCAACTAGAGCGTCAGCCACATCCTGCAGTCCTTGACCGTCGAGGCGGTAGGGGGTAGCGGTGAGCCCCACGGTAAACGAGTCGGAGTAGCTACGCTTAAGCTCGCGCACGATACGGCGGTTAGATTGAGCCTTATAGCGGTGGAACTCATCTGGAATGATTAGCGCATATCGACCAGGCTTCGTCCCTGAAGCTGTGTAAGCCTCGACTTCACGGTTAGCTAGCGTCTGCACAGAGGCTATCTGCACTCTGGCGTGCACGTCGGGCTTGACGCCAGCCTTGATCACGCCGTGCTTGATTCCGAGCTTTGTGAATATGCGCGACGGTTGATCAATCAACTCAATCCGGTGCGCAAGGAAGAACACGTCAACGTCTGGACTTTCAGTCAGAGCGCGCTTGATCATGTGTGCTGCTGTAAGCGTCTTTCCACCTCCAACGGGCATGACCAGGCAGACGTTGTTGCGTCCGGCAGACCAGTGCGTGCGTATGCTTTCAATTGCAGCTAGCTGGTAGGGGCGGAGCTGAGGTGTGCTCATTGTCCGCCATGTTCTGCCAGCACATTCCAAAACGACAGGGGCAGCCACAGATTAGGTGGTAGACCATTGGGAGATGGTCTGAACAGCGGCGCGATCTGCTCGGGCGTAAAGCCTGCTAGTTTGCATCCGACCTCGACGACTAGGAAGGTTTCGACGGGGTTGTAGGTGAAGCACTGTCGAGCGTAGGCCAGGAACATCTCGACGCCGTGCTCAACCTCCCACAGTTTCATTTTCTCCCAAGGCGTGCGTTTCGTCGGCAGCGCGTAGCACCGCCCGGTAGGCCCCTCGCCTACGCCACGTTGAGCGCCAAACTGTTGCCAGGCTTGCCGAGCTGCGCCCGCACCGTGGATGCCGCGAAGGTTGGAGCCGAAGACGAAAACTTGGTCAGGTGCGAGGGAGGTCACGTGGTCGGGAGTGATTCGAGAGCGCCAATCGGGAGGCAGGCCGTTGGGTGTCATCCAAGAAGAATAGCACTTGCAGAGCGGTTTGCACGTCGCTAGCGGAGTTTGGCGAGTTTATCCATGAACTCGACGCGCTCTCGCGAACTCATTGTAATTTGAGCATTTTCCAGTGCTACGCCGAGTTGATCGCGACTCGTATGTGCGTATAGTTTGCGCAGCGCCTCGACTTCCAACCGGCTTAGCGTCATCGATTCCAGCCGATAGTCAGTGAACGCCTCAGCGACGATTGGGCACCAAGCACAAACCCACTGCCAGAGCTGGTCAGCATAGACCCTGATCTCATATTGTGCGTGCGGGTCGAGACGCAGCCCTAGGAAGTGCAAAAGGTTGTGCAGATTGACCTTCCATGTCCAGGTGGTGTACGTCGAGAGGGGCAGCACGGTGCGGGATAGCTCGCGAGTGAGCCCATCTTGTATAGCTGTATCGTAGACCTCGAAAGAATCTTCACATGACTGACGCAGAGCGTCTCGTAAGTCTGCAGCTACTGCAATAGGTTCTGCCCTTCCTTGTTTATTCAGAGTGCTTTGCACGCACGTCTGAGTCACATC
>CALKUN010000162.1 GCA_937996675.1 uncultured Candidatus Saccharibacteria bacterium
GCAAACTCGGCCCCGCCTGGCGCGTCGTCGCCAAGCCCGGTGCGTTGAAGACCTTCCTCGTATTGCTTATCCCGCTTTTTACGAGCCTCGCGGTCCTTCTCGATAAGGTCCACAAGCTCAGTGGCGGCTTTGCTGAGCGTGCTCCTGCTAAACACCTCCGCCAGGTTTGCGCTAAACTCAGGCACGACGGGGCTGTCAAGAAACAAATCACTTGGCACGTCTACTGAGCCGTCGTCGTTCTCAATGTACTCTTTGGGCATGTCGCCCAACGTAAGCGGATTCAGTTCATTTTCCACGCTTGTTGGCCTTTGCTTGACGTTGCACGCTGAGCGCAATAGCTACAGCCTGCTTTTGGGGCCTTCCGGCCTTCATTTCAGTCTTGATGTTCTCAGAGACTGCTTTTTTACTTGTAGACTTCTTCAAAGGCATTATGAGCTCCTTAGTCGAGAATGTAACCTACCACGCCATTAAAGTCCTGCTTGCCAACTAGACCGCCTTGGGCATAGCCTCTGGGGATTTTTGCTAAGTCCTCAGGACTCAAGCCAAGAGTATCAAGATCGCCTATATCTTCACCCCAAGTACTTCCATGATACGGGTTTGCCAGGAAGTCTTTTATAAACGGTAGGTAGTCCTCTTTAGGCGCTAAGTTTTGTTTGCCCTTAATTTGTTTTATTGAGTAGCCTGGGCTTATATTTGTAGCAAGCACATCGCCATAGCGCTCATAACCATCGGATAAAGCCCATTCCATAAAATCATCGTTTTCTACTGGATCAAAAGGCAGCCCTGTCTCCTCGGTAAACACACGCTCAGCTTCTTTAGCCTTTGATACCAGTTTTTGATCAGCGGGCGGCAACATTTCAATAGTTACATGCGGCTCGCCTTTAGCATCACGCAAAGAGAAGATCTTGGTATTACCGCTCAGCACGTCGTCGCAATAGCCTCCAACGCAGTGCCCCATGGTGTCACCCTCGTACTTCAGCTGTTTTTGGACAGCTCCTGCGGCGGCCT
>CALKUN010000163.1 GCA_937996675.1 uncultured Candidatus Saccharibacteria bacterium
CTCAAAAGATTGTCTCTCGACTGGAAACAGAAACAGGTGTCTCCCATTCGCACTTAGTGTCGCCAACCCCGACATGTACGCAGATGGTAGGCTTCGGTGAGCTCTGTGGTAATGCTTTGCCCTGCATCCACTACATGCCGCCGCCGTCGCTGTGGCAGCGGCTTCGCAAGCGCGTCGGCGACGTCGTCGCGACGACAATGTACTACATCAGCACTATCACGTAACTGTGTCGCGACAGCCTCGACAATACCAGGCCGACGCCGTCGAGGCCGTCAAGACGCTGTGGCGACAGGGTAAGCGTCGCGTCGTCGTTGTGGGTCCTGTAGGTGCAGGCAAGACGTTTGTAGCTGAGCTACTCATGGTGCCGACACTAGAGCATGAGTGGGCACAGATAGTATATATCGCACATACAGAAACCCTCATCGATCAACCGGCCCAACGATTCAACCATCTAAAGATCCGGTCTGCGTTCCTCAAAGCAGGGCGCAAAGAGGACAGCACTCAGGCGCTCCAGTTCTGCTCAGCTCCGACGCTAGTGCGTCGCGACTTCGTCGCCGCCGTCGACAGCAAGGGGCAGCCGTTCAAGCGTTGCCTGCTCATCGTCGACGAGGCACACCGCATCCGCTCTAACGTATATGACGTCATTCTACAGAAGCTAAAGCAGACATTTGAATACGTCTACGCACTCCTGCTGACAGCTACGCCCTACCGTCTCGATGGTCGCGGCCTCGCTGACGTGACGGATGCGCTCGTAGAAATATCTACACCTCGTCAGCTCATGCAGCAGGGTGTGATCCTGCCCCCACGCTACTACTCCGCGCCACTACCTGAAGGCGACCCCGACGAGGTCGTCATCAGGCCGGGCATCGTCGGCGACGTCGTGGCGACGTGGCAGCTGCGAGCACAAGGGCTGCCGACGATATGCCGCGCATATTCGATAGATCACAGTAGATTATTGATGCAGCGCTTCATCGAGGCCGGCGTCTCTGCCGCCCACATCGACGGCAGCATGACGACGGCGCAGCGGCGGCGACTGCTCGTCGGCCTGGCGATGGGACGTGTGCAGGTGCTCTGCGCCGGCAGCAACATCTTCGACGAGGGCTTCGACAGCAGGGCGTCGTATGAGATGCTGCTACCACAGGGAGACGACGCCTTAGAGGCGTGGAGAGTGCTTCGCTGCCCTCATGTCGAGCTATCGGCGTCCGAATGTCTGACGCTGCGACAACGAGTCCTCGACGGTGTGTTGCCCGAGCTGCGCGACTTCTGGCCAACGGCCGAGTCTGACGCACCGATGGAGCCGCCGCGATACCTGCCGCTGTGCGTCCTAATCGACGCGGGAGCGACGGCGTCAATGGGAGCGTGGATGCAGCGTCAAGGCCGCGCCGTGCGGTCGTGGTATGGCGACGACCTTGAAACCATCTTAGCGCGAAGCTGGCAGGGTCTGGCGTGCTCGCCTGTGAAGACCGAGTGCTACGTCCTTTCCCACGCTGGCAACTTGGAACGACACGGCGCTCTCATCTGGCATGACGGTGATCATTGCGACAGCTTCCGCCTTGCAGCCGACGCCAAGTGGGCGACGAAGCTAAGACCCGGCAACGGCGTCGCGAAGTTCAGCTGCCCGAAGCCTCGGCAGTGCCCCGGCTGCCTCGCCGTGGACGTTGAGGAGGGCTCGAACTGTGTGTGGTGCGGCGCCGTCTTGGCAGTACCCGTCCTGCCGGAAGAGCATCGCGGCGACCTGGTCGAAAGGGCAGCTGCGACG